>JBBRSX010000069.1:0-29495 GCA_038244925.1 Hyphomicrobiales bacterium | reverse complement strand
GACCCGCTTCCATCGAGGTATGGATCTCGTCGCCGGTACGGTCGAGGAAGCCGGTGTTGATGAAGCAGATTCGCTTCGAGGCGTTCTGGATGCAGGCCTTGAGATTGACCGTGGTGCGGCGCTCCTCGTCCATGATGCCGACCTTCATGGTGTTTTCCGGCAGCGCCAGCATTCTCTCGACCTGGCCGAACAGTTCGCAGGTCAGCGCGACCTCGTCGGGGCCGTGCATCTTCGGCTTGACGACATAGACCGAACCGGTGCGGCTGTTCTTCGTCTTCGAAGAGCCCTTGAGATCGTGGATCGCGAGCAGGCCGGTCACCGCAGCGTCCAGAATGCCTTCCGGAATTTCTTCGCCTTTGCTGTCGAGTACCGCGTCGGTGAACATGTGATGGCCGACATTGCGCATCAGCAGCAGGGCGCGGCCGTGCAGCTTGAGTTGTTTTCCGTCCGGTGCATGGTAGACGCGGTCGTGGTTGAGCGCGCGCTTTTGCGTCTTGCCGCCCTTGTCGAAGTCGGCGGACAGAGTGCCGTTCATCAAGCCCAGCGTGTTGCGATACACCAGCACCTTGTCGTCGGCGTCGACGGCCGCGACGCTGTCTTCCATGTCCAGGATCGTGCTGACCGCCGATTCCAGGATCATGTCTGCGACGCCGGCTGGATCGTCCTTGCCGATTGCATGAACGCGGTCGATCCTGATCTCGATATGCATGCCGTTATTGACCAGCAGGATGGCGGTCGGGGCTGCGGGTTCACCCCGGTAGCCGGCGAATTGCGCGCTCCATTTCAGCGCGGTGGCGTTGCCGCTTTTCAGCTTGACCGCGAGCTGCCCGGCTATGACGCTGTAGGAAGTCACGTCGGTGTGGCTGCCGGTCGCCAGCGGCACGGCGGAATCCAGAAAGGCTTTCGCTTTCGCGACCACCTTGGCACCGCGGGCCTTGTCAAACCCCCTGCCGCTTTCGCTCGTCTCGTGCGGTATCGCATCGGTGCCGTAGAAGGCGTCGTACAGGCTGCCCCAGCGCGCATTGGCGGCGTTGAGCGCATAGCGCGCGTTGGTGAGCGGCACCACCAGCTGCGGGCCGCAGATCTTGCCGATTTCCTCGTCGACGTCAGAGGTTCCGACCTTGTGCGTGGTGGGCTCCGGCAGCAGATAGCCGATCTCCCTGAGAAAAGCGGTGTAGGCGTTGGGGTCGAACGGCTTGCCCTTGTTGGCGCGGTGCCAGCCGTCGATTTTCGACTGCAGGGCGTCGCGGAAGGCGAGCAACTCGCGATTCTTCGGTACGAGATTTTTGAGGATGCCGGCAAGCCCTGCCCAGAACGCGTCGGGCGAAATCCCGGTCCCTGGTGTTGCCTCCTTGGCGATGAAATCGAACAAAACGGGGGCGATCTTCAGTCCGTGGGCATCGATACGATTCATGATGGGCTTTCTCGGGCGGAATCGGCGGTTACAGGCTGTCTTCTGGGCTGAACACAGCAAAAAGCGCGCCAAAGGGCAGTTTTCGGGGCCCTTTTAGCCATAGTCCGGGTCGATGAGAAGGCCCCAAAACGGGCTTTCGAATGCCTCAGATATTGGCCGCGAGGTCGACCAGTTCGTCGAACAAAATGCCTGATTTCGCCAGCATGCGCTCGATCTCATCGGTTACGTCGGGGACCGAACGTACCGAGGTGTCGATGGTCAGTTCGCTCGAAATGGGCGGCTGATAATCGTTGCCGATCCCGGTGAATGCCTGCAGCGAGCCCGCGCGGGCCTTGGCGTAGTGACCCTTGGGGTCGCGGCTCTCGCACACTTCGGCCGGCGTCGCGACATAGACCTCGCGAAACGCGGCGTCGGCGATGCGGCGCGCCGCGGCGCGGTCCTCCGCCGCCGGCGAGACGGCCGCGACGATGGCGACATGTCCGTTGCGTGCGAGATGGGTGGCGACTTCGGCGAGCCGGCGGACGTTCTCGGTGCGGTCGGCCGCGGAGAAGCCGAGATCGCTATTCAGCCCGGCGCGCAAGGTATCGCCGTCCAGCAGCACCGGCGAACCACCGGCGCCGAACAGCCGTCGCTCCAACGCGCGCGCCAGCGTCGATTTGCCGGAGCCCGGCAAACCGGTCAGCCAGACCACCGCGCCGTTGTGGCGGTAGCGCGCCGAGCGCTCGTCGGGCCGCAGCGCGGATTCGACCGGCACGATGTCGACAGGAATGGCGCGCTGGCCGGCATCGACCGACAGCACCAGGCCGCCGCCGGCAATGCGCCCGTTGACCTCGATCACCAGGCGCCCGGTGCGCGGATTGTCGGTGGTGGGGTCGGCGGCGATCGGCTGCGCCAGCGAAATGTCAATCTCGCCGACATGATTGCGCGCGATCGCTTTGGTTTCGACGCTCGCGAGTTCGCCGGGGTCGACCGCCTTCTCGGTCGCGACCACGGTGGCGCGGGTTTCCCTTGTGCCGAGCCGCAGCAGAATCGAGGCGCCTTCCACCAGCGGCTTGTCGTGCAGCCAGAAAATGCGCGCGCGAATCCGGCGGGTGTCGCGCGGCGTACTGCCGACATGGGAGATGACGTCGCCACGCTCGATGAACAACTCGCGGTCGAGCGTGATGCCGACCGACCGTCCGGCGCCCTGGCTGCCATGGACCGGTGTGACCGGCCAACCCTCGACGGTTTTGATCCTCGCGATCTTGCCCGCGGGCATGATGACGATCTCGTCGCCGGCGGCAAGATGCCCGGATTCGACACGGCCCGCGACGATGCGGCGGTCGTCGAATTTGTAGATCGCCTGCACCGGCAGCCGCAGCGCCAGCGTTTCCAGCGGCCGCGCCGGCTCGAGCGCATCGAGCGCCTCGACCACGGTGGGGCCGTCATGCCATCGGATCCGCGGCGTGCGCTCGGCGACGCCGTCGCCGTCGCGCGCGGAAATCGGAATCACCGCCGACGGCGTCACGCCGAGACCGGTCAGATGCGCCGAAATCTCGTCGCTGATCGCCTTGAACCTGACGGCGTTGAAATCGACCCGGTCCATCTTGTTGACGACGACGGCGACCTGTCTGACGCCGAGCAGATGCAGCAGATAGCCGTGGCGCCGGGTCTGGTCGCGCACGCCTTCCAGCGCGTCGATGATCAGCACCGCGCCGTCGGCCTGCGAGGCGCCGGTGATCATGTTGCGCAGAAATTCGGCATGGCCGGGCGCATCGATCAGCACCACGTCGCGCGAATGGGTGCGGAAGCGGATCTGCGTGGTGTCGATGGTGATGCCCTGGTCGCGCTCGGTCTGCAGCGCGTCCAGAAGAAACGACCATTCGAACGGCATGCCGCGCCGCGCGCTGACCGCTTTGAGCATTTCCAGCTTGCCCTCGGGCAGGCTGCCGGTCTCGTGCAGCAGCCGTCCGACCAGGGTGGATTTGCCGTGATCGACATGGCCGACGATGACGATGCGCACTTGCGGACGCGTGGTGCCGTTCGGTGTCGTCGAAACGCTTGCGGGGAGGATCATGTTCATCGGAGCTACCTAACTCAGGAATACGTCAGAGATAACCGGCGACACGCAGCCGCTCGAACGCATCTTCGGTTTCGTGATCGAGCGCGCGGCCGGCACGCTCCGGCACCTTGGTGCCGTCGAGTTCGGTCAGGATTTCGTCGATATTGGACGCGGTGGACGCTACCGGATTGGTGATGTCCTGATCGCCGAGCGAGCGATAGCGCTTGCCGTCTTTGGTGAGATAGAGCGGGATGATCGGAATGTTTTCGCGCTTGGTGTAGGCCCAGATATCGGCCTCGGTCCAATGCAGGATGGGGTGAATGCGCAAATGCGCGCCCGGCGGCGGCGAGGCGTTGAACTGATCCCAGAATTCCGGGGGCTGATCGCGCACGTCCCAGCCGCCTTCGAGGCCGCGCGGCGAGAACACGCGCTCCTTGGCGCGGGTTGCTTCCTCGTCGCGGCGAATACCGGCGATCAATCCGTCAAAACCATATTTGGTCAGCGCCCACTTCAGCCCTTCGGTCTTGCGCGCGGCGGACCGCGCGGCCGGCGGCAAGGTCGGATCGACGGCGCCGATCGGCGGGCAGGGCTCGATCTTGAGATCGAGCTCCCATTCCTTGCCGTAGCGATCGCGGAACGCATACATCTCCGGAAATTTCTTGCCGGTGTCGACGTGCAGCGCCGGGAAGGGGACGCGGCCGAAGAAGGCCTTGCGCGCCAGCCAGATCATGACGTTGGAATCCTTGCCCAGCGACCACAGCAGCGCCAGCTTCTTCAGCCGCGCGAATGCCTCGCGCAAAATGTAGATGCTCTGCGCCTCGAGTTCGTCGAGGTGATCCATCGAGGGCGGCGGCAGGTGTCCCGCGGCCAGAATTTTCGGCATGGAAGATGCCTGTTGGAGGTCCGGGCCGCGCAACCGGTCAGAAGCGGATTCGGTGTTGAGAAGATGCATCTCTGAGCCTTGGCCGTGGGAGGCGAAAATTCTACAGTTGCACTGCAATAGAGAAGAAATAATTTTCTCTTTGCGGCCATTGATCGAGACATATATAGAAAATAATTCCAGTCAACCTCGGAAGTGGGGGAAGCGAGTGTCGCATGCGATTCCTGCCCGTGTTCCTCGATCTGCAAAGCGGCGTGGTGCTGCTGGTCGGCGCCGGCGATCTGGTGCGTGCGAAATTGCGTTTGCTGACCTCGGCGGGTGCGCGGGTTCGCTGGTTCGCGACCGACGGCAATCATGATCTCGGCGGGCTGGAAGATGCCGACGCGGCGCGCGTCGAAGCGGTGTCGGGCGATCCGCTCGCTGCCGACCTCTCGAACGTGATCGCGGTGCTCTGCGCCGGCGCCGGCGACATCGGCGTTGCAATGTCGGTGCGGGCCAAGTCGGTCGGGCTGCCCGTCAACGTGATGGACGATCTCGTCCATTCGACTTTCATCTTCCCCGCCATCGTCGATCGCGGCGACGTCGTCGTTGCGGTCGGGACCGGCGGTGCGTCGCCCGTGGTCGCACGCCGGGTGCGCGAGCGCATCGAAGCGGTCTTGCCGGCGCGCATTGGCGATCTCGCCAGCTTCATCGGCGGCTTTCGCAAATCGATGCATGCGCGGATTCCGGAATTCGCGCTGCGCCGCCGTTTCTGGGAACGGGTGATCGACGGTCCGATCGGCGGGTTGGTTCTGGCCGGGCGTCAGACCGAGGCCGAGACCGCACTCAAGGATATTGCCGATCCATCCGCCTTCGCCGGCGCCAACGAACAGGGCAAGGCCGAGGGCTGGGTGACGCTGGTCGGCGCCGGACCGGGCGATCCGGATCTGCTCACGATCAAAGGGCTGCGCGCGCTGCAGGACGCCGACGTCGTGTTCTACGACGAACTGGTGTCGCCGGAAGTTCTCGATCGTATCCGCCGCGACGCCTCGCGCGTTCCGGTCGGCCGCCGGGTCGGCAAGCCCGGCCTCGGCCAGGACAACATCAACCAAATGCTGATCGATGCGGCCAAGTCCGGCCAGCGCGTGGTGCGATTGAAGGGCGGCGATCCCTTCATCTTCGGCCGCGGCGGCGAGGAGATCGAGGCGTTGCGCGATGCTGGTGTGGCCTATTCCGTGGTGCCGGGCATTACCGCCGGCCTGGGCGCCGCCGCGCAATTCGAGGCGCCGCTGACGTACCGCCACGAGGCGATGCGCATCACCTTCCTCACCGCGCACAAGGCCGAGGATGCCGGCAAGGTGGACTGGTCGGTCCTCACCGACAAGAAGATGACCATCGTCGTCTACATGGGCATGACGGCGGCGCCGTCGATCCGTGAAGGTCTGCTGGCGGCAGGCCGCTCGCCGCACACGCCGGTCGGCGTGTTCGCGAAGGCGACGCGGCCGGATGCGCAGGCCGCGGTCGGAACGCTCGAACATCTTCCCGATCTGGTCGAACAAATCAGCGGCGGTCCCGCCGTCCTCATCATCGGCGACGTGGTCGCGCATTCAGCGCCGTGGCGCCAGTCCAACCTCAGCGAACAAGCCTATCTCAACGAAGTGATCTCCAACCTGCTGGAAGCCGCCGAATGACCTCCCCACTTGAACAGAAGAAAATAAAATTATCGGGCCCGTCGATGGTGACGGCCAACCGCACCTGGGATGGCGCAGTGATCTACCGTACCGCCAGGCAGGATTGGTCGACGGATCTGTCGGATGCCGCTGTTGTACGCACCTCCGACGACGCCCGGGCGCTGCTCGCCGAATCCGTTGCCGACGACGTCGGCGCCATCGGCGCCTATATCGCCCCGGTCGACATCAACGATACCGGCAAGATCGGGCCCGGCAATCTTCGCGAACAGATCCGGTCGGAAGGCCTGACCATCGATCTTACGGTCCCGGCATAAGGCTGATCCATCATGTACGCTTATGACGAACTCGACCGCACGCTGATCAATGAACGCGTCTCGGAATTCCGCGACCAGGTGAAGCGCCGGCTTTCCGGCGAGCTCACCGAGGACGAATTCAAGATGCTTCGCTTGCAGAACGGCGTCTATCTGCAGCTGCACGCCTACATGTTCCGCGTCGCCATTCCCTACGGCACGCTGTCGTCGAAGCAGTTGCGGGCACTGGCGTATGTCGCGCGCCGCTACGACCGCGGTTACGGCCATTTCACCACGCGGCAGAACATCCAGTACAACTGGATCAAGCTCGCCGAATTGCCGGACGCGCTGGCGTATCTGGCCGAAGTCGGCATTCACGCCATGCAGACCTCGGGCAACAACACCCGTAACGTCACCTCGGACCAGTGGGCCGGCGTCGCGCCCGGCGAGGTCGAGGATCCCCGCATCTGGTCGGAAATCCTGCGCCAGTACACCACGCTGCATCCGGAATTCTCGTTCCTGCCGCGCAAGTTCAAGTTTGCGATCACCGCTTCCGACCACGACCGCGCCGCGATCAAGGTCCATGACATCGGGCTGCGGCTGCACAAGAACGCCGACGGCGAGACCGGATTCGAGGTGCTGGTCGGTGGCGGCCTCGGCCGTACGCCGTTCATCGGCAGGACCATCAAGCCGTTCGTCCACGGCTACGATCTCCTGAGCTATGTCGAGGCGATCCTGCGCGTCTACAACCAGTACGGCCGCCGCGACAACATCTACAAGGCGCGCATCAAGATCCTCGTGCACGAACTCGGCATCGAAAAATTCGCCAAGGAAGTCGACGACGAGTGGAAGCAGATACACGACGGCGCGCTGACGCTGGACAACGCCGTCGTCGAGGAAATCCGTTCGCGCTTCACCTATCCGGCCTACGAAAAGCTGCCGCACATGCCGGACGAGCTGAAGCAGGCGGCGCACGATCCGAAATTCGAGGCGTGGCGGAAGAATTCCGTGTTCCCGCACAAGGTACAGGGCTATTCGATCGTGACGCTGTCGCTGAAGCCGGTGGGCGGACCGCCCGGCGACGCCACTGCCGACCAGATGGACGCGATCGCGGATTTGGCCCAGAAATATTCGTTCGGCGAAATTCGCGTCGGCCACGAACAGAACCTGGTGCTGCCGCATGTCGCCAAGCGCGACCTGCCTGTTTTGTGGAAAGTCCTCGACAAGATCGGCGTCGCGACGCCGAACATCAACCTGGTCACCGATATCATCGCCTGCCCGGGACTGGATTACTGCTCGCTGGCCAATGCGCGCTCGATCCCGATCGCGCAGGAGTTGACGCGGCGTTTCGCCAACCACGAAACCGCCAACCTGATCGGGCGGCTGCACATCAATATTTCCGGCTGCATCAATGCCTGCGGGCATCACCATGTCGGCCATATCGGCATTCTCGGCGTCGAAAAGAACGGCGAGGAGTTTTACCAGATCACGATCGGCGGACGTGCCGACGAGAACGCCCAGATGGGCACCCTGATCGGCCCGTCGGTGCCTTATGCCGAGGTCGCCGACGTGATCGAAGACATTGTCGAAGCCTATCTCGCGCTGCGCGATCGTCCCGAAGAACTGTTCGTGGACACGGTCAAGCGTCTCGGTGTCGAACCATTCAAGGAGCGCGTCTATGCCACTCGTTAAGAACGCTGACATCGTCGACGATATCTTCCTCCACGTCGCTGATGGCGCCGAACTGCCGGGCGACGGCGCGATCCTGATTTCGGCGGCGCGGTTTCTCGAAGATCCCGAAACGCTGTCACGGCGTGCCGGCAAGACCGGCGTGATCTGGCCGAACAACCGCGACCTCGACGACCTCGTGCCGTATCTCGACCGGCTGGCGGCGGTGGCGCTGGTGTTTCCGTCGTTCCGCGACGGCCGCGCCTATAGCCAGGCGCGTCTGCTGCGCGAGCGCCATGGCTACGAGGGCGAACTCCGCGCCACCGGCCAGGTGCTGCGCGACCAGTTCGTGTTCATGCTGCGCGCCGGCTTCAGTGCGTTCGAGGTGAAAAAGCAGAGCGATGCGGAGGCGTTCGCCTCCACCGCCAAGCGCTACTCGGTGTTCTACCAGCCGACCGGCGACGGCCGGGTCACCGCGCTCAATCGGCGGATGCAGCTGCGTCATTCGGAGAGTGCCGGACAGTGAGCGCGCTTCCCAAACAGCTCGTGGCGGAACAGGCGGCGAATGCGCGGTCGGCGCAGGTGCTCGATCGCGCCCTCCGTGAAGCATCGCCGGCGAAGGTCATCGAGGCCGCGGTGGAGACCGTCGGCCGCGAGCAGCTCGCGCTGGTGTCGTCGTTCGGCACGGAATCGGCGGCCTTGCTCAAGGTGATGGCCGACGTCGACCCTGGGATCCCCGTGATCTTCCTCGATACCGGCTGGTTGTTCGAGGAGACGCTGGCCTATCGCGATACGCTGATCGCAACATTGGGCCTGCGCGACGTTCGTTCGATCAAGCCGCTGGAACAGACGCTGACGCGCGAGGACCCCGACCGCGAATTGTGGTTCTCCGATCCAGACGCCTGCTGCCGTATCCGCAAGGTCGAACCGCTGGCGCGGGCGCTGAAACCGTTTTCGGCGTGGATCAACGGACGCAAGCGGTTCCAGGGCGGGACGCGGGCGGATATCCCTGTCGTCGAAGAGGATGGCGCCAAGCTCAAGTTCAATCCGTTCGCCAATGTGTCACGCGAGGAGATCGAGGCGATCTACCAGCTCGCAAAGCTGCCGCCGCACCCGCTGGTCGCCTCGGGCTACCTCTCGGTCGGCTGCATGCCGTGCTCGAGCCGTACGACGCTGGACGAAGACGCGCGTGCCGGTCGCTGGCGCGGCAGAGCCAAGACAGAATGCGGCATCCACACGACGAAGACATCTTAGGGCGGTGACCCTTCGCGGCGCTTCCGCTGCACAAGATTGACCTTGGTCATTCCGGGGCGATGCGGAGCATCGAACCCGGAATCTCGAGGTTCCGGGTTCGCTTTACGCCCACAGGTGCGCAATGGCGCACCGGGGAACGACCCCCAAATAATCTCGCCGTTCACCATTCAGCCACGGTTGGTATGCAACAACGGCGGACCAATTTGGGGAATCGGGGGATCATGCGGGCGATACCGGCCATATTCGTGCTTTTGGCGCTGGGCGGCTGCATGGCTGATGCCCCCCCGCCGGAACAGCCGACCATGTATCTCAGCATGGCCAATGGCGGCGCCACGCTCGATTCGCAGGCGGCGGCCTCGATGATCTCGCTGTACCGGCAAAACAATGGCCTCGGCGGCGTGGTGGTAGATCCCGATCTGATGAAACTGGCGGAACAGCAGTCGCAGGCGATGGCCGGCCGCAACAAGCTTGACCACGATGTGAAAGGCCCGCTGGAGAAGCGGCTCGGCGCCTCCGGCTATCCCGCCAAGCTGGCGGTCGAAAACGTCTCGGCCGGTTATCACACGCTGGCGGAAGCGTTTTCGGGTTGGCGGGATTCCCCCCCGCACAAGGCCAATATGCTCAAGAACGGTGTCACAAAATTGGGCATCGCGGCGACTTATGCTCCAAACACAAAATACAAGGTGTTCTGGACGCTCATTCTGGCATCAACCTGAAGCCGAATCCGAACCTTTGGAGCCGAACCGGCACCAAGTAGGTAGCGGCTTTTTCGAGAAGTTGATTTTCGATCAACGCGATAAACTCGGCGTGATCATTGCATCGATCTGGCTGATTGACGCCGCCCCGAACTGCCGCCACGGTGCCCAAATCATCGTCCTGATGTCATTGTCCTCTAGTTGACGGTCCCGATGGATAATTCCGATTCCGCGCCCGCAACGACGCCTGCCAATGCGATGCCCGTGCTGGTGCTGCAAGGCGGCGGCGCACTCGGCTCCTACCAGGCCGGCGCCTTTCAGGCCTTGTGCCATTCCGGGTTCGAGCCGGAATGGGTGGCGGGCATCTCGATCGGCGCCATCAACTCCGCGATCATCGCCGGCAACGAGTCCAACAAACGCGTCGATCGGTTGAAGGAATTCTGGGACATGGTTTCGTCCCCGGTGTCCTGGAATCCGGTCACGGCTGGCGAGCGGGCGCGTTCGCTGTTCAACGAGACCAGTGCCGCCCTGATCGCGACCTTCGGCGTGCCAGGGTTCTTCACGCCGCGGCTTCCGCCTGCGCCGCTGTGGCCGCCGGGCAGCCCGGAGTCGCAGAGCTATTACGATACCGCGCCGCTGAAAAAGACGCTGGAGCGTCTGGTCGACTTCGACCGCATCAACGACCTGAAGACCCGTCTCAGCGTCGGCGCGGTCGGTGTCACCTCGGGCAATTTCAGGTATTTCGACAATTACGAATTCAAGAAGCTCGGCAAGAAAATCGGCCCCGAACACATCATGGCATCGGGCGCGCTGCCGCCGGGCTTTCCGTCCGTCGTGATCGAAGGCGAGCATTACTGGGACGGCGGCATCGCCTGCAACACGCCGCTCGATTTCGTGCTGGACGAGGAGACCGACCGCGATCTCCTGATCTTCCAGGTCGACCTGTTTTCGGCGCGCGGGGAATTGCCGGTGTCGCTGCTCGAGGCCGCGGAGCGCGAAAAGGACATTCGCTTTTCCAGCCGCACCCGGATGAACACCGACAAGAACAAGCAGATTCACAACGCCCGCATGGCGGTGCGTGATCTGATCGGCAAGCTGCCCGACTATCTCAAGAACGATCCGTCGGTCGAACTGCTGCGCAAGGTGTCCAAGGAAAGCACCGTCACCGTGGTGCACCTGATCTACAAGAGCAAGAACTATGAATCCTCGTCCAAGGATTACGACTTCTCGCATGTCGGCGTGGTCGAACACTGGAATTCGGGCGCCCGCGACGTGCATTTGTCGATGCGTCACAAAGAATGGCTAGAACGGCCGCAGACGGGGGAAACCATGGTGACTTACGATCTGACCGGGGACGTTTCTGCGGCCCCCAAAGGCAAACAGGAGTGAATTGAATGGGTACTTTGACAGGCAAGACCGCTGTTGTAACCGGCTCGACCAGCGGCATCGGATTGGCCTATGCGCGCGCCTTTGCCGGCGCCGGCGCCAATATCGTCATCAACGGCATGGGTGTGCCGGCCGATATCGAGAAAGAACGTTCCGCCATCGAAACCGACTTCAAGGTCAAGGCCGCTTATTCGCCGGCCGACATGACCAAGCCGGCCGAGATCGCCGAAATGGTCGCGCTCGGCGAGACCACCTTTGGTTCGGTCGACATTCTCGTCAACAATGCCGGCATCCAGTTCGTGTCGCCGATCGAGGAGTTTCCGCCGGAGAAATGGGAAGCGATCATCGCGATCAACCTGTCGTCGGCGTTCTACGGTATCCGCGCCGCTGTGCCCGGGATGAAGAAGCGCGGCTGGGGCCGCATCATCAACACCGCATCGGCGCATTCGCTGGTGGCCTCGCCGTTCAAGTCGGCCTACGTCTCGGCGAAGCACGGCATCGCCGGCCTCACCAAGACCGTGGCGCTGGAGCTTGCGACCTTCAAGATCACCTGCAACTGCATCAGCCCCGGTTACGTCTGGACGCCGCTGGTCGAGCACCAGATCCCGGAAACCATGAAGGCGCGCAACCTCACCAAAGAGCAGGTCATTCACGACGTGCTGCTGGCCGCGCAGCCGACCAAGGAGTTCGTCACCTCCGAGCAGGTCGCAGCACTCGCGCTGTTCCTGTGCGGCGACGACGCCGCGCAGATCACCGGCACCAACCTCTCGATCGACGGCGGCTGGACCGCAGAGTAGTTTGGAAGCTCCTCCCGGGGCATATGCCGGGAGGGGCTGCCTACCCTAGCTTCATGCTGAACGAAATTTTGAAAAAGCAGTCCGGATTTCGGCATCAGTTGCGGCTTCGCCTACGTCGATAGAAGTCATCGCAGCGTCAATTATCCGCAATTCTTCTCGGCTTGCGAAATAGCTTCGCCGCTGCAACTCCCTCTCGATCTGGTTTGCAATGGCCAACAGTTCATCCTGTGCCTCGTCGGGCCAAGTTTGAACGTGCTCCGACAAATTCCTAAGATCGATGGCTGTCATCGGGAAATTGTATCACTACGACCGGCGTCTTCCAACGAGCCCGAAACGCGCCTCTCAATGCGCGGCGCCCCGGGCAAAGGCCATCATGCTTTCCGCCGACAGCTGCAATTCGCCGGAGGCGAGCCTGCCGGCGACCACGATCAGAACCGACGCCAGCGCGATGCGCAAAACCTTCTCAGGTACGCGGACTGCAAAGTAGCTGCCGATCGCGATGCCGGGCAGCGAGCCGATCAGCAACACGCCCATCAAGGGCCAGTCGATCGCGCCCATCGCCCAGTGGCCGATGCCGGCGACCAGCGTCAGCGGCACCGCATGCGCGATGTCGGAGCCGACGATGCGCGCCATCGGCAGCCGCGGGTAGAGCAGCAGCAGCGCGGTGACGCCGACCGCGCCGGCGCCCACGGATGAGATCGAGACCAGCACACCGAGCGCGACGCCGACCAGCACGGTGGCGCGGGCCGTCGCGGCGTCATCGAGTCGTTCCAGATGCTGGCGGTAGCGGTCGAGGATCGCTTTGCGGAAGATCAGCGAAATCGCCGTCAGCAGCAGCGCAAAACACAGCACCAGATTGACCAGGCTGCGCTCGGACGCGCCGTTGAGATCGAGTTGCGACATCGCGACAAGCGTCACGATGCTGGCCGGGATGCTGCCGCTGGCAAGACGGGTGACCGCCGGCCAGTGGATGCTGCGCGCCCAGCCGTGCACCAGGCTGCCGGCGGTCTTGGTCGCGGCGGCGTAGAGCAGGTCGGTACCGACGGCCGTGGTCGGGTGAATGCCGAACAGCAGGATCAGCAGCGGCGTCATCAACGAGCCGCCGCCGACGCCGGTCATCCCGACCAGCACGCCGACGCCGAAGCCCGATGCGACGTAGAGCGGATCGATCATTTCCAGTATCAGGCCTCGGTTGCATCGCAATGATATAGCAGCGCCGACGGCGAGATGCTGCCGTCACGACAGATCAACTGAAATAAAGAATATTTTAGGCGCGCAGCCGCATTCGGTGGTTATTTTCTCCAATCGGGAAGCGCCTGGCGAAATCGGTATCCTGTGACGCTGAGCAACAGTCCGATGCCCGGTAGCGGGCACATGGCGGGTTCGTGATGCGGGAAGCGTCGGTGTTTTGGGAAGGAGCCGCGCTGGTATGTGGTATGGCACGTTCCAGGACGCGGCTTGCCCGGATCAGCGTTTTCCGAACGCAAGCACGTGCAGGCCGAGCCGTTGCCGGACGATCCAGAACAGCAGCACGGTTTCGAACGCCAGCGAGATCGAGGTCGCGGCCGCGGCGCCGTGGCCGCCGTAGCGCGGCACCAGCACGAGGCACAGCACGAGGTTCATAACGAAAGCGAGCGCATAGGCCAGCGCGCAGATGTGCTGGTGCCCGAGCATGTTGAGCAGCCGCTCGACCGGACCGATCGCCGAGCGCACCAACAGGCCGATCGCTGCGATGAACATGATGTCGTAGCCGACCACGAACTGCGGCCCGAACAGCCACAGCAGCGGCTTGCCGAGCGCCAGCAGCACGACGGTCGCGGCCAGCGACGGCCAGAACGTCCACTGGATCGCGTGCATCACATAGGCCGACAGCCGCGCCTTGTCGCCGAGCGCATGATACTCGGCAAAGCGGTGCGCCGTGGTCGCCGCCATCGCGTAGTGAATAAAGGACACCAGCGCCAGCGTCTTCACGACGGCGAAGTAGATGCCGACCTCTTCCGAAGAGCGGAATTGCTGCAGCACCAGCACGTCGGTGTAGGACAGCAGCAGATAGAAGCTCTCGACCAGCAGGATCGGCAGCGACACCGCAAGCCAGCCGCGGAAATCATAGGTCCTGGCACCCGGCTCGATATGGTCCTTGAGCCTGCGGTTGAGCGCGATCATCTGGCCGATCATCGCGATCCAGACCGCGGCGGCGCTGGCCAGCATCGCAGCGGTAGCGCCGAGATTGAAGCCGAGCATGAAGGCGCCGGCGGTCAGGCCGATGATCAGGGACTGGCGCACGATGAATTGCGGCATCAGGCCGAGCCGCATCCAGTCATGCGAGCGCGCGATGCCGTCCTGGGTGTTGGCGACGACGAAGGCCGGCAGCGTCAGGCAACCGATATAGAGCGGCACGATCGCATTCGCATCGATCCACGGCGACAGTCCCTTCACGATTGCCGCAAGCCCCAGCGAGACCACGGAAGACACCGCAAAGGTCATCCAGCGGCTGCCGGAGAGGAAGCCGCGCAGCAGCGCATGTTCGCCGCGCGTGCGGTATTCCGGAATGATCTTTTGCGCTGAAGCCGAGATGCCGAAATCCATCATGCTGCCGAGCAGCAGTACCCAGGTCCAGACATAGACATAGACGCCGTAGTCCGAGCCGCCCATCCAGCGCGCCAGCAGGATCTGGGAGAAATAGGCCAGCGCCGCGCTGACGACGCGGATGACGAAGATGGTGCCGGCCAGCCGCCGGGTGACGGAGGCTTCGCTGGAACCACCGAGCAACGACCGCAGCCGGGCGATTACGCCGGCAGGCGAAGCGGTTGCGGATTGCGAATCCATTGCAGTCACGGCGAAACATTCCCGAAACGCGCCGCGGGGCGGCGGCGAGGTTTTGGTCTATCAACGACTCGTTAAGATTCGGTTGGGTGCGGTATTATGCAAGCTGTCATTCCGGGGCATGCGAAGCATGAACCAGGAATCTCGAGATTCCGGGTTCGATGCTGCGCATCGCCCCGGAATGACCCTTCGGGTCAATTCAAATTAACATTGAACTCATAAGCCCGCTCGCCGCCGACCAGCGTCAGCTTGAGCGCGGCGCCGTCGGCGCTGGCGCCGGGCGGCAGGCCGTCGAGCTCAAACGTAAAGCGCTTGACCCCGGGCGGGCCGTGCTCGACCAGCTTTGGCACCGGCAACGCCCAGTCCGGCGTCGGCCCCTCGACGAACAGGCTTACGTCCTTGCCTTCGGGGGCGGTGACGTCGACGAGCACGTTGGTCTTGCCGTCGCGCTTGACGTCGAGGATGGTGAGCGGATTGGGATCGCCGACATTGGCGGGTTTCGGCACCGCATTGAGCGCTTCCGACAGCGTGCCGTCCTCGGTGCTGGCGACGCTGGCAAAGCCGAGCTCGGCAGTGGCATCGACGGGAATACAGAGCTTTTCGCAAACCGCGTAATTGATGCTGGCGCGCAGCGTCACCGGCCTGTCGGCGTTTTTGGCCACGATCCGCAGCGGCAGCACCAGCTGCTTGACGTAGCCGAGCGAGGTGCCGCCTGCGCCGTCGTCGAATTTGCGGGGCGCCGGCCACAGCACGGTCACGGCTTCGACATTGTCGGATTTGGAGAAGTCGAAACGCGGCGGAACGCCGGAGTCGCCGGGCGTCCGCCAATAGGTATGCCAGCCCGGCTGCAACTGAATGGCGATGCCGCCGAGCAGTACCGCGCCGCTGCGCGATCCCGCCAGCAGTCGGACCGCGGAATGCGCGTCGCGCTGCCACGGCGAGGCATCCTCGGCGCGAACCTCGCAAGTTGCACAGGCGACAGACACAATAGTGGCCACGCCGAGCGCGGCGCGGAGGGGAACCATGACGTTCATGAGACGTCTTTACAGGCAAGTTTCACGGCAAACCATTGAATTGCGTGTGATCCGCGACCGAATGGCACCGCAAGCTTGATTGACAGAAACGACACCCGATATCAGGATGTGAATCAGCAGGAGGCCTTTGCGGATGAGCCCTGAAGGCAAGAAATCGAAGCCCGTTATACCGAAGCCGGCCCGCCGCAAGCCGGCCGGCGCTGGCGATCATTCGCCGGATGACGGCTATCTCGACGGCCAGTTGCTGATCGCCATGCCGGTCATGGGCGATCCGCGCTTCGAGCGTTCCGTGATCTACATGTGCGCGCATTCGCCCGAGGGGGCGATGGGCATCATCGTCAACCGCCCGGCAGGCAGCATCGATTTTCCGGGATTGCTGGTGCAACTCGATATCATCAAGCGGGCGGACCAGATCACGCTGCCGGAAACCGCCGAGAGCATGAAGGTGCTGAAGGGCGGCCCGGTCGATACCGGCCGCGGCTTCGTGCTGCATTCGAGCGATTTCTTCATCAAGGACGCGACGCTCAACATCGACGAGGGCATCTGCCTGACCGCGACCGTCGATATCCTGAAGGCGATCGCCAAGGGCACCGGACCGAAGCACGCGATCCTGGCACTGGGCTATGCGGGCTGGGCGCCAGGGCAACTGGAAGATGAAATCCAGCACAACGGCTGGCTGCATTGCGACGCCGATCCGGATCTGATCTTCGGCGACGACGTCGACGAAAAATACCTGCGCGCGCTGCGCAAGATCGGGATCGACCCCGGCATGCTCTCGAACGAGGCCGGGCACGCGTGATTGTTTCTAGTCATTGCCGCTTGACCCGGCAATCTATCCCCAGAACAGCATTTTACGAAGATTGATGGATACGCGGGTCAAGCCCGCGTATGACGGCTTATGCTACTCCGCCGCCTGCTGCGCCACCGTCGGGACGGTGCCGGCGACCGTGGCGCGGCGCATGTCGCGGGGCTGCGACTGGTCGTAGCGGCGGACGCGGTGCATGGTCTGGCGGTTGTCCCACATGATGAGGTCGTGCACCGTCCATGTGTGGACATAGACGAACGCCGGTTGCGTCGCGTGCTCGGTGAGATCGCGCAGCAACAGCCGCGCCTCGGGCACGCTCATGCCCTTGATGGCACCGGCATGGGACGAGAGATACAGCGACTTGCGGCCATGCGCCGGATGGGTCCGCACCAGCCGCTGTAGCACCGGCTTGAACAACTCCTTTTCCTCGTCGGTGTAATCGAGGAAGCCGAGCGATCCGCGCGAGTACATCAGCGAATGCTCGCAGATCATGTCCTCGATCTCGGTCCTTGTGTCGTCGTCGAGTGCGTCATAGGCCGCGCGCATGTCGGCGAATTCGGTGTTGCCGCCCTTGGGGTTGACCACCCGCGCCGACAGTAGCGAGAACTTGGCCGGGATCGGACGGAACGAACTGTCGGAATGCCACAGGCAGTTGCCGAGGTTGAACAGGTGGACGCGGCTGTCGCGCGGCAGCGGCTTGCCGTCCTTGCCGAGGTTGGAGACGTCGTTGAGTCCGGTCGATAGCCGCGCATCCTGCGGCTTGACGACATTGCCGCCGCGCGGATTTTCCCGCTCGCCGAAATTCAGCGCGAACGCCATCTGCTGCTCGTCGGTAATGTCCTGGTTACGAAACAGCAGCACGGCGTATTTGTCCATGCCGGCTTCGACCTCGGCCGCTTCCTGCGGCGTCAGCGCTTTACGCAAATCGAGGCCCGAAACTTCGCCGACGAAATGCGGGTGAAGCTGCCGGATCGTGACCGTCATGGCGTCTCTCCTGAAAGCTCAAAGGCGGCTTGTCCCGCTCGATTTGCGGGAAAGGCTACTCCCTGACATTGCGATGTCAACGGAGCAGGGCATGCGCTGCGTTCAGGCTGTCATGTCCGGCGAAGCGTGCGTTGCGGCATGCCTCAGGCATGCGGAATGCCTCAGGCGTTGCGCGCCATCAGCCCGCCGTCCACGGGAATCACCGCGCCGGTCAGGAACGAGGCCGCCGGCAGGCACAGGCTCAGCGTCATATGGGCGACCTCCTCGGGATCGCCGTAGCGATTGAGCGCGGTGCGCCGCCGCGCATAGATCGCCTTGTGCTCGTCGGAGATCCGGGCGGTGATGGCGGTCGTGATCGGGCCCGGGCAGATGCAGTTCACGGTGATGCCGTCGCGGCCGAGTTCCACCGCGAGCGAACGCGTCAGGCCGATCACGCCGGCTTTCGCCGCGGAGTAGGGGCTGTGCAAGGCGGTGGCGCCCAGCCCTTCGGTGGAAGCGATATTGACGATCCGCGGGCATTTCGATTTCCGCAAATACGGCAATGCTGCGCGGATGATGCGCGGATGCGCGGTCAGCATGACCGCCAGTCCCTTGGCCCAGGCTTCTTCGTAGCCGTCATCGTCGATCGCGACGCGCACCGAGATGCCGGCGTTGTTGACGATGATGTCGAGCCCGCCGAAATGTTTGGCGACGTCGTTTACGACATCAGTGATGTCGTTGCGGTCGGCGACGTCGAGCTTCCACGCCTTGGCCTTGCCGCCGGTTGCCGTGATCGCGTCAGCCACCGCCTGCGTCGGCGCGAGGCTGATGTCGGTGACGGCGACGTTGGCGCCTTCCGCTGCGAACACGCGCGCGGTGGCGCGGCCCATGCCGCTGGCGGCGCCGGTGACGAGAACGGTCAGTCCCTTGACCGAGCGGCTGAGCTGTTTGAATTCCGTCATGACACTGGCCCTTGATTATGGCTCTTGAGGCTCGCAGCGATGCTGCGGTGCGTTGCAGGATTGACAAGGCTGGCACCGATCCGCAGACAGGTCAAACGCGCATGATCTGCGGACAAACAAGAAAAAGGATCGCGGGATGAACGAACTGGATTTCAGCGGCAAGCAGGTGCTGGTGGTCGGCGGCTCCAGCGGCATCGGCAACGGCATCGCGCAGGCGTTCCGCGCCAAGGGCGCGCGAGCCGCGGTGTGCGGCACCCGCGCGGCGGCTTCGGATTACTCGGCCGCCGAAGGCTCGGATCTCGCGGGCCTCGATTATTTCCAGCTCGACGTCAGCAATCCGCAGGCGATCGAAACCTTGAAGCCACCGTTCGAGAAACTCGACGTGCTGGTGCTGGCGCAGGGTGCGGTGATCTATCGCCGCGGCGAATTCCAGATGGACGGCTTCCGCAAAGTTCTGGAAGTCAACCTGATGAGCCTGATGGCCTGCGCGACCAGATTTCATGCGATGCTGAGCGCCAGCAAAGGCGCGCTGATCATCGTCAGTTCGACCGCGGCCTATCACTCCACCATGGGCAATCCGGCCTACAACGCTTCCAAGACCGGCGCGGTCGGACTGACCCGCACGCTCGGCGAGGCGTGGGCCGAGAACGGCATTCGCGTCAACGGCATCGCGCCGGGCCTGGTCGATACCAAGATGACCAAGGCGACGACGGCCAATCCGAAGCGGCTCGAGGGCGCGATCGAACGGATTCCGCTGAAGCGGCTCGGCACGCCCGCCGACATGGCCGGCGCCGCATTGTTTCTGGCGTCACCGCTGTCGTCATACATCATCGGGCAAACGCTGGTGGTCGATGGCGGGTTGATTCTCTAGGCCGGAGCGTTTTCAAGCGGAGTGGGTACCGGTTCGCGTAAAGAAAACGCGTCAATTATAGAGCCACAGGAACCTGATCGGGCCTCAGCGGTTATATCCTCTGAAACAGGAGTGACCATGATGGACAAGGATCGGATCGCCGGTGCGGCAAAGGATATTGCCGGCAAGGCTGAAGGCGCTGTCGGTAACATGACCGGTGACGCGAAGACGCAGGCCGAGGGGCGTGCGCGCGAAGCGGCAGGTACGGTGCAGAATCTGTATGGACAGGCCAAGGACGCCGCGCTCGACGCGACCGATGCCGCCGTCAACTATGCCAAAGACGCCCTTGGCAACAGCGGCGATACTATCCGCGGTGGCCAGCAGGCAGTGGCGAAAACCGTGCAGGACAATCCGCTCGGCGCGCTGCTGGTCGCAGGCGGGATCGGATTTGCGCTGGCGCTGATGATGACGCGTCCGCCGCGCCGACCGTCGCCGCGCTGGCGTTATTACGGCTAGGTCCTCACAAGTGACTCGTCATTCCGGGGCGATGCGAAAGCATCGAACCCGGAATCTGGAAGTTTTTGTGCGAGATATCTGAGCGTGCTAATCGCCGAGATTCCGGGTTCGCGCTGACGCGCGCCCCGGAATGACGTTTCCAATAAATGACGTTTGCTATCGGGTGATACTGCCGTCAGGCACCGACGCCGATCGTCCGACGTTGGCCGGCGGACGCGGCGCGCCCGGTGCAGTTGGCGCACGAGGTGCTGCGGCCGGCGGCGCGACCTGACGTGGCGCCGGCGTCGAGCCAAAACCCCCAAAGAATTCGCGCAATGAAGGTGCGGCCTGCGCGGGCCGGATCTGCTTCTTCTGCTGCGGTGGCGGTGGTTGCTGCGGCAGCAAAAGCTGCTTCTGCCCGGGAGCCGTCGACACCGTTCCATCCGGGGCTGACGTCGCGACCGGCGTCTCGCCTCTGGCCTGCTCGCGGCCGATTTCGCGGCGCGGCCAGGCGAAATCATCGGCGCGGCCGGCGGGCGCCGCCAGCGGTTCGCCCTTCACCAGCGTGCGTGCGGCGAGCGCATCAACGGCCGCCGGGCGCGTGCCGGGGCCGCCGAGCAATTGATCGGTACCGACGGAGGACGCCACCAGCGGCAGGATCGGCCCGGCCAGCGGACGCGGCGCCGGCTTGCCGGGTTCGGCGTTGGCGTCGGGCGTTGCGGGTTCGGTCGGCAGCGCGATCGGTCCGGAACGCGAGGCGAGCAGGCGGGTGATCTCGCGCTCGACATAATGCGCCAGCTTGCGGGCGCCGGGCTTGGTGAAATAGACGCCGTCATAGGAACGCAGCTGGCGGATCTGGCCTTCGAAGTCGGGGCCCTTTTGCAGGAAGCGTCCGGCCTCGTCGACAAAGCCGTCCCAGACATCGACATAGGTGATGCCGGCCTTGCCGGCGGCGTCGCGATACAGCGCATCGAGGAACAGCATGTCGGCTGTTCCCTTGGGGCCGCGCACCGCGGGTAGCCCGACCCACAACACAGGAACGCCCCTGGATTTGAGCACGCCGATTATTTCCTCGATCTTCCTGGTGTAGAGCTCGACCCAGCGTTCGTCGCGGAACTCGTAGAGGCCGGTCGGCGAGCGCGCGCTCTTTTCCGGTGCGACGATCGAGGGCGTGTCGCTGTCGGCGGCATCGTCCGGCGACAATTCGGTGTCGACCGGCTTGTCGTCGGGCTTGGCGGCGGCCTCGCCTTCCGGCTTGGCCTTAGCGTTGGCATCCGGCTTGGCGCGGGCGTCCTTTTTGTCCTTGTCGTCTTTTTTGTCGCTCTTCTTCTCGGTCACCGGCTCGCGGATCGCGGCGCGGTCGTTGAGGCCGAGCATGACGACGATGGCGTCCGGCTTCTCGGTGGCGAGAATGCTCTTGGCGGCGGCGGCCCAATCGGCCGGATCGCCCTTCGGCTGATACTTGATCAGGCCGGACACGGTCTTGTGCTTGCGGATCACGCCCATGTCGGGCTGTTCGGCGTAGGCGTCTTCGAGGCCATAAGCGAGCCAGTCGGCCATGGCATCGCCGAGCACCAGCACGTTACGTTCCGGGATGGTGTCGCGCTTGGCGGGCGCCGGCGCGCGGGAAAAATCCTGCCTCGGCGCCTGCGGGGCCTGCTGCTGGAACGGGGCGAAGAAGTCGCCGCCAAACCAGCCGCCGCCATTGCTGCGCGGCGCCGGGCGCTGCGGGCCGCCGAAATTGAAAAACTGCGCCGAGGCGGGGCCCGCGATCCCGATCAAAAGCGCGATCGCAACCGCCAGCGCGACCAGCGGGCCGGCTTCGGTGAACACGCGAAAGAAGGACTTTGGCTTCGACATATGGCTCGGTCGCAATGAAATGTCAGGCGCCAGCTATAATAGCGGAATCAGGCCGCAAGCGGGCAAACTTCGCGCCCATAAACAGGGGTTCCCGCTCTCCGGTCAAGGGTATCGGCGGGATTGCCGGCAGCACGGTTAGCCGCCCCCCGGATAAAGTGCCTGGCCGGGCCCGGAAATGTGAGCTGTCCCACAACCAGTATATGTATTTCAATTTACCATCCCCTTTCGATTGCGAGGTGCGTCTGAATCATCACCACTAGCGGAGGATGCCATGCAGAAGTCGATCAGCACGACCCAGGCCGAGGCCCAGGCAGTACGACTACTCGACGAGCACGCCGTTGAGGCCAAAACCAAGCGACCGCAAGGCCATGGCCGCGCCGAGCGCGGCCTTGATGCCGTCGCCTACCAGCCGGAGGGCTTTGGCCGCTTCGGCCGCATGTTCCCGGAACTGGCCCGCGCCCGCTTTGGCGATACGCTGGTCCAGGAGCAGGAAGTGATGCAGGCGATCGCGCAAACCATGATCAAGAAAGACGCCGGCGCGGATATCGACGAGCCCGAACCGGTCGACGAAAATGCGACGATCCCGGCAGGCTACACCTATTTCGGGCAGTTCATCGACCACGACATCACCTTCGATCCGGCCTCCGATCTCGATCGCGACAACGATCCGGGAGCAACCGAGGATTTCCGGACCGCGCGGCTCGATCTCGATTCGGTGTACGGCCGCGGGCCTGCCGATCAGCCTTATCTCTACAACCCCGATCTGACGATCAAGCTCGGGCCGGATCAGGCGCCGCAATATCTGAAGGACGCAGGAAGGAAGCGCTTCGACGTGCAGCGGTCGCAACTCGATCTCAGCGGCGAAGTGAAGCCGGCCGACCAGGATTGTCCGCGCGCCATGATCGGCGACAAGCGCAACGACGAGAACAATATCGTCGTGCAGATTCACGGGCTTTGGCAGCGCTTCCACAACAAGATCATGGTCGATCTCGCCAAGCCAACGACCAAAAAGGGCGACGCGCGCGACGGCATCACCGGCCTCGGCGCATTCAATACCGCGCAGCGTATGGTGCGCTGGCACTATCAATGGGTCGTGATGCACGATTTCGTGCGCCGCATGGTCGGCGATGCGATGTTCGAGGCCGTGTACAATCACGGCAAGCCGGACCTGCAGTATTACAAGCCGGAAGCGGCGCGCTATCCGTTCATGCCCGTCGAGTTCTCGGTTGCCGCCTATCGCTTCGGCCATTCGATGGTCCGGCCCAGCTATTCATTGAGTGGCACCATTCCGCACCAGAAAACCAAGCAACTCAAGCGACTGCCGATATTCGATATGCCTTTCAGTTGCGGCAGCGTCAGCAGCCTCAACGGCTTCCGGCCGCTGCCCGGCGAGTGGGGCATCGACTGGAGTTTCTTCCTGCCGCATGTCGACTGCAAGCTGCCACCGGACACCAAGGAACTGCCGTTCAGCAAGTTCGTGCGGCCGCAACCGTCCTACCGGCTCGACACGCTGCTGGTCGATCCGCTGGCCAACTTGCCTGACCAGCGCAACGAGAAGAACGTGGCGCGAAGGTCACTTCCGGTCCTCAACCTGTTGCGCGGCGTCGCGCTGGGACTGCCGAGCGGGCAGGCCGTGGCACGGCGCATGGGGATCGAGCCCCTGACCGACAAGGAACTCTGGCTCGACGACGGCAATCTGACGGACAAGGCGGACGGCGACGCGCGGCGCAAGGTGTTTGAGACCCATCGGGCTCAATTGCACGAGAACGCGCCGCTTTGGTATTACATCCTGCGGGAGGCGGAATTGACCGATCGGGTCAAGACCCCGTTCAAGGACGATGACGGCAAACCGCAGACGCCGATGCTGGGCGGCAGTCGCCTCGGCGAGGTCGGCGGAAGGATCGTGGCGGAAGTTTTGATTGGTCTCGCGGTCGCTGACAAACAGTCCTATCTGGTGCAAAATCCCAGATGGAAGCCGACGGCAACTGAAAAGGACATGTCGGCCAAAAATGCCAAATTCGAACTGGCCGACATCGTGAACTACATCGATTCCTGACCGGCTATCGATTGGTTTTGCTGGCGGTGGGTTCCCTGAACGAGCTCACCGCCCTCTCAGCCGCTCCAGCACGTCGGAGGAGGCGAACCCGTCCGCGGGCGCCCCGATGGAGGCCTGGAAGCTGCGCAGCGCCTCCCGGGTCTGGCCGCCGAACTGGCCGTCCGGGGTGCCACGATAGAAGCCGCGCTGGGCCAGAAGCTGTTGCAGTTCCAGCCGCTCGGCCTTCGACAGCACCCGTTCCTGCCGTGGCCAGGGCTGCACGAACGGCGGCCCGCCGCGCAGGCGGTCGGCGAAGTGGCCGATCGCCATCGCATAGGCCTCGGCCGGGTTGTATTTCATGATCACCCGGAAATTCTGCATCATCAGGAAGCCGGGCCCGGCGGCGCCGCCCGGCGCCAGCAAATAGACCTTGTCGGCCGAGTTCGGGAACGGCTTGCCGTCGGCGCGCTTCAGGCCCTTGCTCTGCCATTGCGAGAACGTCGTCGCCTTGGCCTTGTCGGCCAGCATGAAGTCAAAGCCTTGCGGCAGCACCACCTCGTAGCCCCAGGTCTGGCCGCTCTGCCAGCCATCCTTCTTGAGGTTATTGGCGGTCGAGGCGATCAGGTCGGCGGCATTGTCGACGACATCACGGCGACCGTCGCCGTCGCCGTCGACGGCGTAGCGCTTGAACGCAGTCGGCATGAACTGCGTCGGGCCGAACGCGCCGGCCCAGGAGCCGCGCATCTGCTCAGGCCGCAGATCGCCGCGATTGAGGATTTCCAGCGCGGTGAGAAACTCGTCTTTGAAATAGGCCTGGCGGCGGCCGACGCAGGCCAGCGTCGCGGTCGACTGCACCACGTTGCGATCGCCCATCTGGGTCGAGTAATTCGACTCGATGCCCCAGATCGCCGCGATCGCATAGCGGTCGACGCCATAGGCTTTTTCCACCGCGTCGAATTGCGTTTTGTATTTGGCGAGGATCTCGCGGCCCTTGGCGAGGCGGTTGTCGTTCACGAGGATGTCGAGATAATCCCAGATCGCCTTGGTGAATTCGGGCTGCGAATCCATCAGGTCCATGATCCGCAAATCAGGCTCGAGGCCGGTGGTGAAGCGCTGGAAATTGGCTTCGGTGATGTTGCGGCGTGCGGCATCGGGCCACATCCCGGCAACGCAGTTTGGAAAGTTCGCCGCCGCCTCGCGGATCGCAGACGCCGTCATCAGCGGATGGCCGGAGGCGCCGTCCTCGCCGCTCCAGGGCGGCGGCGCACCGTCGGGACCGGGCGTGGCCTGCGCCGGGGCCGCAGATTTCGGCCCCGAAAACAAATTGCCGAGAAAGTTAGAAACTCCGTTATTGCCGGAGGATTGGGCATTGGCATCGCCACATAGCAGCGCTGCGCCGAAAAACAGCAGCAGCACCGCAACCATGGTCGCGCCGGTTCGTTTGGCCATCGCTGCTTCCATCAAACCCTCGGCCTGCTTCAAACCCACGGCCTGCTTCAAATCCACGGCTTGCTTCAAATCCACGGCTTGCTTCAAACTCATGTCGTTTCCGTCCGGCCTGAAAACCCGATTCAGAAGGCCTTGTCGCGGTTTCCAATAGCTTAACAGGCCAGATTTCATTGTCTCTCTCACTTCGCGCAACGGCGGATGACCCAAGCGCCACCACACATCCGCCTTTGTTCCCGGCTGCAAACCAGCTACCAACGTGCAATCACAGCATTTTCTTATCGTTCCCTCGTTTCCAAGGCCTCCCATGAAAATCCGCAAAGCCGTCTTCCCGGTCGCCGGTCTCGGCACCCGCGTCCTGCCCGCCACCAAGGCGATGCCGAAGGAAATGCTGACCATCGTCGACAAGCCGCTGATCCAGTACGTCTACGACGAAGCGCGTGAAGCCGGCATCGAGCATTTCATTTTTGTCACCGGGCGCAACAAGGGCGTGATCGAGGATCATTTCGACCGCATGTTCGAACTCGACACCACGCTCGCCGCGCGCGGCAACAAGAAGGCCGAACAGGACATCCTGGCCCGCGACCAGCCGGCTGCCGGCGCCACCAGTTTCACCCGTCAGCAGGCGCCGCTCGGCCTCGGCCACGCGGTGTGGTGCGCGCGCGACATCGTCGGCAACGAGCCGTTTGCGGTGGTGCTGCCGGACGAGCTCGTGCTGAACACGCCAGGCTGCCTGAAACAGATGATCGATGCCGCCAGCCAGCTCGGCGAAAAATCAAACCTGCTCGCGGTCGAAGGCGTGCCCGACCACCTGACCCATCAATATGGCATCTGCGGTGTCGGCAAGCGCATCGCCTCCAACATGTTCGAGGTCGACGGCATGGTGGAGAAACCGCCGAAGGGGACTTCACCGTCCAATCTCTCGATCACCGGGCGCTACATCCTGCAGCCGGAGATCTTCAAGATTCTCGAAACCCAGGAGCGCGGCGCCGGCGGCGAGATCCAGCTCACCGACGCGATGATCGGGCTCGCCAGGACACAGAGCTTCTACGGTGTCGAATTCGAGGGCGAGCGGCACGATTGCGGCTCGAAGCCCGGCTTCCTGCGCGCCAACATCGCCTACGGCATGGCCCGCGCGGATCTGCGTGACGGTTTGCGTGCGGAGATGAAGAAGTATCTGGAGAAATAGCGGCGCGCGTTCCCGCCTTGGCGGGTATGACGTCAAGCCACCAGTGCCAGCTGAGGCAGGCTTGCGAGTACCGACTGGTTGCGGCCGTTGCCTTTGGCCGCGTAGAGCGCCCTGTCGGCCGCTTCCACCAGATGGGACCAGTCCAGCGACGCGACCGGAACCATGCTGGCGACGCCGACGCTGACGGTCGAGACCTTGGGATCTTCCGACCAGAGTTCAACCCTCATCCGGATGGCTTCGGCGACCCTGAAGGCCTCCACACTGGAAAGGCCGGGTAACAGTACCGCGAACTCCTCGCCGCCGTACCGCGCCGGGCAGTCGCCGGCCCGCCGCACCGAATCCGAAATGCAGATGGCAATCCCGACCAGCACCTGGTCGCCGGCCTGATGGCCGTAGGTGTCGTTGTAAGTTTTGAAATGGTCGGCGTCGATCATCAGCAGGGCGACCGGTGTCTCGTTGCGTGCCGCGCGCCGCCATTCGAGGTCGATCTCGGAATCGAACTTGCGGCGGTTCTTCAAGCCCGTAAGCGCGTCGGTGGTTGCGAGTTCTTCCAGTCGTTCTTCGGCCCTTGCGCGGCGGCCGATCTCGCGGGCGAGGAACAGCGTGGTGGCGACCACGAACAGGATCAACGCCGCCATGATTGCGCCGATCCGCATCACTTCCCGATGCCAAAGCCTTAAGATGCTGTTCAGCGGCTTTCCGACGACCGTAAAGAGTGGACTGGTGCCGTCGCGCCGGACATACAGCCGCGGTGTCGGGTCGATCGGGCCGACACCGGCAAAAGATCTGTCACTGGACAAGTTCGCCGGATTCCAGGTTCGCCGCTCTGCCAGGTTCCTGCCGATAATGTCGAGATCAAACGGCTTCCGCATAATGACGGTGCGGTCCTTGCGCAGAACGGTAATGGTGTCTTCCTGACCGAGATTGAGGCGGCCGAACAGTTCATGAAAATAGCTGAAGCGGATGGAGCCTGCGACCACGCCCTGAAAGCTGCCGTCGGTGCCGGTGATGCGGCGGCTCAGCACGATGGCATAGGCGCCGCGATGCAGCATCGGTCGGCTGACGAACAGGCCAACGTCGGGCTTGTCGCGATGGGCCTGAAAATATTCTTCGTCACTGCGATTCTCGATTACCGGATCGAGGCTCGAAGCATCGATGATGAGCTTGCCCTGCGTGTCAAAAACCTGGATTCCGCCGAAATGCTTGGCGGTGGCGGCGTGATCGAACAGGATCAGGTGCCGGATTTCCTTGCTGACGTCCTTGATCTCGGGCGTCAGCAGATTGTTGACGACGTTGCGCAGCGACAAGTCGTAGAGTTCGATATTGCGGCTGATGTCGGCGTCGATGCCTGAGGCGAGATTTTCGAGCGTCTGGCGCGCCAGTTCTTCCTCGCCGCGGCGCATGTCGAGCATGACGCTGGCGCAGACCGCGGAAAAGCCGATGACCGTGGCGACCGACGACGCGATCAGCAATTTTGCCGATAGCCGCCAGCGCTGCTTGGCCGCGTCTTTTCGCCGTCCGAATAGCATCGTCCGCTCCCAGCCTGTCTGTATGCGCCGGATACGTTGTTGCCGCCTTAAACGGCGACAGCGATATAATAATGAGTTAACGCTTGGTTGCCGGGATCGGCGATTTTGCGCAAAACACCATCGGGGACAAAGGTGAACGACTACGATTTGCTGCGGGACTATCTGCAGAAACAGAAGCTTCCCGAATTCGTGCTGACCTTCGAGCAGATCGAGGAGATCATCGACGCGGCGCTGCCGCGCGCGGCGCACCGCGCCTCATGGTGGGAAACGGAGCGCAGCCCGCAGGAGAAGATGCCGCAGCGCGAGGCCTGCCTCGAGGGCGGCTACATCGCGACAAGGCAGGCGGACGGGAAAAGCGTGAAGTTCAGGAAGATACCGCCGCCGCGTCGTCCCCGCGACAGCGACGACGGGGCTTAGCTCGCCGCTTCGAGCCGCTCTTCCGTCAATAGCCGCATCGCGGCGTCGGCGTCCATCGGCTCGCCGAAGGCGAAGCCCTGCGCGTATTCGCAGCCCAATTGATAGAGCTCGACCGCGTCCGAGTCGGTCTCGGCGCCCTCGGCGACCACGTCCATGCCGAGGTCGTGGGCCAGCGCGATGATCGATTTCAGGATCACCGGACGGGTGCCGCGGCTGGTGGTGCGCACGAACGATTGGTCGATCTTGATGGTGTCGAACGGGAAGCGCTGCAGATAGGCCAGCGAAGAATGGCCGGTGCCGAAATCGTCCAGCGACAATCCAGTGCCGAGTTCGCGGATACGCGTCAGCATCTGCGCCGCGTGTTCCGGGTTCTCCATGACCAGCGATTCCGTCAATTCCAGCTTCAGCGTGCCGCGCGCCACCGAGGAGCGCGACAGCACGGTGCGGATATCGTGGATCAGATCATGGCGCAGCAACTGCCGCGAGGAGACGTTCACGGAAGCAAAGATCGGCTCGCGCGAGCGCATCGCGCGCTGCCAGATCGCGAGCTGCCGGGCGGTCTGGTCCATCACGAACATGCCGAGATCGACGATCAGGCCGATTTCCTCGGCGATGGAAATGAATTCCGACGGCGACATCCGGCCGAGCTTGGGATGATCCCAGCGCGCCAAGGCCTCGAAACCGGCGATCGAGCGATCTTCCAGCCGCACGATCGGCTGGTACAGGATGGTGATTTCCTGGCGCTCGATGGCGCGGCGCAGTTCGCTTTCCAGCGTCAGCCGGTCGGTCTTGCGCGCGCGCATCGCCGGCTTGTATACGTCGATGCGGTCGCCGCCGATGCGCTTGGAATGGTACATCGCCAGTTCGGCGTCCTTGATGATCTCTTCGGACAACTGCGTCTGCGGATCGGAGAGTGCGAGGCCGATCGAGGCGGTCAGGAAGATCTCGCGGTCGTTGAAGGCGATCGGCGCGCGGATGGTCTTGCGGATGGT
>JBBRSX010000068.1:0-29832 GCA_038244925.1 Hyphomicrobiales bacterium | reverse complement strand
GTTCATCGCCGACGCCCGGTTTTTGTGCTGCGAGCGGCTATCCTGCATCATGACAACGATGCCGGTTGGAATATGGGTGATGCGGATCGCCGATTCGGTCTTGTTGACGTGCTGGCCGCCGGCGCCCTGCGCGCGCATGGTCTCGATTCGCAGGTCGTCGCTCTTGATGTCGATGTCGACATCCTCGACCTCGGGCAAGACCGCGACGGTTGCCGCCGAGGTGTGAATTCTCCCTTGCGTTTCGGTGTCGGGCACCCGCTGCACCCGGTGAACGCCGGATTCGAATTTCAGCTTGGCAAACGCGCCGCGGCCCTGCACCTCGGCGACGATTTCCTTGTAGCCGCCCATGGTGCCTTCGCTGGCGGAGACCACCTCGACCTTCCAGCCTTGTAGCGCCGCGAACCGCTCGTACATCCGGAACAGGTCGCCGGCGAACAAGGAGGCTTCGTCGCCGCCGGTGCCGGCGCGAATTTCCAGCACCACGTTGCGGTCGTCCATGGCGTCCTTGGGCAGCAGCGCCACCCGAATTTTTTGCGCGAGTTCGTCGACCTTCGCCTGCAAGGTTTCGAGTTCGGCTTCCGCCATGCTGCGCATGTCGGGATCGGTGGCGGAGTCTGCCAGCAGGGTTTTGGTGTCCGCGATCTCGGCCTGCGCCGCGCGATAGGTCTTGACGGCGTCGATCAGCGGATTGAGCTCGGCGAGCTCACGCGTGATCTGGACGTATTTCTCGGAACTCAACTGGCGCAGCAGCTCCGCCTCGAGCGAGGCGTGGTGGGCGAGCAGGATATCGAGTTTGGCTTCGGGTAACATGTCGGTGTTCTCTAACGGCAAAAGCGAAGGTGGCGTTGTCGGGACAGAGCCTCGCTACAACGACAACCCCTCGGCTTCCGCGAATGCAGTCAGCTTCTCGCGGATTGAGACGCTGCCCGACGGCGCGTCGAGCAGCGGCATGATGACAGCCTCGGCCTTTTTGGCATCGAGATCGAGAATCAGCGCCTTGACCGGGCCAAGTCCGGTGGCGGACATCGACAGCGAGCGATAGCCGAGCGCGATCAGCGCCAGTGCGCCGAGCGGCTTGGAAGCCATCTCGCCGCACAGCGAGGCGGCCTTCTTGGCCGCATTGGCCTTGCGCACGATGTCGCGCAATGCCCGCAGGATCGGCGCCGACATGGTGTCGAACCGTTCGGAAACCTTGGCATTGCCGCGATCGACCGCGAACATGAACTGGAACAGGTCGTTGGAGCCGACCGAGACGAAGTCGACCTTCTTCAGGAGTTCGTCGAGCTGATAAAGCAGCGCCGGGACTTCGATCATGGTGCCGACGTCGATCCGCTCCGGCAGCGCATGGCCATGCTGGCGCAGATAGGTCAGTTCGCGCTCGACGATGGCTTTGGCCTGGTCGAACTCGGCGACTTCGGAAATCATCGGAAACATGATCTTCAGCGCGCGGCCGCCGCCGGCCCGCAGCAGCGCGCGAATCTGTCCACGTAAAAGGCCCGGCCGGTCCAGACCGAGCCGGATCGCGCGCCAGCCGAGCGCGGGATTTTCCTCGATCACGGTTTCCATATAGGGCAGCGCCTTGTCGCCGCCGATATCGAGTGTGCGGAATGTCACCGGTTTTGTTCCCGCGGCGTCGAGCACGGTGCGATACAGCGCCAGCTGGTCCGAGCTGCGCGGCAGGCTCTGGCCGACCATGAACTGCAGTTCGGTACGAAACAGTCCGATGCCGGCGCTGCCGGTGTCGTCGATATGCGGCAGGTCGATCACGAGACCGGCGTTGATCATCAGTTCGATCGGCTGGCCGTCTTTGGTGATGCAGGGCTTGTCGCGCAGCGCCGCATATTGCGCCTGACGGCGGGCGCGGAAACGCACGCGTTCGGCATAGGCCGATTCGATTTCCGCCGAGGGACGCACATAGATCGAGCCTGAAGTGCCGTCGACGATGATCGCGTCGCCGGGCTCGGCGATCCCCGGCGCGTTTGGAATTTCACCGACCGCGGGAATGCCGAGCGCGCGCGCCACGATCGAGACGTGGGAATTGGCGGTGCCTTCCTCCAGCACCAGGCCGCGCAGCCGCTTGCGGTCATAGTCCAGCAGCGCCGCCGGGCCCATCGCGCGCGCGATCAGGATGGCGTTTTCGGGCAATTGCTCGCGCGACGGCGCGTGGTCCTGGCCGACCAGTTGCCGCATCAGGCGGTGGCCGAGATCTTCCAGATCGTGCAGGCGGTCGCGCAAATAGGGATCGGTCGAGCGCAGCATCCGGGCTCGGGTATCAGACTGCACGCGTTCGACGGCGGCTTCCGCGGTGAGGCCGGTGGCGACTGCCTCGTGCAGCTTGTGCGACCAGCCGTGGTCGTTGGCGAACATCCGATAGGCTTCCAGCACTTCGCGGTGCTCGCCGCCCTCGGCGACGTCGCCACGCTCCAGCATGCGATCGAGATCGGCGCGCAGCTTGGTCAGCGCCGCGTCGAGCCGCTTGATTTCCTTCGGCAGGTCTTCGGCAATGTAATTGGTGATGACGACGCGCGGCTCGTGCAGCACGACGTGGCCGAGCGCGATGCCGTCGGACAGGATCGCGCCGGTTTTGTGCAGGGAGTGCCGCGCCGCGGGTTCGGCACCGGGCTGCGCCAGCGCCGCCAGTTCGCCGGAGGCGATCATCTCCGCCAGCACCATGGCAGTGGTCTGCAGCGCCTCGACCTCTTCCTCGACGTAAGTGCGCTTGGCGCGGTTCTGCACGACCAGCACGCCGAGCGTGTTGCCGGCACGCAGGATCGGCACGCCGAGGAACGAGTGGTAAATCTCTTCGCCGGTTTCCGGGCGGAACGAGAACGCCGGATGGCTTTGTGCGTCGGAGAGATTGAGCGGCGTCGCCTCGCTGGCGACGAGGCCGACCAGGCCCTCATGCGCGCTCAAGACCGTTCTGTGCACGGCGTCGCGGTTCAGACCTTCGGTGGCGTAGAGTTCGAGGGTGTTATCGACGCGCAGCACATAGGTCGAGCAGACCTCGGCCACCATGTTGGCCGCGATCAGCACCACGATCTTGTCCAGGCGCTCCTGGGCGGAGACCTGCTCCGCCATGGTTTCGCGGAGCCGTCTCAACAAGACGCGGGGGCCTCCCGACGCGCTCCGCATGTGCCGATTTCCTCCCCCGCAAGGCCAGCCCGCCGGGTGGCCGGTCGCTGGCGTGAAACACACGAAAAACAACAATTTTAATCATTCGGCGCCGCCGCAGGCCCTCGATCCCGGCCGAATCGGGATCGCCAAAACTGTGGCACAGTTTGCGGCAGCCCACCTCTCAGGCCGTATAGCCAATCAAGGCTTGCTTTGCCAAGCAAAACGCCTGCCAGAACCAATAACGTCTGTGTCAGGACAATGCTGCGGTAGCGAAGCGCATCACCTGCGCGAAAATCGAGAGAAAATCGTTCTAGTGCCCGGAGTACCGGGCACTAGTTTTTGCTTTGACGCGTTCTCTTCACGCGAACCGGTGCCCACTTCGCTCGAAAACGCTCTAAGTTTTATCCAGCCCATAGAGCGTATGCAGCGTGCGCACCGCCAGCTCGGTATAGGCGGCATCGATCAGCACCGAGAACTTGATCTCGGAGGTGGTGATGGCACGGATGTTGATATTGCGTTCGGACAACGCCTTGAACGCCTGGGCCGCGACGCCGGCATGGCTGCGCATACCGCTGCCGATCACCGAAACCTTGGCGACGTCGGTAGCGCTGTCGAGCCGGGCATAGCCGATCTTGGCTTTCGAGGCGGTGATGGTGTCGCGGGCGCGGTTATAGTCGGAAGCCGGAACGGTAAAGGTCAGGTCGGTGGTCTTGCCGTCCTCGGAGACGTTCTGGACGATCATGTCGACATTGATGTTGGCGTCCGCCAGCGGCACGAAGATCGACGCGGCGACGCCGGGCTTGTCCTCGATCTGGCGCACGGAAATCTGGGCTTCGTCCTTCGAGAAGGCGATGCCGGTGACGACGTGGTTTTCCATGATTTCCTCCTCGCTGCAGATCAGCGTGCCCGGAGGCGCGCCGTGCGGGTCGATATCTTCGGGTTTGTCGAAGCTGGAGCGGACGAACACCGGCATGTTGTGCACCATGCCGAGTTCCACCGAACGGACCTGCAGCACCTTGGCGCCCTGAGAGGCCAGTTCCAGCATGTCCTCGAACGCGATCTTGTCGAGCCGCCGCGCCTTGGGAACCACGCGCGGGTCTGTCGTATAGACGCCATCGACGTCGGTGTAGATATCGCAGCGGTCGGCATGGATCGCCGCCGCGATCGCCACCGCCGAGGTGTCCGAGCCGCCGCGCCCGAGCGTCGTGATTCGGTTGGTCTGCGGGTTGATGCCCTGGAACCCGGCGATGACGGCGACTTCCTTGCGATCCGCAAAGCGGTTGATGATCTCGCTGCCGTCGATCTCGAGGATCCGCGCCGAAGCGTGGGCGTCCGAGGTCCGGATCGGGATCTGCCAGCCCTGCCAGGAGCGGGCCTGAATCCCGATCGCCTGCAGCGCGATCGCCAGCAGCCCCGACGTGACCTGTTCGCCTGACGCCACCACGGCGTCATATTCGCGTGCATCATGCATCGGCGAGGCGTCGCGGCACCACTCCACCAGTTCGTTGGTCTTGCCGGACATCGCCGACACCACCACAGCGACGTCGTGCCCCGCATCGACCTCGCGTTTGACGTGACGCGCGACGTTGCGGATTCGGTCGATATTGGCGACGGATGTCCCGCCGAATTTCATCACGAGGCGGCCCATGACGACGCGTGCATTCCCTGTGAGGATAAGTATGGTGACCCGCACGGAAACTGGAGCGCGCGGGACTAAAGCGGCGTATACATAGCGGCGCGGTCCGGGGCAAGCAACCGGGCAGGTTTCCACCGCGAAATTGACGTAAATTACTGTGGTAGCGAGTTAATTCGGGACGGGCGTATGGGGCGTTATATCGACGAAATCCTGCAGCCCGGCGAGAAGGTGCTGTATTCCACCAACGCGCACTGGATGTTCTACCTGCCGGCGATTGCGGCCTGGGTCGCGGCGCTCGTGTTTCTGGTGCTGTCGCGGACGGTCACAGCCGACGTGCCGGTAGTGCTCTGCCTGTCGCTGGCGGCGATCTCGGCCCTGGTCGCGCTGTACTGGACCGTCAGGGCCTGGTTCCGGCGTGCCACCACCGAGACGGATGTCACCAACTTCCGGATTGTCCACAAGACCGGCTTCATCAAGCGGCGGACCTTCGAGATGAGTCTCGACAAGGTCGAGAGCGTCGACGTCAACCAGAGCATTCTCGGCCGCCTCATGAACTATGGCGACGTCACCATCCTCGGCGTCGGCGAGGGCAAGGAGACCATCCAGACCATCGCCTCGCCGCTGGCGTTCCGCAACTCCATCACCGTACGACCGGCCGGAACCTGATCATGGCGACGCAACCCAATTCTCCCGGTGGTTCGGGCTCGACGGTCGATCCCGCCGAGGTCGCGAAATTCTCAAAACTGTCGGACGAGTGGTGGGACCCCAAGGGCAAGATGGCCCCGCTGCACAAGATCAACCCGCTGCGGCTGACCTATATCCGTGACGCCGCCTGCCGCAAGTTCGAGCGTAACGTCAAAAGCCTGAATTGCCTGGGCGGCCTGCGCATCCTCGACATCGGCTGCGGCGCCGGCCTGCTGTGCGAGCCGTTCACGCGGCTCGGCGCGCAGGTGATCGGGATCGATCCGTCGGCGACCAACATCGCCGCCGCCAAGCTGCATGCCGACAAGGGTCATCTGTCGATCGACTACCGCTGCACCACGGCCGAGGAGATCGACGTCCGCGAACGCTTCGACATCGTGCTGGCGATGGAAGTGATCGAGCATGTCACCGACGTCGGCGCGTTCCTCTCGCGCTGCGCGGCGATGCTCAAGCCCGGCGGCTTGATGGTGGTCTCGACCCTGAACCGCAACTGGAAGAGCTTTGCGCTCGCCATCGTCGGCGCCGAATACGTGCTGCGCTGGCTGCCGCGCGGCACCCATCAGTGGGACAAGTTCGTCACCCCTGACGAACTGGCGCAGCACCTCGCCCACAACAAGCTCGCCATCACCGAGCAGGCCGGCGTGGTCTATAGCCCGCTCGCCGACAAATGGAGCATCTCGTCCGACATGGACGTGAACTACATGGTGGTCGCGGAGGGAATGTAGCGGGATTTTGGGATTCAAAGCTACTGTCGTCCCTGCGAACGCAGGGACCCATAGCCACCGGCCCCAGTGGTTATGCAAGAACGGCGCCCCATCGGAAAGTGGATCGCGCATGTATCACGTCCACATCCTCGCAAGCCGACGCCACGGCACCCTGTATATCGGGGTAACGAATTCGCTCCAGAAGCGTCTAGACGAGCATCGCAACGGCAAGGGCTCTTCATTCGTGAAGGCCTACGGCGTGTTCCGCCTGGTATACGTCGAATCCTATGAGAGGGCAGACGAAGCGATCGCGCGTGAGAAACAGATCAAACGCTGGAAGCGGGACTGGAAGATCGAGCTGATCGAGCGGGATAATCTTGAATGGCGAGATCTTAGCGATCTGCTGGTTTAGCCTTGTGCCTCGACCCTAATCCTGTGGTTATGGGCCCCTGCGTTCGCAGGGACGACAGGGTCCGCGCATCCCTGTCATGCACCGTTTTGGTTGACCGCGTTCGTCCCGCCCGGCACGGTGCGGCACCTTCCAGCCGGTAATCGAATCCCCCATGTTCACCGTCGCCTCGCTCTGGATACCCTTCACCATTACGGCTGCGCTCGGGCAGGTCGCGCGCAATGCGATGCAGCGGTCGTTGACCGGGCCGCTGGGTACCTGGGGCGCGACCAACATCCGCTTCCTGTTCGGCTTTCCGTTCTCGATTCTGTTCTTCGCGGCCGTGGTGACCGTGACCGGCGATCACATTCCGTGGCCGACGGCGGCGTTCTGGCCGTGGCTGCTGCTCGGCGCGATGGCCCAGATCGCCGGCACCGGCATGATGCTGCTGGCGATGAACGATCGCTCCTTCGTGGTGACGACGGCGTATCTCAAGACCGAGGCGATCCAGACCGCGATCTTCGGCTTCATCTTCCTCGGCGATCACCTGACACTGCTGAAAGTCATCGCGATCCTGATTGCGACCGCCGGCGTGGTGATCGCCGCGCTGCGACCAGCCTCCGGCAAGGGCTTTGCGGATTTGAAGCCGACCATACTCGGCCTCGGCGCCGCCGCGGCATTTGCGCTGTCGGCGGTCGGCTTTCGTGGCGCCGTCATCGTGGTGCCCGGCGTCTCCTTTGTCACGGCCGCGTCCTACACGCTGGTGTTCGGCCTGTTCGTGCAGACGCTGGTGCTGTCGATCTATCTTCTCGCCCGCGCGCCCGATGTGCTGAAGGCGATCTTCGGTTTGTGGCGGCCCTCGATGCTCGCCGGCTTCATGGGCGCGTTCGCGTCGCAATTCTGGTTTCTGGCGTTCGCGCTCACCGCCGCCGCCAATGTGCGTACGCTGGCGCTGGTCGAAGTGCTGTTCGCGCAGGCCGTGGCGTATTATTCGTTCAAGCAGCCGCTGTCGGCGCGTGAACTGGCCGGGATCGTTCTGATCGTCGTTGGTGTGGCGCTGCTGGTTTCGGTGTAATCTTTACTTCTGACGCGTTTTCTTGACGCGAACCGGTGCCCACTTCGCTTGAAAACGCTGTGTCAGCGTTTAACGACAATAATGATCGCGCCGGCGGCGATCAGCGCGATTCCGAGCCAGCCGCTCATCGACGGCCGCTCGCCGAGAAACACCACGCCGAACAGCGCCACCAGCACGACGCTCAATTTGTCGATCGGCGCCACCATCGAGGCCGGGCCGAGTTTCAACGCGCGGAAATAACACAGCCACGACGCGCCGGTGCCGAGCCCGGACAACACCAGGAACAGCCATGTCTTGTTCGAGATCGGTCTGGTCTGGCTGAACTGGCCGGTGGCGAACAGGATCAGCGCCAGGCTGACCAGCACGACGACGGTGCGGATGAGAGTTGCGAGATCGGAATTGATATTCTCGACGCCAATCTTGGCGAAGATCGCGGTCAGTGCTGCGAACACGGCTGAGAGCAGGGCCCAGAGCAGCCAGGATGGGAAGGTGTCCGGGCTCATGTGGGGGTCCTTGGATAAGAAAGATGGGCCGTCATTCCGGGATGGTCCGAAGGACCAGACCTCAGGTGCGCAATTGCGCACCGGGGAATCTCGAGATTCTCAGATGTGCAATTGCACATCGTAGTTCGATGCTTCGCATCGCCACGGAATGACGCTACGCGTCAGTTCCGGTCGTCCGGCAGCACCGGCAACGGCGAGACCTCGACACCCTCGTCGATCAGGGAGCGCGCTTCCTCGGGTGAAGCCTCGCCATAGATCGGGCGGTGTTCGATATCGCCGTAATGCATCTTGCGGGCTTCGTTGGGAAAGCGCTCGCCGACGTTGTCGGCGTTCTTGACGATGTGATCGCGCAATTCCTTGATCTTGGCGCGCAGCTCAAGCTCCTGCGCCATCAGCAGCGGCGTCGATTCCTGCGATGTGGCCAGCGTCGCTGGAGCATCCGTGGTCTCGACAGATGCGGGCGCCTTGTCGCGACCCTTCTTGCTGACGATTTGCGGGGCCATGATGGCGCGTTCGACCTTGACCGAGCCGCAGGCAGGACAGCTCACCAGTCTGCGCTTCTCCTGGCTTTCATAGGCCGAGGAGCTCTGGAACCAGCTTTCGAAGCTATGTCCCTTCTCGCAGCGCAGATTGTACCGGATCATGCCGAGCCCCGGACCAGATGCAGATGCTCCGGGCCAGCCGCTGAGTTGGAAGACTTGGCATCGGCAATGCCGAAGCGGCGTCCATGCTGCAACGAGGGCACGGTTTTGCGCGCGGTCTCGACCCTGGAGGTATCGATCTTGGCGAGGAACACGCCGGGCTCGACGCCGCCTTCGGCGAGGATCTCGCCCCAAGGTGCGATGATCAGCGAATGGCCAAAGGTCTCGCGCTTGTTCTCATGCATGCCGGCCTGGGCGGCGGCAAAGACGAAGCAGCCGTTCTCGATGGCGCGGGCGCGCAGCAGCGTGTGCCAATGCGCTTCGCCGGTCTTCTTCGTAAACGCCGACGGCACGGCAAGGAACGAGGCGCCGGTTTCGGCCAGCGCACGATAGAGAGCCGGGAAGCGGACGTCGTAGCAGATCGTCAGACCGATGCGGCCCCACGGCAGATCCGAGATCACGGCGGTCTCGCCCGGCTGATAGTTGGCGGACTCGCGGTAGCTCTCGCCGCCGGGCAGGTCGATGTCGAACATGTGGATCTTGTCGTAGCTGGCGAGCACGTTGCCGTCGGGCCCGATCAGGAACGAGCGGTTGACGGCTTTCTCCTCGGAGAAGCGCAGCGCCAGCGAGCCGACATGGAGATGGATTTTCAGTTCCTTCGCCAGCGCGCGATAGGCTTTCAGCGAGAGGTCGTTTTCCTCGGTCGCGAGATGCTCGAACAGCGCCTTGCGGTTCAGCTGCATCATGTTGCTCACCTCGGGGGTGAGCACGTAATCGGCGCCTTGCTTGGCCGCCTCGCGGATCAGTTTGGTGCCTTGCTCGAGGCTCGGCTCGGGCAGCAGTCCGGTGCGCATCTGCACCATGGCGGCGGTAAAGGTCTGGTCAGCGCTCATGATGAGGCCTTTTCTCCCGCCAGCATGGCGTCGAGCTTGCCCGCGCGATCCAGCGCGTAAAGCTCGTCGCAACCGCCGACATGGGTTGCACCGATGAAGATCTGCGGAAAGGTCGTGCCTTCGCCGGCGCGACTATACATCTGTTCGCGAAAAGAAGGGTCGCTGGCGACATTCAATTCGGTGAACGCGGCATTTTTGCGCGTCAGCAGCGATTTGGCGGCGGTGCAATAGCCGCAGCCCGGACGAGTATAGATTTCAACGGCAGCGGTCATGGTGCGCTCTGGTTCGGGAATACCAGAACTATATGGGACCCCGGTGGGTGTCCACAACCCGCGCGAATACCAGCACATCGACCTGCGCGGCCTTGGCGCGCAACAGGGCACGGGCGCAGGCATCCGTCGTGGCGCCCGAGGTCAGGACGTCGTCGATCAGGACGACGCGACGGCCGGCGATATCGGCGCTGCGTTCGGCCGCGACCTTGAAGGCGCCCTGCACATTGCTGGCGCGCTGCGGCCGCGACAGGCCGATCTGCTGTTCGGTGGCGCGCACCCGCCGCAGCGCTTCGGTAGCCAGTTTTACGTCGGTTTGGCGCGAAATCACCCGCGCCAGAGCACCGGACTGGTTGTAGCGCCGGCTCCAGCCACGTTGCCAGTGCAGGGGAACCGGTACCAGCACGTCAGCCTCATCGAGCAATTCCTGGCCGGCGCGGGCCATCCAGCGCCCCATCGCGGGCGCCAGATCCGTGCGGTCCTGGTATTTCAAGGCATGCACCAGCGTCCGGGCGACGTCGTCGTAGCGCACGGCGGCGCGGGCGCGCTGGTAGGCCGGTGGATTGGCGATCGCCTCCATCGACAGCAATTCCGGTCCGGGATCGTAGACAAAGGGAATGCCGAGCCGCGGGCAAAATGGTGGCGCGATGAACGACAGCTTTGCCCAGCATTCGGCACAGACGCCCTCGCCATCGACCGGCTCGCGGCAGGAAACACACATGGTCGGCAGCGCGATGTCGAGCGCGAACTTCGCCGCATGCGCGAAGGCGCCGCGCAAATGGCCGAGTATCGAGCGGGATGGAGTCAAGGCATCCATGGGTTGAGGTTAGCGCCGACCAACACCTCGCTCAAGCAGGCGATCGCCATGACCCAGGCAGGCCGGCGCGCGTCGATCTGGCTCATCACCGACCTGCTTCATTCCGTGCCCGTGCCGGCCGCTCCCTTACACTCGTAAACGTTGTAGTTGTTTCGAATTCCAACTAGGATTGTCGGTTGCGGATGTCAGCGAGGCCAACATCAATCTGCCAACGGAGATTTCCATGAGCGAGAAATTGTTCAAGACGGACGTCCTGTTTCTGCAACGGATATTGTCGGTTTCCGGCTTCTACGACGGGCCTTTGAACGGGAAGTTCACCACCGCCGTCAATGATGCCGAGGAAAAGTTCTTCAAGAAATATGATGCGATCAAGAACAAGCTCGGCGAATTCGACCCCCGCACGGAAGGCTGCATCCAGACGATGATACCGGAGGCGCAGGCCAAGGCCAGGGAGTTCATGAACGCAGTCAAAAAACTGCCCCTGACTTACAAAATCATTTCCGGGACGCGCACCTACGCCGAGCAGGACGTTTTGTTCAAAAAGAAGCCGAAGGTCACGAATGCGAAGGGCGGCGAAAGCAATCACAATTTCGGAATCGCCTGGGACGTCGGCATATTCGAGAACGGAAAGTACTATACGGGCGATACTGCAAAAGAGGACAGGGCCTATGTAAAGCTCGGCGCGCTGATGAAGGAAAAGGTTAAAGGCCTGGAATGGGGCGGGGATTGGAAAAAGTTCGTCGACAAGCCCCACTATCAAATGGCACTCGGCAAAACCGAGAAGCAGCTCCGAGCCCTCCTGGAGAAGGGAAAATCCTTCTTCCCATGAGCCGTCGCCGCTGCTGGATGCCCATCGTGGGCTGAAAGCAGGTTTCTGGCGCAAGTTTCAGGCAAGCGAAGACGGCTGAATTGCGCTAAGAGCCTGCGAATGGCCCCGACGCCCGCCAACGCCACGCCCGTCCTGTTCGATCGCGCGCTGCTCCGCGCGCGGCAGGCGCGCGCGCTCAAGCAGGGCGAGGTCACCTTCCTGTGCGACCGTGTCGCTGAGGATATGGCCGATCGCATCGGCGCGGTGAGACGCGAGTTTGCCGACGTCGCGAATATCTGGTCGCCGGGCGAGGCGGTGCGCGCACCCGATGCCGCTCGCTTCAAATCGATCACGCGGATAGGCCTCGATTCCAACAGCGAGGTCTTGCCGCTGCAGCCCGAGTCGCTTGATCTTGCCGTTTCCGCGCTCGCCTTTCAATTCGTGAATGACCTTCCCGGCGTGCTGGCGCAGATCCGCCGCGCGTTGCGGCCGGACGGATTGTTGCTGGCGGCGATGATCGGCGGCGATACGCTGACCGAGCTGCGGCAATCCTTTGCGGCGGCGGAAGCCGAATGCGAAGGCGGCGTGTCGCCGCGCGTCGCACCCTTCGCCGATTTGCGCGATGTAGGCGCGTTGTTGCAGCGCGCCGGGCTGGCGTTGCCGGTCACCGATGTCGACCGCGTCGTGGTGCGCTACGACAGCGCGTTCGCGCTGATGGCTGATCTCAGGCGGATGGGCGCGACCAACATTCTGGTCGAGCGGCGGCGGACGCCGACCCGCCGTGCCACGATGCTGCGAATGGCGCAGATTTACGCCGAGCGTTTTGCCGACGCTGATGGGCGCATCCGCGCCACCTTTGATGTGATCTGGCTGTCCGGCTGGGCGCCGCATGACAGCCAGCCGAAGCCACTGCGGCCGGGCTCGGCGAAGGCGAGTCTGGAAGCGGCGGTGAAGCGGGGAAACCCCAAAGCATAACGAGATCAGGTCGGGGCGCGACGCCGGGACATTTTCGCGGGCTATTTCTACTTTGCATGGGGTTGTTTTCGCGATTTTGTGTTTGGGGCCCTCCAGAGGGTCGTATCACATCAACAAATCGATCAAATGCGGGATCAGCGGAATGTCCGCGGGCGGCATCGGATAGTCGCGCAGCTTGTTGGCGCGGACCCAGGCCAGTTGCTGGCCTTCGCGTGGCGTCACGATGCCTTCCCAGCGCCGGCAGATGTAGAGCGGCATCAGGAGATGAAAGGTTTCATAGGCGTGGCTGGCGAAGGTCAGCGGCGCCAGGCACGGCTCGGCGACCTCAATCCCGATCTCCTCGCGCAGTTCGCGGATCAAGGCATGCTCCGGCCGTTCGCCGGGTTCGAGCTTGCCGCCGGGAAATTCCCATAAGCCGGCCAGCGCCTTGCCTTCCGGGCGCTGCGCGATCAGCACCCGCTTGTCGGCGTCGACCAGCGCGCAGGCGACCACGAGGGTGAGCTTGATCTCAGCCATGCGCGATGGCTTTGGGCTTTGAAATGTTCACGACCGGTAATCGCCGTTGATCGCGACATATTCCTTGGTGAGGTCGCAGGTCAGCACGCGGTCGCGGCCCTTGCCCAATCCAAGCGAGACCTTGATCTGGATCTTCGGGTTCTTCATCACCTCGGAGACCTCAGCCTCGTTATAGGACGGATCGCGCGCGCCGCTTTTGGCGACGCGGATGCCGTTGAACGAAATCGAAAGCTTGTCGCGGTTGGCGGGCTCGCCGGCCTTGCCGACCGCCATTACCACGCGGCCCCAGTTGGCGTCCTCGCCGGCGATCGCGGTTTTCACCAGCGGCGAGTTCGCGATCGACATCGCGATCTTGCGCGCCGAGGCTTTTGTGGTGGCGCCGTCGACGATGATCTCGACCAGCTTGCGGGCGCCTTCGCCGTCGCGCGCGACCTGTTCGGCGAGATTGGCCAGCACCGCGCGAAAGGCTTTTGCAAATGCCTTCAGCCTGACATCGCTGGCGCGCGTGATCTTCGGTGCGCCGTTAGCTGCCGCAGCGCCGGTGGCGAAGGCGAGCAGGGTGTCCGAGGTCGAGGTGTCGCTGTCGATGGTGACGGCATTGAAAGTGTCTTCGACGCCGCTCTTGAGCAGCGATTGCAGCACGGCGGACGACAGCGGCGCGTCGGTGAACACGAACGACAGCATGGTCGCCATGTCGGGCGCGATCATGCCGGCGCCCTTGGCCATGCCGTTGATGGTGACCTTGGCCTTGCCGAGTTTGACGGTCGCGGTTGCGACCTTTGGAAAGGTGTCGGTGGTCATGATCGCCTTGGCGGCGTTCATCCAGTCGTCGGGCGTGGCGCTTGTCGCCAATGTTGCCAGCACGCCGTCGAACTTGGTGGCGTCGAGTGGTTCGCCGATCACGCCGGTGGAGGCGAGGAACACCTCGTTGACGCTGCAGCCGACCGCCTTCGAGGCGATCGAAGCCGTCAATGTCGTCGACTGCCGTCCGGTCTTGCCGGTGAAGGCGTTGGCATTGCCGGAATTCACCACCAGCGCACGGGCGCTGCCTTTGGAAAGCTTGGCGCGGCACCATTCGACCGGCGCGGACGGGCATTTCGATTGGGTGAAGACGCCGGCGACCGTGGTGCCCTTGTCCATGACGGCCAGCAGCACGTCGGTGCGGTCCTTGTAGCGAATGCCGGCGGCCGCAGTGGCAAGCCTGACGCCCGCGATCGCGGGCATGTCGGGAACATCGGTCGGGGCGAGGGGGGAGACGGCGGTGGACATGCGAGCACCTTCTTCGACCGGCTCAATCGTCGGGTCCGGATGATGCCGGCCGTCCACGTCCTCGGGGCCGGTCGACGGTATCCCCAGACGTAGAATGGCCGGGCACTTCGGCCCGGCCATGACGATGGTAAATACTATTGGTCTCGCAGAAGTGACAGCGAATTTTTACTTCTTCGCCGGCGCCATCTTGGATTCGGCGGGCTTTACCGGATCCGCGGGCTTTACCGGGTCCGCCGGCTTGGCGGCGTCCGGCTTCGCGGCGGTTTCGGCCGGCTTGTCCATGCGCTCGATCTTGGCGGCCTCGCGCAGCTTGCCGACATATTCGGCCTGGGCCTTGCGGGTCACATAGGTCTCGATCTGGGCCTTGACCTGGTCGAAATCGGGCGCCTTGCGGCTGCGCTTTTCCTCGACCTTGATGATGTGCCAGCCGAATTGCGACTTGACGGGATCGGAGATCTTGCCGGGCTCCATCGCAAAGGCGACCGCGGAGAATTCCGGAACCATCTGGTCCTTGGTGAAGAAGCCGATATCGCCGCCATCGGAAGCGCCGGGATCCTTGGACTTCTTCTTGGCCAGTTCGGCGAAATCGGCGCCCTTGTCGAGATCGGCCTTGATCGCCTTGGCCTCGTCCTCGCTCTCGACCAGGATGTGACGGGCGTGGACTTCCTGCTCGCCGGTGATCTGCTTGGAGGCCTCCTCGTAGACCTTTTTCATGGCGTCGTCGGTGGTCGCGGCCTTGCCTTCGGTGGCCAGCAGGCTGTCCATCAGCAGGCGGCTGCGCGTGAACGCCATCCGCTTCTTGAAGTCCTCAGAATTCTCGACCTTCTTGTCCTCGGCCGCCTTGGCGACGATCCGGAGGTCGATCAGGAAGGCCAGCACGTTGTCCTTCTTGGTGGCGGGGTCCATCTGCGCGAGGCTGGGGCCGAGCTCTTCTTCGGCAAGCGCCACGTCGCTCTGGCGGATCTCAACGCCGTTGACCTTGGCGAGAACGGGGTTGTCCTCGGCGCGAGCCGGCAGCCCGGAGGCCAGCAGCGCGGCCAGGCAGCCCGTCACGGCCAAAGTGGCCAACGAGGTGGCCAAGCCGAAGCGCAGGCCGGTTTTCGTTTCCGGGAACGGGAAGGTCATGCAAAATCCTTGTCTTGAAGGTGGGGAACGCCAAAGGCGGCGGGACACTCGCCCAATCACAGGGGCTTGGCAACGCGAAAAGTCTGTCAAAATGATGAATTACTTGACATCTGGGCCACGTTGACAACCCACCGGCTCGGCCATATCTCTGCCGGAACCTATCAACGGTATTAAGCTTATTTTGCTGTGGTTTTTGCCGTTGAACCTTGGGTTGCCCGATTCCCACTCATTAGGCGGATGACCCCTGATCGGGGAGTTTGCCGCGATGCGTCACGGTGAGTTGATAGGCAACCTCGTGGACCACGTCACGGCGCAACGCAAGTAACGGCAAAGGCAGGAATTGGCATGATCGGCGCGCTCGCCCGCAAGTTTTTCGGCTCCGCCAACGACCGGCGGGTGAAGGGGTATCAGACCCGCGTCAACGCCATCAACGCGATTGAGCCCGAGCTCGCCGCGCTGTCGGACGACGCGCTGAAGGCCCGCACCGCCGAGTTCCGCCAGCAGCTCGCCGACGGCAAGACGCTCGACGACATCCTGGTCCCGGCCTTCGCCACCGTGCGCGAAGCTGCCAAGCGCACCCTCGGCCAGCGCCATTTCGACGTTCAGCTGATCGGCGGCATGGTGCTGCATGAGGGCGACATCGCCGAGATGAAGACCGGCGAAGGCAAGACGCTGGTTGCGACGCTTGCGGTCTATCTCAACGCGCTGGCCGGCAAGGGCGTCCACGTCGTCACCGTCAACGATTACCTCGCCAAGCGGGACTCCGAATGGATGGGCCAGATCTACGGCTTCCTCGGGATGACCACCGGCGTCATCGTCCACGGCCTCGACGATGCCGAGCGCAAGAACTCCTATGCCTGCGACATCACCTACGGCACCAACAACGAATACGGCTTCGACTATCTGCGCGACAACATGAAGTACCGGCTCGAGGACATGGTCCAGCGCAGCCACTTTTACGCCATCGTCGACGAAGTCGACTCGATCCTGATCGACGAAGCGCGCACGCCGCTGATCATTTCCGGTCCGCTCGACGACCGTTCGGAATTCTACAACACCATCGACACCTTCCTGCCCAAGCTCGACAAGACCGACTACGACGTCGACGAGAAGCAGCGCACGGTGACGTTGACAGAAGCCGGCATGGAGAAGATCGAAACGCTGCTGCGCGACGCCGGCCAGCTCAAGGGTGAATCGCTCTACGACGTCGAGAACGTCTCGGTCGTGCACCACATTAACCAGGCGCTGCGCGCCCACTCGCTGTTCAATCGCGACAAGGACTACATCGTCCGCGACGACGAAGTCGTCATCATCGACGAGTTCACCGGCCGCATGATGCAGGGCCGCCGCTATTCCGAGGGCCTGCACCAGGCGCTGGAAGCCAAGGAGCACGTCCAGGTCCAGCCGGAAAACCAGACGCTGGCCTCGATCACGTTCCAGAACTATTTCCGGATGTACGCCAAGCTCGCCGGCATGACCGGCACGGCGCTGACCGAAGCCGACGAACTGTTCGACATCTACAAGCTCGAGGTCGTGGAAATCCCGACCAATGTGAACATCGCGCGCCTCGACGAGGACGACGAGGTCTACCGCACCCAGAACGAGAAATACGCTGCCATTCTGGCCGAGATCGAACGCGCCAATGCGCGGCTGCAGCCGGTGCTGGTCGGCACCGCCTCGATCGAAAAGTCTGAAGTGATTGCCGATTACCTCAAGAAGCACGGCTACAAGCAGATTGATTTCGGCAGCGAAAATTCAATGGACAAGCTCTATGCCGCCGCGCGCGCGGGCAAGCCGGCAAAGCTGTTCGCGGTGCTGAACGCACGCTTCCACGAGCAGGAAGCCTATATCGTTGCCGAAGCCGGCGTCCCCGGCGCGATCACGATCGCGACCAACATGGCCGGCCGCGGCACCGACATCAAACTCGGCGGTTCGCTCGAGATGCGGATCCTGCAGGAGACCGCCGATATTACCGACCCGGCCGAGAAGGCTACCAGGATCGAGGCCATCAAGGCCGACATCGAGCGCTTCCGCGACATCGTGCTGAAGGCCGAGGACGAGGTCGAGATCGAGCCCGCCAAGGGATCGAAGCCGGCGAGGACCATGACGAAGCCGGGCGGCCTCTACATCATCGGCTCGGAACGGCATGAATCCCGCCGCATCGACAACCAGTTGCGCGGCCGCTCCGGCCGTCAGGGCGATCCCGGCCGCTCGAAGTTCTTCCTGTCGCTGGAAGACGATCTGATGCGGATCTTCGGCTCCGACCGGCTCGACAGCATGCTGACCCGGCTCGGCCTGAAAGAGGGCGAGGCGATCATCCATCCCTGGATCAACAAGGCGCTGGAAAAGGCGCAGCAGAAGGTCGAGGCCCGCAACTTCGACATCCGCAAGAACCTGCTCAAGTTCGACAACGTCCAGAACGACCAGCGCAAGGTGATCTTCGACCAGCGCATCGACCTGATGAAGGACGACAGCGTCGCCGAGACCGTCACCGACATGCGTCACGCTTTCGTCGAGGACGTCGTCGCCAAGCACGTGCCCGAGCATGCCTATGCCGAACAGTGGGACGTCGCCGGACTGAAGGACGAATTGAAGCGCGTGCTCGATGTCGATCTGCCGGTCGAACAATGGGCCAAGGAAGAAGGCATCGCCGACGAGGAGTTGCTGTCGCGCATCGAGAAGCATGTCGACGAGCACATGGCGGCCAAGGTGGGGCAATGGGGCCCCGACGTAATGCGCTATGTCGAGAAGACCATTCTGCTGCAGACACTGGATCATCTCTGGCGCGAGCACCTGATCATGCTCGACCATCTGCGCCAGGTAATCGGCCTGCGTGGCTACGGCCAGCGCGATCCGTTGCAGGAATACAAGTCGGAAGCCTTCAGCCTGTTCGAGGCGATGATCGCGCATTTGCGCGAAGCCGTGACGGCGCAACTGATGCGCGTCGAGATCGTGCCGCCGGAAGAGCAGCAGCCGGCGCTGCCGCCGATGGAAGTGCACAAGCTCGATCCCAACACCGGCGAAGACGAAATGGCGTTCGCCAACGCCTCGCTGGTGCCGGCGACCGCGCCCGCCGATCGCGATCCGAAGAACCCCGCAAGCTGGGGCAAGGTCGGCCGCAACGAGGATTGCCCGTGCGAATCCGGCAAGAAGTACAAGCACTGCCACGGCCGGTACGGCTAGAGCGCGAAGCGCAGGGCGGGCAAAGCCAACGAGGGGCGCGAATGCGCGCCCGATAACAGGCTCCGCGTGCCCGCCATTTAAGACAATCATCCGGGATAGACGGTGGGCACGGCGCAAACGCGCCTTTGCCAACCCTGCGGTTCATCGCTTGCCCGGATCGCTATTGCGGGGCATGACGGCCGTTATTTCGCTGCTGAACGAAAAAACGCTTCGCGCTTACTTCACGGCCCCGAAGCGGCTGTCGAACGAATTCGACGAGACTATCGGCGCTGATCCGGCCACCTGGCTCGGCGCAGGTGCGACGGCGTGCGCCGGCGCGTCGGAAACCGACGGCTTCAGCGCCGGCCTGGCGGCAACCGCCTTTGGCGCAGCGGGCTTCGGCAACGTTGCTTCCGGACGCGGCGCTTCGGTCCGCCTGGCTTCGATCACTTTCGGCCTCGGCGCTGCCTGCGGATGCGTGCTCGCGGTGGCTGTCGCGTCGGCGCTGCCGCCGATGCCGACCTTGCGGGCGAGGCTGGAGAAGAAACCGTCATTCTGGGCTGTGGGCGCCGCATTGGCGACCCGCGTCGGGCCGGCCGTCGGCGCCGGTGCCACCGCGATTCGCGGCTCTTCCGGCGCGCCCTGCAGCAAATTGTCGGATGGCGAAGCCGATGCGCGCGGCGGATTGACGGTCGAAGGAATCGTGCCCGGTGCGCGCGACAGCGCCAGCATCGAGAGGCCCTGGCTGTCGCCGCCTTCGGAGAGGCCGGTGTTGCCTTCCGGCACGCGGGCCGCGAACACCTTGTTCATGCCGCCGTCGATGCCGGTGTTGATCCGGGCGACCGGCGTTCCCCGGGCGATCAGTTTCGCGGTCTCGGCCAAATCGGTGGCCTGCTTCTCGCGCACGGCGTCGGCGACGTCGTCGGAGATCGCATAGGCCGGGCATTTGGCCGAGGCGTCGAACACCAGCTCGCGCGTGGCGTTCGGCGCCTTGATGGCATCGAACACGTATTTCTTCTCGCAGAAATCGACCCTCGGCTCCTGCTTCGTCACCTCGAAATGATCGTAGCCTTCCTTGATCATTTTCCAGAACGGCATGTTCGGGTTGTTGCGATGCTTGGCCATGTTGATCGGCGTCATCTTGAACGGATAGGCCTGCAACTGGAACGATTTCTGGCCGCCGAAGAACGATTCGCGGCCGAGCGAATAGATCTCCGCGATCTGCTCGTCTGTCATCGCGTAGCAGCCGCGCGAGGAGCAGTCGCCATGCACCATCAGCTGCGAGCCGGTGCGGCCGAGCGCCTTGTCGAAGGCATTGGGATAGCCGGTGTTGAAGGAGAGGTAGTAGGCCGACTGCGGATTCATCTGCGCCGGCGAAATATTATAGAAGCCTTCCGGCGCCTGACGGTCGCCTTCGCGGACCTTGGGGCCGAGGTCGCCCGACCAGCGGCAGATCGGATAGGTCTTCAAGAGCGCGAAGCGTCCGGAGCGATCCTGCTTCCAGACCTCGAGTTCGGCTTCCTGCTTGAACAGCCGGACCAGGACCGGCGAGTTCAGGTCCATGTCCTTTTCGACCATCGCCTGGATCAGCTTCGGCGAGACCGGCTGGTTGGCCTTGGCGTTGCTGGCGAGCGAAATTTCGTCGCTGTTGCAGCCGGCCATCAGCACACCGGCCGCCGCAAGGGCAGCCGAGGTCAGAAGCGCGCGAACCAGCGAGCGGTATTTCAAAGGCTAAGCTCCACACCCATCGGGCAATTTTCGCACCCCAACCGCAGCGTCATGCCCTGAAGCCGATGTATAAAATCTTACCCTTTGACCCAATTTGTCGCAACCCGAACCAGTCGTCTCGGCCGGTTCCACGACGGGCATGGTCAAACAGCAGTTAAAGACCGGGCTCGGGGCCGAATTGCGGCCAAAAATCAATGCTTTGACGAAAAATGGGCGATTTGGGGGGCGGCTTTGGGGGCGGCTTGGCGTTTCGAACGGGGCGGGCGCAGGTCCGCCTCAATAAAACGTGTCAAAGCAGGAGACCCGTTGAGCGCAGGTTCCTGATTCGTCCTGAACCGGCTGGGCGCCGGCGGCGCAAGGCGGATATACAAGGCGGATGTAACGGGCGTGAACCGTCGGGCAACTGAGAAAACGGGGGCAGTGGGGGGTGTGTCGGAAGCGCCAGGCAAGCAGGCGGGCGGAGACGGCTTTCGGCTGGATATCAACGCGCTGCGCGCGCTTTCGGTGGTCGCCGTCGTTGGCTTTCACTTCCAGATACCGGGGTTCGCTGGGGGATTCGTCGGGGTCGATGTCTTCCTGGTGATCACCGGCTATCTGATGGCCGGCAAGGTACTGAACGATCTGATATTGGGCCGGTTTTCCTTGCTTGGCTTCGGTTTCATGCGGGTACGCCGGATCTATCCCGCGCTTGCGGTGATGACCGCTGTGTCTGTTGCCGCGGGCTGGTTCGTGACCTTGCCCGCGGAGTATCTCAAACACTTGCTGCAGGCGTTGTCCGCGCTGGGATTCGTGTCGCATTTCGCCTTCAGCAGCGACAGCGGCTATTTTGCGATGGCCGCCCAGACCAAGCCGCTATTGCACACCTGGTCGCTCTCGGTGGAGTGGCAGTTCTACATATGCATGCCCTTGGCCGTATGGCTGATCTGGCATGCGGCCTCTGGCGCCAGATCGGGCGTCAGCAAGGTAACGATCGCTTTTCAGGTCGTGGCTGCCGTGTCGCTGGCGTGGTGCTTGTGGAAGAGCCACAGCGACGCCACAGGATCGTCCTTTTTCTCGTTGCGGGCGCGAGCCTGGGAGCCGTTGGCTGGCGGATTGATCGCCGCTGCGGAAATCCGGCGAAGATTAGAAGGCGCGTCGCGGGCTTCCTGGCTGGAAACGCCGATGCTCGCGGTGGCCGGCTGGGCGTTGGTCGCGGGCTGCATCGTCTCCCCGCTGCCGGAATCACAATGGCCGGGCATGTTCACGCTTCTGCCGATCCTCGGCGCGGTGATGATCGTCGCCGCGCGGCAGCAGAGCGGCGCCGGCGGCGTGTTGGGGATGTCTGCCATCCAGCGCGTCGGTGACTGGTCCTACTCGATCTACCTTTGGCACTGGCCGGTCTGGGTTTTCACCCTGAGCTGGCTATCCCTGCGCGGTTATGGGGTAGATGCCGCGCAAAAAACCGCGATGGTGCTGGCGTCACTTTTGTTCGGCGCGGTCTCCTATTATCTCGTCGAGCAACCGGTCAGAACATGGCGTGAATTCTGGACGCCACAAAAGCTAATGGTGGGGTCTCTCGCCGCGTTCGCGTCATTGCTTGTATTCACGGCGCTGGGTTTCCTGACCAGTGGATTCTCGATCAGGTTGCCGGAATACCTGCAATCGGCCGAGTTGACGCGAAGGACCAGCACGCCGCGCGACGAGTGCTTCAGGGACGTGAACTCCATCAAGAGTGCCCCTGAGACCTACTGCAGTTTCGGCAGCGAAGAGGCCGCAGGCGGGCCTGTCGCGATCCTGTGGGGAGATTCGTTTGCCAACCAGTATCTCGATCCAATTTCCCAGGCAGCGCTCGGCAACGGAATTCATGGGCTGATCGCCACGCAAGGCTCGTGCAGGGCCTTCATCGACGATCCCTCCGAGAGTTCCGGAGATCAGAAGGCGTGCCGGGAATTCAACCGCAGCACGCTGGCGTTTGTGCTGGGCCAGGCTCAGCCTGGCATCGTCGTGCTCGGCAGCAACTGGGGCGATGCGCGCGAGGCGTCGATCCTGGTCGATCGGCTGCTTTCTTCCGGCAAGAGCGTCGTCCTGATCACGCCGTTACTCGACATCGGTTTCGACCTGTCGCAGCGCTGGGTCGAAAACCAGATCCGGGCCGGAAAGGCCATCGACGAGTGGAAGGTCGAGGCTACCCCCGGCCTGATGAGGCGCCAACTCCGCGACGGGATTGTTGAGATCCTGAACAGGCACCGGGACAATCCGCGCCTGGTCGCGGTGGATCCGACGTCGGTGATCTGCGAGCGGGACTATTGCTATCTGGTCCGGAACGGGCAGGCCAATTTCCGCGATACGGCACATATTTCCAACCTCAACGCGAGCCAGTACAGGGGCTTGTTCGACGCCGCGTTCAGGTCGATTCTCCACGCAGGGATGCAGGCCGGGAAAAAGACCGACTGACCGTCGCGGTTCGATGGTGCCCTAACCGAGCTTCCGGCCGATATCGAGGAATTTCTGCCGCCGGGCCCGGCGGACGCCGTCCGCATCGAGGTTGCGTAGCTCGTCAAAGGCCTGGGCGATGGCGTCGCCGGTGGCCGTGATCATGGCGGCCGAATCACGGTGGGCGCCGCCGGCGGGCTCTTTGAGGATTCGGTCGATGACGCCGAACCGCAGCATGTCCTGGGCCGTGATCTTCATGCTGGTGGCGGCTTCCTGGGCCTTGGTGCCGTCGCGCCACAGGATCGAGGACGCGGCTTCCGGCGAGATCACGCTGTAGATCGCGTGTTCGAACATCAGCACCTTGTTCGCCGTGGTGATGGCGATGGCGCCGCCGGACATGCCTTCGCCGGTGATGATCGCGACATTGGGCACCCCGAGCGACAGGCAGGCATCGGTGGAGCGCGCGATCGCCTCCGCCTGCCCGCGTTCCTCGGCGCCGATGCCGGGATAGGCGCCGGCCGAATCGACGATCGACAGCACGGGAAGCCCGAAGCGATCCGCCATTTCCATCAGGCGAACCGCCTTGCGATAGCCTTCGGGGCGGGCCATGCCGAAATTGTGCTTGATGCGGCTTTCGGTGGTGGCGCCCTTTTCCTGGCCGATCACACAGATGCTCTCGCCACGGAAACGGCCGAAGCCGCCCATCAGCGCCTCGTCCTCGCCGAACTTGCGGTCGCCCGCCATCGGCGTGAACTCAGATATCAGCGTGTTGACGAAATCGGTGAAGTGCGGCCGCTGCGGATGGCGCGCCACCAGCGTCTTCTGCCACGGCGTCAGGCTTGCATAGAGGTCGGTCAGCGCCTGCGACGCCTTGTCCTCGATCCGCGAAATCTCGTCGCCGATGTCGCTGCCGGTTGCGGCGAGCGCGCGCAACTCGTCGACCTTGGCCTCGAGTTCGGCGACAGGTTTTTCGAAGTCGAGATAGCTGCGCATCTGATCCGGCATCAAATTAATATAGGTAACAACGCGGTTGGACGCGAAGCGGTTTCGATTCGTCCTCGGAAAGCACGCATCTTCAATGGTTTAGCGTGGTTTCCGGTGAAGGGACGGGACTGCGAAACGCGCGCCGAGCACGGCCGCGGGCGGGAGACGGCTGTTTCAGGGGAGAAGGCGCGGAAGTCAAGGCGGCAGGTCTATCGACGTGTCGTCCCCGCGCACGCCGGGATGTTACTTCTCCGCCAGCGGATGCAGGTCGCGCACCAGGCTCTTCAACCGCTCCTCGACCACATGGGTATAGATCTGCGTAGTCGAAATATCGGTGTGGCCGAGCAGCGTCTGCACGATGCGGAGATCGGCACCGTTGTGCAGCAGGTGGCTGGCAAAGGCATGGCGCAGCACATGCGGTGATACCAGCCGCGGCGCCAGACCTGACGCCGCCGCCAGTTCCTTCAGGTCGCGCGCAAAGTGCTGTCGCGTCAGATGGCCGCTTTCGCCGAACGAGGGGAATAGCCATTTGGAAGCGGGCGCGTTTTTCTTCTTCTCGGGCTTCAGCACTTCCATCGCGGCGAGATAATCCGCCATCGCCTGCCGCGACGCCTCGTTCAGCGGCACCAGCCGTTCCTTGTTGCCCTTGCCGCGCACCACGATCATACGGGCGTCGCGGCGCGAGGCCGAGATCGGCAGTGCCACCAGTTCCGATACGCGCAGGCCAGTGGCGTAGAGCACTTCGAGCAGGCAATACAGCCGCAGCGCGCGCAGCCGCTGCTGCGGCGAGACGTCCTGCTCGGCCAGTTCCTTGGCCCGCGTCAGCATGCGGTCGACGTCCGCAATCGACAGCACCTTGGGCAGGCCCCGGCCGCGCTTCGGACCCGACAGGATCGCCGCCGGATCATCGCCGCGGATACGCTCGTTCAGCAGAAAGCGAAACAGATGCCGCATCGCCGACAGCCGGCGTGCCACGCTGGAGGATTTGAAGCCTCTGTCGTCGAGATCGGCGAGATAGTTCCGCAGCACATCCGTTTCGGCGCCGGCAAAGTTCTGACCGGCTTTGCCGAGGAATTCGGAGAAGTCGGTGAGGTCGCGGCGGTAGGCATCGAGCGTATTCTCGCCCGCGCCCTGTTCCGCCGCGAGCATGTCGAGGAACAGGTTGATCAGTTTGGCATCGGAGGTCTTCGATAGGTTCCTGGACGGGTTCCGCATCCCTTGACCCTAACGCCTATTTCTTGAGGAACTTGTCTGGGGGAATGGTGACGGTCATTTCCCGCGGCTTTGGATTGACGAAATTGGCCAGCGCGAAGATCGCGCCATAGATCACCCCGGCGATGACGCCGACGACCGTCAGAAAGCGGAACAGACTGGGCATATCAGGGGCTCAGGCGACGAAATTAACCATTGGAATCATCCAACATGTTCCCCGCCTCCATGCAAGAGTCTCTGGCAACGGCGTGACAGGGGGTAGTATAGGTTGCGCCAGAACGCACAAAAATCCGCGGATGACAGAGTTTTGATGTCCGAGAGCGCTACACAGACCGCTGCCAGCACCCCTCAGGAGGCCGAGATCACGGCCGCCCTGGGAAGGCGTTCGGTCGTGCTGGTCGGCATGATGGGGGCAGGCAAGTCCACCATCGGCCGCCGGCTGGCGACCCGGCTGCGGTTGCCGTTTCTCGACGCCGACATCGAGATCGAGGCGGCGGCCTCTATGTCGATCCCGGACATCTTCGCGACCCATGGCGAGCCGTATTTCAGGGATGGCGAGGCGCGGGTGATCGCGCGGCTGCTCGACAACGGGCCGGCCGTGATCGCGACCGGGGGCGGCGCCTTCATGCGGGAAGAAACCCGCAACCGCATTCGCGACAAGGCGGTCTCGATCTGGCTCAAGGCGGATGCCGACGTCATCATGAAGCGCGTCAAGCGCCGCGCCGACCGGCCGCTGCTGCAGACCGAGGATCCGGCTGCGACCGTTAGCCGTCTGCTCGAAGCGCGCGAGCCGGTCTATCAGAGCGCCGACCTCACGATCTGGTCGCGCGACGTGCCGCATGACCGGATCGTCGACGAATGCCTCGATGCCCTGCGCGCCCGGCTGGGTGTCGGCGCCGCGGCAATCGAACAAACAACCGACGGGATCAACGTCACACCATGACTGCGCCACTGAAACATTCCGCCGATATCACGGTCGACGTCGCGCTCGGCGAACGCGCCTACGACATCGTCATCGGCCGCGACGTGCTGTCTTCGCTGGGCGCGCGCGTCGCAGCCCTTCGGCCGGGCGTGCGGACCGCCATCGTCACCGACCGCACCGTCGCGAAATTCTGGCTGGAGCAAACCGAAAGCTCGCTCACCGCTGCCGCCATCCCGACCTCGCGCGTCATCGTCGCGGAAGGCGAGGGGTCGAAAACCTATTCGGGCCTGGAGAAGGTCAGCGAAGCCTTGATCGCCGCCAGGATCGAGCGCAACGACCTCGTCATCGCGCTCGGCGGCGGCGTGGTCGGCGATCTCGCCGGTTTCGCGGCGGCGATCCTGCGCCGTGGCGTCGATTTCGTGCAGGTGCCGACCTCGCTGCTGGCACAGGTGGATTCCTCCGTCGGCGGCAAGACCGGCATCAATTCGCCGCAGGGCAAGAACCTGCTCGGCGCGTTTCATCAGCCGGTGCTTGTCATTGCCGACACCTCCGTGCTCGACACGCTGTCGCCGCGCCAGTTCCGTGCCGGCTATGCCGAAGTCGCCAAATACGGCGTGCTCGGCGACGAGGCCTTCTTCGCCTGGCTCGAGGCCAACCATGCCGACATCTTCTCCGGAGGCGCCGCGCGCGAGCACGCGATCGCAACCTCCTGCCGCGCCAAGGCCGCGATCGTGTCGCGCGACGAGCGCGAGACCGGCGAGCGCGCGCTGCTCAATCTCGGCCACACCTTCGGCCATGCGCTGGAAGCCGCGACCGGCTTTTCAGACCGCCTGTTCCACGGCGAAGGCGTTTCGGTCGGCATGGTGCTGGCGGCGGAATTCTCCGCCCAACTCGGCATGATCTCCGAGGCGGATGCCACCCGTGTCGAGCGCCATCTTGCTTCGGTCGGTCTGCCGACCCATTTGCAGGATATCGCAGGCTTCGCCCAGGAAGGACTGGCGGACGCCGACGCGCTGATGGCGCTGATGGCGCAGGACAAGAAGGTCAAGCGCGGCAAACTGACGTTCATTTTGCTCGAGGCGGTCGGCCGCGCGGTGATTGCAAACGACGTCGATCCGTCATTGGTGCGTGATTTTCTGCAAGTCAAACTAGCTAGAGTTCAAACTGGCTAAAGTTCAAACTGGCTAACGCGTGAGCGCTGTCGCTTAACTCTGTCCGGATGAAATAAATTGGACTGGTTTACCTTATCCATCGTCATCGGCTGTCTCGTGGTCTCCGCGTTTTTCTCGGCGAGCGAGACCGCGCTGACCGGCGCCTCGCGCGCCAGCATGTTGCGGCTGACCAAGCAGGGCAACGGCGAGGCCGGCGTGGTCTCCAGCCTGTTTGCGATGCGCGAGCGCATGATCGGCGCGCTGCTGCTCGGCAACAACATCGCCAATATCGGCGCCTCGGCGCTGGCCACCGGCATTTTCACCGCGTGGTTCGGCGAGGTCGGCGTGCTCTATGCGACCGGCGTGATGACGGTGCTGGTCGTGATCTTCGCCGAAGTGCTGCCGAAGACCATCGCGATCAACGCGCCGGATCGGGTGTCGCTGCTGGTCGCGCGCCCGATCAAGCTCGTGGTCTATCTGCTGGGCCCGCTACTGAAGGTGATCGAGGCCATCGTCGTCGTGCTGATGAAGATGCTGGGCATCAAGATCGGCGCCAACCAGCCGATCCTGTCGCCGACCGAACGGCTGCGCGGCGCGGTCGACCTGCTGCACCACGAGGGCAAGGTCGAGAAGCAGGACCGCGACATGTTCGGTGGGCTGCTGGACCTGCGCGAACTGCAGGTCTCCGACGTGATGGTCCACCGCACCGAAATGGTGATGATCAACGCCGATCTGCCGCCGGAAGAACTGGTGCGCGAGGTGCTGGCGACCGAATATACGCGCATTCCGTTGTGGCGCGAAAAGCCGGAAAACATCATCGGTGTGCTGCACGCCAAGGATCTGTTGCGCGCGATCCGCGCCTCTGACGGCGATACCGCCAACATCGACGTCTCGACGATCGCGCTGCCGCCGTGGTTCGTGCCGGAAATGCGTTCCGTCGCTGAACAGCTCAAGGCGTTTCGTCGCCGCAAGACCCACTTCGCACTGGTCGTCGACGAGTACGGCGAAGTCGAGGGCATGGTGACGCTGGAAGACATCCTGGAAGAAATCGTCGGCGACATCTCCGACGAGCACGACGTGGTGGTGGCCGGCGTCCGCGTCCAGCCCGACGGCTCGGTCGTGGTCGACGGTTCGGTGCCGATCCGCGATCTCAACCGCGCGATGGACTGGCATCTGCCCGACGAAGAGGCGACGACGGTCGCCGGCCTCGTCATCCACGAGGCGCGCTCGATCCCCGAGCGCGGCCAGAGCTTTACTTTCCACGGTTTCCGCTTTCGCGTGCTGCGCCGCGAGCGCAACCGCATCACCGCGCTGAAGATCGTCCCTGTGGCGCGCGAAACCGAGGTCGAGGAGAAGAAGCCGAAGCGGGCAGGGACGGCGTTCTGAACGCCCGCGACGTTCGCAGCAAAGATCATTCGATATCGATGGCGACGCCGCTGAGCTTCCACTGGCCATCGGAGGGAATGAACCCGAGCTGGTATTTCACCTTCTTGGGCGCGGTGTCGAAATGGCCCTTCAGGCGCAATACGCCCTGTTCGTCGATCCTGGCGTCCTCGTCGGAAACGATCGGGCTCGCCACCACAGCATCGAACACCGCGTGCTTCTCGATCAGGTCCTTGAAGATGGCGCGCAGCTTGTCGGGCGAAAACTGGTCGCGGAACGGCTTTGAGATCCTGGCGTGGAACACCGCGAAATTATCCGACGCGACGGCGTCGTTGAGCGTCACCAGAATGCTCTTGACCAGAATTTCCTGCACCAATGGGCTCGGCATATCCAGCGCCGAGGCCCTCATGGAGGAAACCGCAACCAGCAGCATCACGGTTGCGGCCCATCGGAAGCGTGCCCAATCGTGCATCGGACGACCTCACTGACCGGCCATGGCATTCTTGTCAGTCAACCCCCGCATTGTTACGGGAGGAACTGCATCCATCGTCCAGGCAGTCTTTATTCTTAAATGAAATCGGCTCTGACGTCAGCGCGATCATGAGCGAAAATCGCTGGCGCGGAGCTGGTGCGGCACGTCGAAGCCGCGGCGTTTAGCCCTGTTTTTCGTTGGGCGCCTGCGCCTTGATCGCCAAGGCGTGGACGGACCCCTTGAGTTCCGCCTCCAGCGTCGCATTCACCATGCGATGGCGCTCGATCCGGCTCTTCCCTTCGAAGGCCGGAGACACAATATAGACCCTGAAATGCGTCTCGCCGCCCGGCCTGTGGCCGGCATGGCCCTCATGCAGATGTGATTCGTCCGCGACGTCGAGGCTTTCGGGCATGAAAGCTTCACGCAACTTGTTTATGATAGCGTCCCTGGTGCTCATGATAGCGGCAGATACGTCTGCGACCGCGTTCCGTCAATGGGCGTATCGAGAGAGAGGTATTCGCAATGTCAAGACTTGAAGCCTCGGGCATTGCGTAGTCAAAGTCAGCCATGGCGATTGATTCATCCAAATTCTTCGACTCCATTCGCATCAAGCCCAACAAGGTCAGTGCGAAGGCGCAGGCGCAGGCGCGCGAGGAAGCCGCCATGTGCGAGTGGGCGGGCTGCCCGAACAAGGGTCCGCATCGCGCCCCCAAGGGCCGCGAGAACTCGCGCGAGTACTTCCACTTCTGTCTCAATCACGTCCGCGAATACAATCAGAACTACAATTTCTTCCAGGGTATGCCCGCCGACGCTGTCGCGCGCTACCAGAAGGATGCGCTGACCGGCCATCGCCCGACCTGGAAGATGGGCGCCAACACCGCCGGCAAGAAGGGCAAGCTCGCCGCCGAGGAAATCGACAGCGCCTCCGATCCCTTCAGCATGTTCTCCGAAATCAACGGCCGCGGCCGCTG
>JBBRSX010000067.1:0-30146 GCA_038244925.1 Hyphomicrobiales bacterium | reverse complement strand
GCGTCGATGCGCACGAAGCTCTGCACCAGCGCGACATTGCCGAGCGCGTCGGAGGCGCGCGCCGAGAGGTCGCTGTAATGCGCCTCGACCTCGCTCTGCATGCCGTAGGTCTTGCGCACCACCAGCGTGGTCAGCACGGTGAACACCACGCACAGCGCGAACAACAGAATCGCCATCCGCCAGTTGAGGTACATCGACAGCGGCAGCAGCACCACCAGCGACATTATCGCCGCGAAATGCTCGCGGAAAAATCCGAGCCACAGCCGCCACAGCGAGTCGGTGCCGTTCAGCATCACCTTCATCAGCCGGCCGGAATGGGTGCCGGTGTGGAAGGTCAGCGGCAACTGCATGATGTGTTCGAAATAGTCGGTCAGCACCGCCTGGCGTTGGCGATGCGCCAGCCGGTCGGCATGGAGTGCTACCGCGGCGCTGCAGGCGATGGTGAACAGCCCGAACGCCACCCAGGCCCCGAGCAGCGGCCAGGCCGCGTTCGACGACAGCGGTCCGGTCTGCGGCTTGCCTGAGAGTACGTCGACGATGCGGCCGAACAGCACCGGCTCGGCGAATTGCGCGCCCGCCAGCAGCAGGTTGGCGCCGGCCAGAATCCAGCCCAGCCGCGCCTCCTTGCCAAGCAGTTCGAGCACGCGGGTATAGAGGCGGATCAGGGACATCAGGTGCTGACTCGGGCCGGAATGGCGGGACGCGATCGGTCGAGAGCCATTCTAATCAGGGATCGAGGCCCAGAACCAGCACCCGTCCGGTTTTTGCTCAGTTGATCAGGCGGCCGTTGAGCGGGGGCAGGAACTGGCCGTCGAAGATATCAGACGCCTGCGGTCGCTTCTGGAACTTGAAATCCTCCGCGACTTGATCGATCGACCGCTCGAACCGCGCCGGGTCGATCGTGCCGATGCCGTCATGCTTGACCTCGCTGGTCAGGATGTTGTCGCGCAGGATGGTGCGCAGGCGTTCGAGCTCCTGCTCGCGCGAGCCGCCGTCCATACGGCCGGCAACTTCGGTCGCCGCAGAAGCGGGGTCCTTGATCACGAGATTGACGCCGCCGATCACCGCCCGCACGAACCCCTTCACGGCTTCCGGCTTGGCGGTGGCCAGCGTCGGGTTGACGATAACAGCAAAGCCGTAGGCTTCGCAGCCATAGTCGGCGAATTTCATCACCGCCAGGTCGTCGGCGGGGATGCCGCGATCCCTCAGATTGATCGCCGACAGATAGGAAAATCCGGTGACGGCATCGATCTGGCCCGCCGACAGCATCGGTTCGCGGACTGCGGCGCTGATGCTGCTCTGCTTCACGTGTCCGGTCTTGATGCCGTTCAGTTTGGCCACCGCCGGCCATAGCCGGATCGACATGTCGCCCTCGGCGACGCCGAGATGCTTGCCTTCGATATCCGACAGCGTGCTGACGCCGCGGCTCTTGCGGGCGATGATGGCATAGGGCGCGGTGTTGAACAGCACGAACACCGCCTTGACCCTGGGCGCGCCCTGCTTGTCCTGGTCGCGAAACCGCATCAGGGCGTTGATGTCGACGAGGGCGAAATCGCTGGTGCCGGCAGCGACGCGCGCGATCGCGTCCGGCGATCCGCTGGCGACATGGGTCGTGACCGCAAGGCTCTCTGCAGTAAACAGGCCGCCGGTCGCCGCCATCACGAACGGCGCCGCAACGGCGTCGATCGGCCGGTCGAGCGAGAATTGAATCGCGAGCGGCGGCCGGGCCTCGTCCGCGGCGCGCACCTGGCTTAAGCCTGCACCCGCAATTCCGCTCAGGCCGAGCAGCGCGGTCAGAACGGAACGGAAGGCGTTGGTCCAAATGGTACGCATCGAGCTTATGTCTGCAGAGGATGTGACAAGTTGTCGTATCAGCCCAATCCGCTTCGCGACATGTCTGTTTCATGACACCACGAGCGGCAATACAAGCCGGAATTGCGGGCATTGTGCCGCATCCAATCTGAATGACCGATGACTGCATGGCCTTCACTGCCACGATTTCGCCAGAGATCGTTCAGCTCCCATTCGGATTGGGGAACCTAATCTCCGCCCGTGGTTAGCTACCGAAGGCCCTGTCGGGCCATGCGACCACGGAGGGTATTGAGATGTTTGCGCGAAAAGGTGTGTTTTCGTTGATCGGCCGCGCCGGCGCAGTGGCGACGGTTGCGGCGATGGCGCTGACGGCGTTTGAGCCGTCGACGGCATTCGCAGGCTCGGCGCCCCAAGGCATCACGGCTTCGAGCGGGACCAGCGGGGCAACCGACATCAGCGCCCGCCGCCGCTATTACCGGGGCGGTGGTGCCGCAGCTGCTGCGGCCTTCGCCGGCATCGTCGGCACCGGCATTGCGATTGCGGCCACTCAGAGCCGTCGTGACTATTATGACAATGGTTACGGCTATGGCGGCGGCTACTACGATGCGCCGCCGGCCTATTACGGCGGCGGACCGGTCTATTATGGTGGCGGCCCCTACTATGGCCGCGGCTATGGATCGTCCGTGCCGCATTTCCGGTCACCCCATCGCCAGCTGGTAATCGCAACTTTTTATGAAACGGGAAGCCACCGGTAACCAGCCGGTGGCTTTTTCTTGTCGTCAGGCCGGCCGTTAACACGCTGGCCGAGGCTTTGGATTAGGCTCAAACGATGAGTGATTCGCTCGAACGGCTTTATCAGCAGGTGCTCGTGGCCCGGGATCTCGACCCCGCGACGTCGCGCACGGCACGGCTGTTTCAGCGCGGCCCGTCCAAGATGGCCAAGAAGCTGGCCGAGGAAGCCATCGAAGTCGTCATCGACGCCGTCAATGGCAATGCCCCCGCGGTGGTTCGCGAGAGTGCCGACCTGCTCTACAACCTGACCGTTTTGTGGGCAGCCGCCGGCGTCAAGCCCGAGGATGTCTGGCGCGAGATGGAGCGGCGCGAGCGCCTGCAGGGCATCGCCGAGAAGCTGCCGAAGTCGGTGGTCAAGCTGCCCAAAGCGGTTGCGAACGACGCCCCCGCCCAGCCCCTTGCGCGGCGACGAATTGTCGCGCTGGAGACCCGCGGTCTCCGCAAGCGGCACTAAACCTCCCGGAATCCCCGTTTTCCCGGCATGGACAAATCCGCGCCATGATGGTTCATGCGCCCATGCTGAAACGGATTTACGACTGGTGCCTCGCCGCCGCTGACAAGCCCTACGCGCTCTGGATCCTGGCAGCGGTCGCCTTCGCCGAAAGCTCCTTCTTCCCGATACCGCCGGATATCATGCTGTTGCCGATGTCGCTGGCGCGGCCGAAGCGGGCCTGGCTGTTCGCCGGCGTGTGCACGGTCGCCTCCGTCGCTGGCGGCGTGCTCGGCTATGCGATCGGCGCGCTGCTCTACGACTCGGTCGGGCAATGGCTGATCAACCTCTACGGCCTCAGCGGCAAGGTCGAAGCCTTCCGCGCGTCCTATAACGAGTGGGGCGCGGTGATAATCCTGGTCAAGGGCCTGACGCCGATCCCCTACAAGCTTGTCACCATCACGTCAGGCTTTGCCGGCTACAACATCTGGCTGTTCGTCCTGTGTTCGATCGTCGCGCGCGGCGGCCGTTTCTTCGTGGTCGCGATCCTGCTCAACCGCTACGGCGACCTGATCCGGGGCGAACTCGAAAAGCGGCTCGGCCTGTGGGTCGGGTTGGGGGCCGCGGTTCTCGTGCTCGGATTCTACATCGCGTTCAAGCTGATCTAGCCGCTGTTCGATTGGCCTGAAAACGCTGCGCGAAGCGGCTTTGCCGGGCGCAGCCTTCAGGTTACGTTTGCTGCCATGCCAGGTGCTGCCATGTCAGGTCGAATCGGCCATCTCTTCAAGCCATGCGGGAACCCGCTTGCGAGCGCCGGCCTTGCGCTGTCGCTATTGGCGCTGGCCACGAATATCGCCTGGCCGCAACCCGCGCCGCAGCCCTCGCTCGGCCTGCAATCGCCGGCCCAGCAATCGGTGGCTCCCCAATCGCCCCCTTCGCAACCCGCGCCGCAGCAGATCGAGCCGCCGCCGGCGCCATCGGAAAATCCGGGTCTGATCAACGAAATCGGCAAGCTGTTCGAGAAGTCCAAATCGTTATTGCCGACGATCAAGAGCCCGGGCGAGACCATCGACGATCTCAACACGCGCGCCAGGGATGCCGGCGACAGCCTCACGAATATGGCGAAGCCGTCGACGATGGTGAAAGGGCGCGCGGCCTGTGTCGTTGCCGCCAACGGCGCGCCGGACTGCAAGGCCGGCGCCGACAAACTCTGCCAGAGCAAGGGCTACAAGGAAGGCAAAAGCCTCGATACCGATGCTGCCGAAAAATGCTCGCCGAAAGTTTTCATCCCCGGCCGCCAGCGCGAGCCGGGCGACTGCAAGACCGAAAATTACGTGATCCGGGCGCTGTGCCAGTAAAGCATGATCCCGAAAAGTGGATTCCGGTTTTCGGGAAAAGATCATGCTCAAACAAAAAGATAGGCCAAGACGGCTACGCGATGTCGCGCGCCAGCGTCAAAATCGCCAAAACAACCCCATGCAAAGTAGCCGCGGCCCGGGCTCGCAAACGCAATACTTGACAGTGTAAAGATTGCACTGTTGATATGACGTCCGGCATCCATCGCCGAACCCTGCCTTCCGCCTTTGTGAAACCGATAAGGATCGCCTCGAATGTCCATGCCTGCCTTGTTCAAGGGCCGCCTGTCTTTACCGGTGATCGCCGCACCTTTGTTCATCATTTCGGTGCCCGAGCTCGTGATCGCGCAATGCAAGGCAGGTGTGGTCGGCTCGTTCCCGGCGCTGAATGCGCGGCCGCCGGCGCTGCTCGACGAATGGCTGGCGCGGATCAAGGAAGAACTCGCCGCCCACGACAGAGCGCATCCCGACCGGCTGTCGGCGCCGTTCGCGGTCAACCAGATCGTGCACAAATCCAACAACCGCCTCGATCAGGATCTGGCGCTTTGCGAGAAGCACAAGGTGCCGATGATGATCACCTCGCTCGGCGCGCGTGAAGAGCTCAATCGGGCCGCGCATGGCTGGGGCTGCGTCGTGTTCCATGACGTCATCAACCAGAAATTCGCGCACAAGGCGGTCGAGAAGGGCGCCGACGGTTTGGTGCTGGTCTCGGCGGGCGCCGGTGGTCATGCCGGCGAGATTTCGCCGCTCGCCTTTGTGGCGGAGACGCGGGCCTGGTTCGACGGCCCGATCGCGCTGTCGGGCGCGATCGCGACCGGCCGTGCCATCCGCGCCGCGCGGGTGTTGGGCGCCGACTTCGCCTATATCGGCTCCGCCTTTATCGCGACCAAGGAGGCCAACGCGGTCGAGGGTTACAAGCAGATGATCACGTCCTCGAGCGCCGAGGACATCGTCTACTCCAACCTGTTCACGGGCGTGCACGGCAACTATCTGAAGCCGTCGATCGTCGCCGCCGGCATGGACCCCGACAATCTGCCGACCTCAGATCCCTCGAAGATGAGCTTTGGCACCGACGCCTCAGGCGAACGGGCGAAGCCGAAGGCCTGGAAGGAAATCTGGGGTTCCGGCCAGGGCGTTGGCAGCATCCCGAAAGTGTTACCCGTGGCCGAACTGATCGCGCGCTTCAAAAAGGAATACGACGAGGCGATCGATCCGCCGCTGTGATGCGTCGGCAATGCTCCCCGGACAATCGTGAATGTTCCGGGGGGCGCTTCACGCGATCGGCAGATAGTCGCAGACGAATTTGAACGGCCTCTCCTCGGTGGTTTTCTGCAGGCTCAGCCAATATCCGTAAGTCTCCAGCAGGGCGGTGAGGTCGATCGCCTTCTCGACTTCGAACAGGTTGTCCTTGTGCGGTAGTGACCAGCGCTGGATCTGGGTCAGCGCCTTTGCTTTCGCAGCCTTGGCATCCGGCGCCACCAGCAGCACGTTTCGGTGCAACTCGCTGAATTCGGCGGGGTCGTAGCCGCCGAGATTGACGAAGAACAGTTTTTCGTTCCCCTCTTGCTGGGCGCCCCTGGTCAGCGCGACGTCGAACCCGTCGGCCTGTTCGACCGCGCCCCAGCAATCCAGATGCAGGCTTTCAGGAATGCCCCACCACTGCTTGCGCAGATCCTCATGGCAATCTTCCGGCGTCTCTCCGATGGAAAAGCGAACGTCGTGCAGTTCGACGTTCGAGTTGCCGCAATTGCCGCCGAGGTAGAACATGAACAGTTTCATCTGTTGTCCGATTTTCAAACTCTTGCCGGATTTTCACATGGTCCGTGCTTCGACTCCAGCTTGCTCGCAATGATATAGTTGAACCGGTTTTCCGGGCAGGTGAGGTTGGGTCGATGACAGGGCAGGATCTTCGGACACATGTCGCGTTGGTGACGGGCGGCTCGCGCGGCATTGGCGCTGCGATCGCGGTGGCGCTGGCGGAAGCCGGCGCCGCGGTCGCGGTCAATTATCGCGAGCGCGCGGACGACGCCAGCGCGGTTGTTGCGGGCATCAAGGCCAAGGGGGGCCGCGCGATGGCGGTTGCGGCCGATGTCTCGCAGGCGGCATCCGTCACCAAAATGCTCGAACAGATCACGGCGGCGCTCGGGCCGGTCGACATTCTCGTCAACAATGCCGGGATCGCGATCGTGCGCGGCATCGATGAACTCAGCGAAGATGATTTCGACCGCACCATTATGGTCAACCTGAAATCGGCGTTCCTGTGCACGCAGGCGGTGATCCCCGCGATGCGGGCGCGCAAATGGGGCCGGATCGTCAACATCACCTCCGGTGCGGCGCGCGGCGCGGGCGCCATCGGTCCGCACTACAACGCCTCCAAGGCCGGCATGGAGGGCCTCACGCGCGGCTATGCGGCGCGGCTGGTGAAGGAAGGCATCACGGTGAATTCGGTGGCGCCGTCGCTGATCGAGACCGACATGATGCGTGGCCGGACTGACCTCGCGCGCAACATCCCGCTTGGCCGGATGGGGCAGGCCGCCGAAGTGGCGCAGGCCGTCACGATGGTACTGGGCAACGACTACATGACCGGACAGACCATTGTCCTGAATGGCGGCATGTCGTTCATTTGATGCTGCGTTTCCGCTGAGCGGAATACCCCGTAAATCCTGCACAGGGTGCAGCCCGCTGCACCCTCGACTCCAGCGAAGCGGGCAGGCATGAAGCGGTCATGGACAGTCAGCAGGATCCCTCATTGATGGACGCCATCTTTCGCGTCGACGGCAGCAGCGTCATCACCAGCCCCAACGCGGCGGGACCATGGGACCCGAGCATGCAGCACGGCTCGCCGCCGGCGGCGCTGGTGGTCTGGGCCGCGGAGAAGATTCCGACGCCGGTGCCGATGCGGGTGGCCCGCGTCACCGTCGATCTGATGCGGCCGGTGCCGGTGGCGCCATTGACCATCGAGAGCGAGGTTTTGCGCGAGGGCCGCAAGATCCAGCTCTGCGCCGTCAGGCTGTCGGCGAACGGCGTCGTCGTGGTCAGCGCGACGATCCTGAAGATCAAGGTGCAGGCCAATGAGCTGCCGCCGGAGGCCGCGATCCTGCCGGTCGAACTGCCGGGCCCGGATCAGTCGCCGGTCGAGGATGTCGATTTCTCCTCCAGCCCGTTCGTGACCGGGGTGTCGCTGCGTGCCGCGCGCGGAAAATTCGGCGTGCCCGGACCCGGCGCGATCTGGTATCGCGTCGACCGGCCGATCGTCGAGGGCGCTGCGGTGTCGCAGGCGATGCGCGCGATGGTGGCGGCGGATTTCTGCAACGGCACCTCGTCGGTACTGGATTTCCGGCAATGGACTTTTCTCAACGCCGATCTCACCGTGAATTTTGCGCGTCAGCCGGTCGGCGACTGGATTCTGCTCGATGCCGAATCCTGGATCGGTCCTGATGGTGCCGGCCTCGCAATGGCGCGACTGGCGGACGCGCACGGCTACTTTGGCCGCGCAGTGCAGAGCCTTGTCATTGAGAAGCGGTGAGCCACAACACGGAAATCACGCGGTCCGTTGCAGGCTTGATCGGCGACCCGGGGCCGCATAGGCTGGCCTTGAAGAACGCCTGTTGAGAACACTTCAACAAGAAGCGGGAACATAGCCTGACGATGCGGTCCACCGAGCGGCAACCCTTCCCCCACCGCCGGGGCCTCATCATCGTCATCACATTGGCCACGGCCTATGTCGCCAGCCATTTTTTCCGCGCCTCCAACGTCACCATCGGCCTCGACCTGATGCGCGACCTCGCCATCGGCCCGGAAGCGCTGGGCGCGCTGACGGGTGCGTTCTTCTTCGGTTTTGCCGCGATGCAGATCCCCTGCGGCTTCTTCTTCGACCGCTTCGGGCCGCGCCATACCATCGTCGGCATGCTGATCCTCGCCACGACCGGCTGCATCGTCTTCACGCTGGCGCCGAGCTGGCCGATCCTGCTCGGTGGCCGGATGCTGATGGGCGCCGGATTCGGCTGCATGTTGATCGGCAGCATGGTGGTGATCTCGCGCTGGTTTGCGCCGGATCGTTTTTCCACTTTAACGGCGATGGTGCTGTCGATCGGCCTGCTCGGCAATCTGGCCGCGACCACGCCGCTGGCATGGGCCTCGGAGGCGGTCGGCTGGCGCACGGTGTTCGGGGCTGCGGTCGCCTTCGTCGCGCTCGCCACCGTCGCTATCGGGCTGGTGGTGCGTGACGCGCCCGAAGGCCATCCGTTTCTCGCTCGCACGCCGGAGCCGCTGCGCGAGATGATGCGCGGACTGATGGAAGTGCTGCGCGATCGCCGCCTGCGGCCGATCCTGGCGCTGAACTTTTGCAACTACGCCTGCACCTTCACGGTGCAGGGCCTGTGGGGCGGTCCGTTCCTGCGCGAGGTGCATGGCCTGAGCCCGATCGAAGCCGGCAACGTCCTGCTCGTCGCCGTCATCGCCTACCAGCTCGGGATGCTGACCTTCGGGCCGCTGGATCGCCGGCTCGACACCCGCAAATGGATCGCGGTCGGCGGCACCATGGTGATCATTTCGATCCTGGCCACGCTGGCGCTGGCGTCGCATCCGCCGATCTGGGTCGCGGTCGGCGCTTTCCTCGGCATCGGTTTCTTCAGCGCCTCCAGCACCATGGTGATGACGCATGGTCGCGGCATCTTTCCGGACCGGCTGATCGGGCGCGGCATGGCGACGATGAACACCTCGGTGATGCTCGGCGTCGCCTGCATGCAGACCTTGTCCGGCGTCATCGTCGGCGCCTTCGAACCGCTGGCCGACGGCGTTCGCTCGGAGGCGGCCTACCGCGCGTTGTTCGGGGTGCTGACGGTGGTGCTGATCGTCGCTGTCGCGATCTACAGCCGTTCGCGCGACATCAAGCCGAGCGACGAAATGCGGGCAAGACTGCAATAGAAAAAGCTAAAGTAATAGAAGACCGCCAAAAAACCGTAACGACAAGGCTGCAACAAATGCTGCAGCCTTGTCGTCCTTTACGGTTACTCCAGTTCGAGCGGCTGATACTTGCCGGTCTCGTCAAGCGCCGTGCCCCAGATCTTGTGCGAGGCCTGGTGTTCGGAACGGCCGAAGCCGAGCGACGTTCCAAGACCGAGGTCGAGGGCGCGCGTCGTCTCCAGCGTGTCGATCAGCTTTTCGGTGTCGAGCTGGCCGCCGGTTCGCTTGATCGCCTGGATCAGGACGCTGGCGGCGACATAGCCCTCGAGCGAAACGTAGTCGGGTGCCTCGCCGGGAAAATACTTGGCGAGCGCATTCTTGTATTCCAGCACCGCGGATGAATAGCCGGCCACCGCCGGCACCACCTGGGTGACGATGACGCCGTTGGCGTAGCGCGGGCCCAGCAGCTTCAGTTCATCCGCGAGCGCGGTGGAGCCGACGAACGAGACGTTGGAATAGATCATCGCCGGATAGAGATCGCGGGTCTTCTCGATGAAGCGCGCCGCCGCACGATAGGTGGCGACCATGACCACCGCCTTGATCGGCGGCTTCTGGGTCTTCAACTGGTTGACGGCGTCGTCCACGTCGACGGTGTTGCGGGCGTAGTTGAGCCGTACGATGGCGCTATCGCTCACCCCGAGCGTACGAAACGCCTTGGCGACGCCGGCAAATCCGGCATCACCGTAGGAATCCTGCTGCGCGAACACCGCGATCTGGCGGGGTTGCAGCCTGCGCAACTTGATCAGGTAGCGGACGACGGCGTCGGTTTCCTCGGCGTAGCTGGCGCGATAGTTAAATACATAGCGATCCGGCGGATCGTTACGCAGAATGCCCGAGCCGGTGAACGCGCCGAAAAACAGCATCCGGCGTTCGAGCGCGTAGGGGATCGCCACCGCCGCCGTCGGCGTTCCGACGTTGCCGATGATTCCGAACACCTGGTCCTTTTCGTAGAGCAGCTTCATGGCCTCGGCGGTGCGACCGGGCTCGTAGCCGTCGTCGGCCGCGTAGAGCTTGAGCATGCGGCCGTCGACGCCGCCGCCATCGTTGACGCGGTTGAAGGCGGTATCGATGCCGAGTTTCATCTGGCGTCCGAGTTCGCGGGCAGAGCCGGAGAACGGGGCGGCGATGCCGAAGCGGATTTCCCGCTCGCTGATCCCGCGCTGGGCAGGCCCGGTCGAGACCGACGCGATCGAAGTGGCGGCCACGGCGGCGGACGGTCCGATCACGCTCGACAGGCTTGGCCCGGCGACCGACCGTTCGAGATCGGCAAGCCGCTGGTCCACCGCCTTGCAGTCGACCCTGCCTGCCGTCACCGTGGCGCGGCCATCGGCGACGCTGCGATCGAACACCTGGGTGAGGTCGGAACGCTCGGCCTCGTTGGCGGAGGCATCGCGGATCACGACCGCGAATTTCTCGACCACGGCCTGAATGCGGGGGCGCGCGATGTCGCGGCAGGCCAGTGCCGAACCGATCACCGGTCCGACGCGAATTGCGAGATCGCGCACGATGTCGGTGTTGTCACCGGCATGGGCGCCGGCCGTGCCGGACAGCACGGCGCCGAGCAGCAGCAAGATTTTGCGGGAGATCATGGCAAACTCCGTGAGAACAGTGTCGCGCCGGGTTGATTCTCGGGCATTCTTGCTTCCTCCGTCTGGATGTAGGGCCGGCGCGCTATGGCGCCGGCTTCTGACGCCATTGCATGAACTGATTGAGCAACTGTCCGGACTGGCCGGTTGTTGCCGGATTGGATTTCGCCGAGGTCACCACGGCCTGGGGTTCTTCCCTGGCGGGTTTCGGCGCGGTGGTCGGCGCAACGCTCGGCGCGGCTTCCGTCTCGCCGGACTGGAACAAAGCGGTCTTGATCGACTGCACGATCCCGGTGGAACTTGCAGCTTCGCCATCGGGCTGCCGTGAAGCAGGCACGACGACCACGAAGAACAGCGCCACGACGGCGGCGATGCCGACGGCGGCGGCGAAGCGTACCGTGATGCTGCGCAAGGCCTTGCCCGAGTCGAGTTCATATCCGGGTTCGTGCATGATCTCGGGATCGAGGCGTTGCAGCAGCGCATGGGACACGTTGCTCTCGGAATCAAAAGAGCCAGGAGAAAACGGCGTATCCCGGTCGGACTCGTTCACAGGCTGCGATCCCGCTTTTTGACGCAACCAGCGCGGCGCGTAATATCGGGGGTCCTTGGGGTTGAGTTGGTCTTGCTCACTCAGGGTACTCATACGCTTACTCCTCATGACACTGGACGTTCACTTGGCGGCTTGCTTGGCCGCCGCACATAGATGCGGGGGTGGACGCCCTTGAAGAGAGAGAAGTAACGGATGCAATTATGCACCGCTCCGCTCCACCACCCGCTAAGTTCGGTTGGAAAATTTGAATCAAAAATGCGGGCGTCCTGCGCACGCCGGGCGATCCCGGCCTGCGAGACGAAATCTCGCGACCCCACGTTCCCCACCGCTCCCATTGCCTCGTCCCCTTCGGCAATCGCCCGCTTCCCGGCGGACATGACTGGTCCGGAAAAAAATCGGACCAAGTCACCCGTTTTTGATGGAACCGCGCGAAGACGAATTTAGGCCCGAATCGTGACCAAAGTGAGTTGAGATTTTGTTAGTGGTTAACGCAAAAATCGTGGTTGTCACCCGGCGGATATAGCGTCCGGCCGGGTACTTCAGCGTCCAAATCAAAAAGTGGCTGTATTTAGGCCTGATTCGAAGCACTCAACAAGGCCGCGTAGATGCCTTCCTATCGCCGCCAAGCATTAATCACTCGTTAACCAAGTTCGCCGATTCTTAACCATTCAATAAGAAAGGCGAGTCGAACACATGGACGTCCGAGCGGATCCCACGCGTCAACTGGTCCGGCTACGCGGCCGGTCCTATGTCGCGTTCGTGTTCAGCCCCGCCGTGCCGATCGTGGACTGGCTTTCGGAAATCGACGCCACGCTGGCGCGCTCGCCGGGCTATTTCGTCGGCAAGCCCATCGTACTCGACCTTGCCGCTGTCGATCTCTCTGGCTCGGCCATCGCCCATCTCATCTCCAGCCTCAACGACCGCAACATCCGCGTGCTCGGCATCGAGGGCGTTGATGAGAGCCGGCTTGCGACGAACATGCCGCCACTTCTGACCGGCGGCCGCGCCTGCGTGATCACGCGCAACGAACCGGTAAAGGCCGAGGAGCCGAAGGAAGAACCCAAGCCGAAGCGGACCTCGCTGCTGCTTGAAAGCCCGGTGCGTTCGGGCCAGTCGATCGTCTTCACCGACGGCGACGTCACGGTGCTGGGTTCGGTCGGCTCGGGCGCCGAGATCGTGGCCGGCGGATCGATCCACGTCTACGGCACGCTGCGCGGCCGCGCGATGGCCGGCGTCAACGGCAATTCATCGGCGAGAATTTATTGCCAGAAGATCGAGGCGGAGCTGCTCGCCATCGATGGATACTACCAGACCGCGGAAGAAATCGACGCGTCGCTGCGCAATCGCCCGGCCCAGGCCTGGCTGCAGGGCGACACCATGAAAATTACCCCGCTGAACTAACGCTCAAGGAGATCACGTATGGCCAAAGTTCTGGTCGTTACATCCGGCAAGGGTGGCGTCGGAAAGACCACCACCACGGCCGCGCTCGGCGCGGCGCTGGCGCAGAGCGGACAAAGCGTCGTCGTCGTCGACTTCGACGTCGGTCTGCGCAACCTCGATCTGGTGATGGGGGCGGAACGCCGCGTGGTGTTCGACCTCATCAACGTCGTGCAGGGCGTCGCCAAACTGCCGCAGGCGCTGATCCGCGACAAGCGGCTGGAAAATCTCTGGCTGCTGCCGGCCTCGCAGACCCGCGACAAGGATGCGCTGACCGACGAGGGCGTCGGTCGCGTCATCGCCGAACTCTCGAACCGGTTCGACTGGATCCTGTGCGACAGCCCGGCCGGCATCGAGCGCGGCGCCACGCTGGCGATGCGCTATGCGGATGAGGCCGTCATCGTCACCAATCCCGAGGTCTCCTCGGTGCGCGACTCCGACCGCATCATCGGCATGCTCGATTCCAAGACCGTGAAGGCGGAGAAGGGCGAGCGGGTCAAAAAGCACATCCTGATCACCCGCTACGATGCGATGCGCGCCGCGCGCGGCGAGATGCTGACCATCGACGACATCCTCGAAATCCTCGCCACACCCCTGCTCGGCATCATTCCCGAAAGCCAGGACGTGCTGAAAGCATCGAATGTCGGCTCGCCGGTGACACTGAACAATGCCGACAGTGCGCCGGCCCGTGCCTATGTCGACGCCTCGCGCCGCCTGATGGGCGAGGAACTCGCCATGGTGGTGCCGGTCGAGCGCAAGGGCTTCATGGATCGCCTGTTGGGACGGAGGGCCGCATGAGCATGAAGCTGCTGCGGTTGTTCGGTGGCCGCGATACTTCCGCCCCCGTCGCGCGAGAGCGGCTGCAGATTCTGCTGGCGCATGAGCGCGGGCTGCTCGGCCAGCCCGATCTGCTGGTCACGTTACGGGAAGAAATCCTCGCCGTGGTGTCGAAGCACGTCAAGCTCGATCCGGACAAGGTCATCGTCCGCCTCGAACGCGGCAAGAACGTCTCGACGCTTGAAGTCGATATCGAAGTCCCCAACGATTTCGAGAAGTCGAAGGCGCCGGCGGAACGGCGTATGGCCGGCTAGGGCATGGCGTTGCAGGATGGGGCGATGGTCTCGCTCCAGCCTGATGAACGCGATGCGACCCGTGCTTCCATTGACCGGCGGCTGCCGGTGCGGCGCGATCCGTTACGAGATCGCGTCGTTCCCGCTGCTGGGTTGCAATCCCCGTCATCCGACCGCATTTCGATACTGCACAAGGTATTGTGGCGAGTTTGTTAACGCGACGTTCGCCGTGAAGGTTCAGCCGATCCGCCTCGTCTTGCGATTTGCGCGCTTCCGGGCGACATTTGCCGCGCATGTTGGTATCGGAGACGACAGGTGCCTGAGCACGACAGCGGCGGCGTTGCCCGCCGCCATTTTTTGCAGCGGGCCGCGTGGCTCGGGGGAGCGCTGTTCGGTTCGAACATTCCGGCGGTCGCCGGGGCGCACGCAGCGGGGATCGCAGGAAGTACGGACGGCACCATGGCCAATGACATGACTTCGGACGAAGTTCTCAAATTGCTCAAGCTCGAACCGAATGCGACTTGCGGCTTTGTCCGCGAGACCTATCGGGCGACGCAGGAGATTGCGCCCGGAGGGCTGCCGGCACCCTTCGAAGGCGGTCGCCCGATGGGGTCGGCGCTCTACTTCATGATGACGCCGCAGGCTCCGGTACGGCTCCACCGTATCCGCAACGACCAACTCTATCACTATTACCTAGGTGATCCCATCGAGGTGCTGCTGCTGCGCGGGGAGGGCGAGCACGTCATCGTCGGCCCCGACCTGCGCGCCGGTCACCGCGTGCAGCTGTTGATTCCGGGCAATACCTTTCATACCGCGCGTATCGTCGGCAGCCGGCGCTGGTTTCTCGGGGCCAGTACCGAATGGCCCGGCGTGATTCCGGCCGATGTCGAACTCGGCAAGCCCGAAATTCTGACGGCGCAGTTTCCGAAAGTCGCCGCCGATATCCGCAGTTTTCCGCAACCGGCAGACTGATCGCCGCGGAGCCGGTGCTCACCCCACCATGCGGTCGCGGCCGGTCCAGAAGCCGGCCTTCAGCACCTTCTTGTCGATCTTGCCGACGCCGGTCATCGGCAACGCGTCAACGAACTTGATGTGCTTTGGCGCATGTGTCGAACCCTTGCGGGCCTTGACCAGTGCGATCAGCTCATCTGCGTTCGGCCGCGTGCCCTCGCGCGCGACCACCACAGCGGTGACCGCCTCGCCCCATTTATCGTCGGGCACGCCGACCACGGCGACCATGGCGACGTCGGCATGTTGCGACAGCACGTCCTCGACCTCGCGGGGAAAGATGTTGAAGCCGCCGGAGACGATCATGTCCTTCTTGCGGTCGAGGATGAACATGTAGCCGCGCTCGTCCTTGCGCGCGATGTCGCCGGTGTGTAGCCAACCGCTCTTCAGGGTCTCGGCGGTCTGTTCCGGCCGCTTCCAGTATTCCAACATCACATGCGGCGCGCGCACGCAGATTTCGCCGGCCTCGCCCATGGCGGCTTCCTGATCGTTATCGTCCAAAATCCTGACCTCGCAGGCGGAGATCGGAAAGCCGCACGACAGGAACATTTCCGGTGTTCTGGGATCGTGGTCGGCCTTGCGCAGCACCGAGACCGGATAGCATTCGGTCTGGCCGTAGAGCTGGGAGAACACCGGGCCGATCCTTTCGATGCCTTCAACCAGTCGGCTCGGCGACATCGCCGAAGCGCCGTACAGCAACAGTTCGAGCGAGGAGAGGTCGGTTTTCGCCAACGCGGGATGATCCAGCATCACGTAGATCATGGTCGGCACGAACAGCGTGAAATTGATGCGTTCGCGCTCGATGGTCTTGAACACGGCTTCGGGGTCGAACCCCTTCAGCATGTGGACGGTGCCGCCGCGCATCAGGGTCGGCAGCACTTTTGTACCGGCAACGTGGCTGATCGGCGCCACCGTGAGGTAGCTCGGCGTATCCGGAATTTCGAAATCGGCGAGGATCGCGTTGGCGAAGCCGCTGTATTCGCGATGATGACGCAGTGCGCCCTTGGATTTGCCTGTCGTGCCGCCGGTGTAGTTCAGCGTCGCGATGTCCTCGGGCCCGGCGAAACAGCGCGCGGTTGCGCTGCCGGCGGCCTCGACGGCTTGCAGCAGGTCGGCGCCGTAGCCGGCGGGACCGAGCGTAAACACGGTCTTCAGGTCTGACGCTCTGGCGGCCAGTTCGCCGCCGCGATCGCGAAAGGTAACGCCGTCGACCACCAGCATCTGCGCTTCGGAATCTTCCAGCTGGAACAACTGGTCGTCGAGCGAACCCAGCGGATGCAGCCAGGTGATCGCCAGCCGCGACAATTGCGCGGCGACGCCGGCGCACCAGCTGTCGGCGCGGTTCGCGGTCAGGAAGGCGACACGGGTGCCCGGCGCAAAGCCGAATTGCGTGAACACGCTCTGCAGGCGGCCGATCAGCTCGGTTGCGCCCCGATAGGTGAGTGATCCGCCGGGCCAGCTGAAGGCGGTGCGCTCCGGATAGCGCGAAAGCGCCCGCAGCGTCTGCACGCCGACCACCGGAAATTCATGGAGCGGATGGCTCATCTCTCGTCCTCCCCGGACTTTTGGCTCTTTAATTTCGGCTCTTTAATTTTGTCTTGGGCCTTCGCCCATGCCAATGTTGAGGGAACGCTAGCACAATGAAGCCGCTGCTCAAGCCGGGAAGAAACACTTTGCCAACAATCGATCCGCTTTCGCGTTTTCAGGGCCGTCTCAGTCTGCCGCTGATCGCAGCCCCGATGTTTCTGGTTTCCGGCGTCGAGCTTGTGGCCGCCGCATGCCGCAACGGCGTGATCGGTTCGTTCCCGACGGTGAACTGCCGCACGCCCGAACAACTCGACGAATGGCTCGGCGAGATCGAAGGCCGCTTGCGCCGGCATTCCGACCAAAGCGGCAAGCCTGCCGCGCCGATCTGCGCGAATTTGATCGTGCATCGCTCCAACGCGCGGCTGGAGCAGGATCTGCAGGTGCTGTTGCGTCACAAGCCGGAGATGGTGATTACGTCGGTTGGTTCACCGGCGCCGGTGTTGAAACCCTTGCACGATGCGGGTGCGATCGTGTTCGCCGATGTCGCCTCGATCCGCCACGCCGAGCGCGCGGTGGCGGCCGGCGCCGACGGGCTGGTGCTGCTGACGGCAGGTGCGGGCGGCCAGACCGGCTGGCTCAATCCGTTCGTGTTCGTGCGCGCGGTGCGGGCGTTCTTCGATGGCGCCTTGGTGCTCGCAGGCGGCATCAGCGACGGCCACGCTCTGCGCGCCGCACAGGCGCTCGGCTGCGACCTCGCTTACATGGGCACCAAGTTCATCGCCACAAGCGAGAGCATGGCGGACGCGAGATACAAGGAGATGCTGGTCACCAGCAGCGCCGACGATATTCTGCTGACCAAGGCGTTCACGGGCCTGCAGACCAACATGCTGCGGCCCTCGATCGAGGCCGCCGGCCTCGACCCTGACGATCTGCCGGTACGCGGCGCCATCGACATCGGCAAGGACATCGACATCGGCGCCCGCGAGAACCGTCCCAAACGCTGGAAGGATATCTGGAGCGCGGGTCATTCCACGTCGGGGGTTACGGAGTTGCTGTCCGTCGACGAGATGGTTGCGCGCACCGTGGCGGAGTATCGGGCGGCGGTGCCGCATGGGTCTTGAGATATCGCCTGCATCGGAGGCGGATTACGCTATCGTCAGCAATCTGGCGCGCTTCTACATCTACGATATCGCCGAGCGCTGGCTTGAATTTTCCAACCGATGGTCTGTTCGACTCCGAAGACCAATTTGCAAACTATTGGGGCAGAACCGGCGCGAGGCGTGCATGGCCCTCCGCTTGGCGAGGATTTCCATTCCTGCTTCGAATTGACGGGCATCCGGCCGGCTTTGCCCTGCTGAAGCGGATCATGGACACACCCGCGACATTTGACATGGGCGAGTTCTTCATTGCGCGGCAATATCGCCGTCTGGGATTTGGAAAAAGCGTGGCGACCACTTTGTTCGATTGCTTCGCAGGCGCCTGGGAGGTCCGCGAAATGCCAATGAACACGCCAGCGCAGGCGTTCTGGCGAAAGATCATCGCGGACTACACAGCCGGCTCTTTCACAGAGGCGCGCGAAGCCTTTGCCGTTTACGGCGACAAGGAATTCATCGTGCAGCGATTTCTGTCGAGAGCGGCACAGCCGCCAGACTAGGCTGCCGCGAACTTACCGAATAATCCGCCCGAGAATATCTGCGGCCCTATCGATCTCCTTGTCGTTCCACGCAGCAAAGCCGAGAAACAGGCCGCGCTCGCGCGTCTTGTGATACAGCATGTTCGATAGCGGACGGCTGACGACGCCGGCCTCAAGCAGCCGGGCCGCGAGACGCTGGTCGTTGGTGGAAGCGGCGCATCGGGCCAGCAATTGCATGCCGCCGTCGGGCGCCTCGACCGAGAGGTGGTCGCGGGCTTCCGTGGCCAGCGCCTGCACCATGCGGTCGCGCCTTCCCTTGTAAAGCCGCGTCATCCGGCGGAGATGGCCGAGATAGGCGCCGGCGTCGATGAATTCTGCCAGCGCATCCTGCTGCGCGACGGACGTCATCATTCCCATGTGACGCTGTGCGCGATCGAAGGTCTCGACCAGCGATTCCGGCACCACGAGGTAGCCGATGCGGATGTCGGCATAGGTCGATTTCGAGAAGGTGCCGAGATAGAAGATGCGGCCCGACGATGCCAGCCCCTGCAGTGCTGCCACCGGGCGTGCCTCATAATGAAACTCGCCGTCGTAGTCGTCCTCGATGATGGTGGCTCCAACCGACTCCGCGTAGCGTAACAGGTCGAGCCGACGGCCGATCGGCATCAACCGCCCGGTCGGATATTGATGTGACGGGGTCACGAAGATGAGGCGCGGCGGATTTTTGGGCTGAGGGATCGTCATGCCCTGCGCGTCGAGCGGTACGGCCGTGATCACGGCGCCGGCCGCTTTCAGCGCAACATAAGCGCCGCCATAGCCGGGGCTTTCGATCCAAGCGTGATCGCCGCGGTCGAGCAGCGCATTGGCGATCAGGGTAATGCCGGCCTGGGCCGACGGCACCAGCAGGATTTGGCGGGGCGTTGCCTTGATGCCGCGATGTACCGCGAGATGCCTTAGCAAGGCTTCCTGCAGCGGCGGGTGGTTTATCGCTCGGCCGCGGCGCGTCAGCGCGCTCCGCGCCGCGCGCCGCAAGCAACGGCTCCAAAGTTCGTGCGGGAATTCGCGTTCGTCGGCCAGCCCCGGCTGAAACGGCCGCGGCCGCCCGTCATGGATCGGCGGCCAGTTGGTGTGTTGAAGGCTGCGCGCCCATGGCGAGAGTTTCACCCGGCTGGACGAAGTACGGTGGCTTCGCGCCGGCGATTTGCCGCCGTCGAGCGACAGGCCGTCCGACACCGCCGGGCGGCGACCTGCCGAAGCGCTGAGATAGCCTTCGGCGACGAGCTGCTCGATCGCGAACGAGACGGTGTTGCGCGACACGTCGAGCGATTGCGCCAGATGGCGGCTGGAGGGCAGGCGCTGGCCGGGCGCCAGCCGTCCGCTGGTGATCAGCAGACGCAGCTGGTCCGTCAGCTGCCGCGTCAGCGTCGCATCGTCGCCGCGCAAAAGATGCAGCATTCCCGGTAACAGGTCGTCCATAACTGGCCCTGATATTCTATCAAAACTGGTTCTTTTCTTAGGGCCAGTTGAGGGGCTAGGCAATGCGGACTGGATGATGGCGAGGCGTTGGGTTCGAGATGAACGATGGACTGTCTTCTCGCGGTGCGGCGTTGCTGCTTGCGATGGTCGTGCTGGCCTGGGGGACCAACTGGCCGGTGACGAAGATGATCGTCCAGGACATCTCCCCGATCTGGGCGACGGCGTTGCGCTGCATGGTCGCGTCAGCCACGCTCGGGCCGCTGTTGCTGATCCAGGGCGATTTCATCATTCCGAAGGTTGGCGATCTGCCGGTGGTGTTCTGCACCTCGATCCTGCATCTGGTGGCGTTTTCCGCGCTTGTCGCGGCCGGGTTGCAATTTGTCCCGGCGGGCCGGGCGATCGTGCTCGGCTATACGACACCGATCTGGGTCGCGATCGGCGCCTCGCTGTTGTTGTCGGAAGCGATCACGCGATGGCGTGCGATCGGCATCGGCTGCGGCCTTGCGGGGCTTGCCGTGATCTTCAATCCGCAGACGCTGAACTGGGGGGACCGCCAGGTGTTGCTGGGCAGCGGCATGATCCTGCTCGCGGCGTTCTGCTGGGCCGGCAACATCGTCTATGTCCGGGCGCACCGGTGGATTTCGACGCCGTTTCAACTCGTGTTCTGGCAAGTGCTGCTGGCGGCCGTCGTGCTGTCCGTCATCGCGTGGCTGGCGGAAGGGCCGCCACGCATCGTCTGGACAGGGAAGCTCGGCGCCCTGATGCTTTATAGTGGAATCGTCTGCACGGCCTTCGCCAACTGGGCGATGACGATGGTGAACCGCAGCCTGCCTGCCGTCACCACCTCGCTGTGCCTGCTGGCGACTCCGCTGCTCGGAATCGTCTGCGCAACGTTGTTCCTGGGTGAGCGGCTCGAGCCGTCGCTGTTTCTCGCCATGACACTGATCATCGGCGGCATCGCGCTTGGCACGATCGGCGGGGCAGGGCGGCAGGAAGCCGTCGGCACGAGCCGGCTCTGACCGGGCGCTCCCTCATGAATTCGGAATAGCTGCAGCTACCTTGCATCGTCATCATATTTGAGGTCGGATAGGTCAACTGCCCGGCCGCATCCGGACCGGGCGATGGAAAAAATTCGGGAGGCTGTCTTGCTTTTCAAAGCGGCAGGCGCGCTGATTACCCTTGTTCTCGGCGCCGTGTCGATGGTCCCCGCCAGCGCCCAGTCCGCTTATCCCAACAGGCCGATCCGCATCGTGGTGCCGTTCGGACCGGGCGGTTTCGCCGACATCACCGTCCGCCTGCTGGCGGATAAACTCGCCCAGCGCGCCAACGCCCAGGTGGTGATCGAGAACCGGCCGGGCGCCGGCGGAGTCGTCGCCGCCACCGCCGTCACTTCGTCGGCCCCGGATGGCTACACCCTGTTCGTGTTCTCGAGCGGCATCGCGCTTTCCAAGTCGCTGCTGAAGTCGATGCCGTTCGATCCGGCCACAGCCTTCGCGCCGATCTCGACCATGGCGCAGTTCGACCTGCTGTTGCTGGTAAGGGCGGACTCACCCCTGCGCACGCTGAAGGATGCGCTCGCCGCGGCGCGCGCCGATCCGCAAAAGTTCAACGTCGGCACCATCAATCCCGGCAGCACCCAGAATGTCACCGGCGAATTGTTGCGCGCGATCGCGGGCATTCCGATGACGGTGGTGCCGCATCGCACCTCCGCCGAGGTGCTGACCGCGCTGCTCCGGGGCGATGTGCAGGTCGGCGTCGAATCGTACGCGGCGTTGAAGTCGGCGATCGACGCCAACCAGATCCGCGCCATCGCCTCGTCCGGGGACAAGCGTTCGCCGCAGCAGCCGGATGTGCCGACGTTTCGCGAGAGCGGCGTCGACGCCGCGGTAGACGGCTGGAATTCGCTGGTGGCGCCGGCCGGCACGCCGCGCGAGATCATCGCCTTCCTCAACGGACATGTCCGCGCGATCATCGGCGATCCTGATTTCCAGAAACGCATGGTCGAACTCGGCGGCGAACCGGTGACGTCGTCGCCGGAAGAGCTCGATGCGCGGCTCAAATCCGATATCGATTTGTGGGCCGCCGTGGTGAAAAAGGTCGGCCTCGAGCCGCAGTGAACTGGAACCCGCAATGCCCGACAGTTTCAAGATCGACGCCCATGTCCATGTCTTCACCACAGACATGCCGCTGGTCGACAACCCGCGCCACGCGCCGACCTACAGCTTCACCCACGAAGAACTGATCGCGACCCTCGACAAAAACGGCGTCGACCGCGCGGTGATCGCTGCGGCAAGCCCGTGGGGCGACTACAACGACTACACGCTGGCGGCGCTGCGCGCCCATCGCGCGCGGCTGCGCGGCACCGCGATCTTCCGGCGTCCGATGGAACGATTTGAGCTGGAAGCGATGAGCCGCGACGGTTTCGTCGGCATCCGGCTTCCCTTCATCGGACTGCCGAAGCTGCCGGACATCACCACGTTCGACTATCGCGTGCTGTTTCGCCGCCTCGCCGATCTCGACTGGCACGTTCATCCCCATGTCAACGGTGAGGACCTGCCAAAAATCCTGCCGACGCTGGAGGCCTCCGGCGTCAAGATCGTGGTCGATCATCTCGGTCGCCCCGATCCGAAATCCGGCATCAACAGCGAAGGCTTCAAGACGCTGCTGCGCTCCATCGACAAGGGGCGCACCTGGGTCAAGGTGTCCGGCGGCTACCGGCTCGGGCCGCCGTCAAAGGAATATGCGCGCGAACTGCTTCGTGTTGCCGGTCCCGATCGGCTGGTGTGGGCGAGCGACTGTCCGTTTGTCGGCCATGAGGGCCAGTTCCCGTATCAGTCCACCATCGACTGGCTGGTTGAAGCTGTTCCCGACGCCACCGCGCGCGCAAAAATCTTCGGCGCGACGGCGCGCGATCTCTATTTCAACGGCGAGTGATTAGTTCGCCACAAAATACCAATCCTTGTCGTAGCGCACGAGCCGGCTCGGCGGCTTGTCGTCGAATTCGAAGAAGTCTTTGGGATCGGCGCCTGAAGGCACGTGCAGGAAGCCGGAGAAATAGTGCTTCAGGCCGCGCGAGGTCAGGAACAGCACATAGGCGCCTTTCTCGACGGGATCGACGACGATGTCGTTACCCCCTGCGGAAACATTGGCCTCGCGGTCGCCGAGCGCGATCAGGTTCTTGTTGGTGTCGACATTGGGTTTGAGTTCGCCGGCCTCGACCCGCGCCACGATCCGTTCGCGGTTGGCCCGGTGCCAGGTGAAATTCCGCTGCAAGGCGATCCGCTCCAGCGGCGCGTATTCCAGCAGCACCAGCGTCAGCGCGTAGATCAGGAACGGTGCGGCGAATTTCACGCCGTGGCTTCGGATGCGAAGCAGCAGCGTCACCGACCACAGGCCGCCGCCGATAAATGTCAGCGCCGTCAACGGCACCAGGCCCAGCAGCACAAAGGCCGACGGCCAGTCCGCCATCGACAGTTCGAAGGTCGCGATCGCCAGCGTCACGGCCGAGATCGCCGCGGCCACCACCAGCGCGGCGCGCACCGAGGGTCTGGCCGTGGCCGTTTTCGTCGGGGATGTCGTTTCCGCCATCTGGGTTAGTCGCACCGTTGTTGCCCGGTGTTCGGATTTAACGGGCCGTTAACCAAACCGCCCCAACAATAGCCCCAGAGGACGGTCCGCCGCCACGGCCGGGCTGACCGCCAGCGAAGGGGCATGACATGGAACGCGCCTTGGACCTCGATCAGTTTTTTGCAAAAACGCCTGCGACTCTCGACGAAATCAGATGGCGGGTGACCCGGGCCCTCGACCGGCATCCGCTGTGCCGCAACGTCGAATTCGACATCGTCAGCATGCCCCGCACTGGCAAGAGCAACTGGACCATCAGCCTGCGCTCGGTCGCCCCCGACGCGCTCTGGGAAGCCTCCGATATCGTCGCCGATATCCAGGAGGCCTATGATCTCGCAGTTGCAGCCTGATTTTCGTGGGATTTCGGCCATTTCGGTGGGGTTTCCGAGTTTTTACCGTGGACCTGGTCGCCAGGGCGGCATGGTAAAGCCTTAATTACCATTCAATTCTAAAAGGAAGGCCCAGGCGGTCGGTGGATATGGAGACGTTTTTGACCAGAGCCATGACGATCGTCGCGCTGACGTGCTTTCTCGTGGTCGGCGCCGCCGCCACCAGCATTCTCGGCCGTGACAGCGTGCCCCTGGCGCGGTTCGAACTGGCTTCCGCCAACACCTCTGCGATTCAGGCCCCGGTTTCGAACCGGGAAGGCAAGAAGGACAAGCTCGCCGTCGTCAGCCAGGCGTTGGCGGCGTTCGATCCCAGGGCGTTCGATTCCAGGCCATCCAAACCCGTGCAGATCGACCCCGCGCTGAACGAGTCGCTGCGCCGGGCTTATGCCTCGACCTCGCCGGCCGACCTCGGCATGCCGCCGCAGGTGATTTCGCCATCCAATGCCAATGCCACCTTGCCCGCCGCGCCGCCGAAGCCGAAGGCCGCCGCCAAGCCGCAACCGCAGAAGAATTACGCGCTGCTGAGCGATATCCAGATCGCCGGGATCAAGGAGCGCCTGAAACTTTCGTCCTCGCAGGAATCCTACTGGCCGCCGGTGGAAAGCGCGCTGCGCGCCGTCGCCCGCAAGATCCACGCCGGCCGGCAAGCCAATCCGAACGCGCCAGGCGTGCCGATCGACCCCGAGGCCGAGGAAGTCCAGCAGCTGAAGTCGGCGGCGATGCCGCTGCTGTTCCAGCTGCGTGAAGACCAGAAGAGCGAAGTTCGCTCGCTCGCCCGTATCATCGGGCTGGAAAAAGTAGCCTCGATGATCTGAGCCGGCGCTGCGCCGCCGGTTCCAATTTCTTACCTGCTCCATTTTCCCGGAACATTGGACCTGTTACGCGCGTTGCCCGCGTGGATAACGGAGCCGATACCATGCGCACAACAACAGCATATTTTGCAGGCGTGGGAACCGTGGCGGTAGCGATCGCGGCCGGTCTGGGCGGCGGATTGCTGTTCGCCAACATCGTCGCGCCGCATCAACTTAAATATGCGACGGAACCGACCAAGCTCGAACTGCGGATGGCAGAGCGGACAATCCCGGTGACCTCGGCGCCGTCGGAACCGACGCCTGCGATCGCAGCCACGCAAACCGCGGCGCCGGCAACTCCGGCCGTTGCGACTGCGCCTGCGCAGATCGAGCCGCAACCACAGAAGGAGTCGCCTGCCGAACAGAAAACGGCCGGCAACGCGACCGCCGTGCAGCCCGCAACAGCGCCATCCCCGGCGGTCGAGCAAACCGCGCGTGAGCCGGCCGCTTCGCCGCGCGAGGCGTTCGCCAAAGCGCGCGATGCCGATCTGAAGCACGCAGCCACCGAGAAGCGGCGCGCCGAGCGCCATCAGCGATGGGCCGACAAGCGTCGCATCCATCAGCCGCGCGAACAGGATCTGGAAGCGGTCGCGCAGGCGGTCCGCGACGACACCGAGTCGCGGCAGGCCTTTGCGACCGAACCGGTCAGGCTCGACATGCCCGGCATCAAGCTGTTCGGCGACGATTAGTCGTTCGCTCCCGAACGACTGACGCACTCTGCCGCCGCGCGGCTTCACCGCTTTGCCCGTTGATCGCAGCGTCACGATGCTGGTCGGCATGATATATGCTAGTTCGCTGTTGCGGCCGGGCGCCAGTTCCGGCGACAGCGGTAAAATCCATATGCTTGAAACCCTGATCACGCGTTTGCCGAAATGCGAACTGCACATTCACATCGAAGGCAGCCTTGAGCCGGAACTGATGTTTGCGCTGGCGCGCCGCAACAGCATTTCGTTGCCCTATGCGTCGGTCGAGGCGTTGCGCCGGGCCTATCAATTTTCGAACCTGCAGGATTTCCTCGACATCTATTATCAGGGCATGTCGGTGCTGATCACGGAACAGGATTTTTACGACCTCGCCTGGGCCTATCTGGAGCGGGCGCGCGCCGACAACCTCGTGCATGTCGAGATGTTCTTCGATCCGCAGGGCCACACCTCCCGCGGCGTCGCCTTCGCCACCGTGATCAACGGCCTGCATCGCGCCATTGAACATGCCGCAAAGACGCTCGGCGTCCGCGCCAGCCTGATCATGTGCTTCCTGCGTCACCTCGACGAGGCGGATGCGGAGAAGACGCTGGATCAAGCGCTGGCTTTCAGGGATCGCATCGTCGGCGTCGGCCTCGATTCGTCGGAAGCCGGCCACCCGCCGAGCAAGTTCAAGCGCGTGTTCAACCGCGCCCGCGACGCCGGCTTCTTTCTGTCGGCCCACGCCGGCGAAGAGGGCCCGCCGAGCTACATCTGGGAAGCGCTCGACGTGCTCGGCGTCGCCCGCATCGATCACGGCATCCGATCGATGGAAGACGAGGTGCTGGTCGGCAGGCTGGCGCGGGACAAGACCGCGCTGACCGTGTGCCCGTTGTCAAACCTGCGGCTGAAGGTGGTCGACGATTTGGCCAAACACCCGCTGCGGCGGATGCTGGACAAGGGATTGCTGGTGACGGTCAACTCCGACGATCCCGCCTATTTCGGCGGCTACGTAAACGAGAATTTTCGCGCGGTGTCGGAGGCATTGGGACTTGGTCGCGACGAGATCGTCGCGATCGTGCGCAACGGAATCGAGGCGTCGCTGATGACGCCGGACGAAAAGAGCAAGGCATTTGCGGAGATCGATCGGGTGTTGGCTGCGGTGTAGCGATCCATCTGAACTTGCTCGATTGGTTCGCCTGCCCGCGTTCGAACTGGCAGCGGCCCGGCTAAACCCGTCACCTCAATGAAAAACGCGTCCAGCGTCGATGACGACCGTCTGACCGGTCATGGTCTCGGTGCGGCACATGGTGACCACCATGTCGGCGCAGTCGTCCTTGTCGGCGGGCTTCTTCAGGAGTGAGCTTGCCGCGGATCGCTCGACCTGCTCGGGCTTGAGATTGGCTGTCGCGCGCGTGCCGTCCAGCAGACCCGGCGCCACGCAGTTGACCAGCGTCTCGGGCGCCAGTGCGACCGCCATGCAACGCGTCAGGTGAATCAGCCCCGCCTTCGATACGGCATAGGCGATGGAAGAGCCGGTCGGGCTGAGCCCTGCGACCGAAGCGATGTTGACGATGCGGCCTTGTCCCTGGGCCTTCATGACAGGGGCGACCGCCTTGGTCAGGCGCATCGGCCCCGTCAGGTTGGTGGCCATGATCCTGTCCCACACTTCCATCGACAGACTGTCGAGATCGCCGAAGGGAATCGAGAGATTGTAAGCGGCATCGTTGATCAGAATATCGATGCGGCCGAAGGCATGGGTGACCTCGCCGATCAGCCGCTTGACGGCCGCGTCGTCGGTGATGTCGCAGGCGAAAGCATGCGCGTTGACTTGATATTGCGACTTCAATTCGCTCGCGACGCCTTCGGCCTGCTCGCGGCTCTTCGCATACATGACGGCGATATGTGCGCCCTCCTTTGCAAGCGCATGGCAGATGCGCTGCCCCAGCCCGCCATTGCCGCCCGTCACCAGTGCAACCATGCCCTTCAGGTCCATCGCTTCCATCCCGTCATGCAATTGCGCTGTCCTTATGAAGGACAAGTCGCGGTACAATTTTCACTGGAGCATGGAAATCGTAAAAGCGATAGCGCAGGTGGAGAGCCGGTAGGCCGTTAAACCCACATGGCCAGGTGAGCCGACGAGGCGTACCTTTCGTCGTTGTAAACTCTGCAGGAAACCGCTAACTCTCTGGTCCTCGCGCAACTGGCGACCTTGGATGGAGCACCATCGGGAAACGCGGGCAAACCTGCTGTTCGCCTGGGCAATTGGGGGCAACCTCGATCAAACGCTTCTTTTGGGAGCTGCCCATGCTTACGTCGATCAACATTATCGGACTCAAAACGTACGGGTACCACGGGCTATTTGAGGAAGAGCGTAAGCTCGGCCAAAATTTCATCTTTGATATTTCGGCTACTCTTCGAGAGGTCCGGACCCACTGTGGCGATGATCTGGACTGTTCCATCAGATATGACGCCGTGGTCGATGAAGCCGTGCAAATCTCTGCTTCGGGCAGATTCCAGACTCTCGAGGCTCTAGGCGAGACGATCGCCATAGGGCTGCTTCGGCGCTTCGTCATCATGGAGAGTGTTACGGTCGCTGTTGCGAAATCCAGTCCGCCGATCGCCCATTCGATCGAACAGGTGGGCGTGCAGGTCGGCCTGCGACGTGCCGATCTTGCACTGGACCAGGACGAGGAGGCTGTGACGTGACGGTGAAACTACACGGTTATCAGTATAGCGTTTACAGCTGGATCGCGCGCCTTGCCTTGCAAGAGAAGGGCGTCAGTTACGAATGGGTAGAAGTAAATCCATTTGCCGATGACGTGCCACGGGACTATCTGACGATGCACCCGTTCAAGCGGGTGCCGACATTGGTCGACGGTGAATTCGTTGTCTTCGAACGAATGCGATCACCCGATACGTCGATGAAGCGTTCAGCGGTCCAAGACTCCAGCCGCTCAAGCTCGAAGATCGGGCGCGGGTTAGCCAGTTCCTCTCCGTAATCGACAGCTACGCCTACTGGCCTCTCGTGCGGCAGGTCTTCTCCCACGGGGTTTTCAGGCCGCGCATGGGTCATCTGTCGGAGCAATCCGAATACCAGCGGGGGCTAAAAGCCGCACCGAGAGTTCTCGGAGCGCTCGATCAGCTTGCCAACGGCGGAAACTTTTTGGTTTCGGACGCCTTGTCGCTTGCCGACATCCACCTTGCTCCGATGATCGCTTACTTCGTCGCTGATCCGGGTGGCGATGCGCTGCTCAAATCCCACGATCGGCTGTGTAGCTGGTGGTCCGCGGTGTCTCAGCGAAAGAGCGTCGCCGAGACGAGACCAACACTGCCTTCGACTGTAGCGCAATGACGCTCGTGGCAGATGGCAGACGTCCCGACGGTCCTGATGAATGTCTACTCTGGAGGGTTGAGCGGAACAGAGAACAAATGGCGCCGCTTCGCACGATGTAGTGAGGCTGGCCGCAACAGTCCGTCTTCGCTCTCGCTTCGCTCAAGTTTCGCCGGACACGCTCTACCCTTGCGGTCCGGTGGCTGCGCCACGCGTAGCCGAAGGAGTTTGCCTCGCCCCGCTTTGCCAAGAGGCTTCGCCGGACAGTCTTCGCCGCTACGTACCGAGGGATTGGAGCTGGCCGCGCCAGGCGAAGCTGCGTAGCAGCGAAGACTGGTGCCCCTGGCCGGAATCGAACCAGCACTCCTTGCGGAACTCGATTTTGAGTCGAGCGCGTCTACCAATTCCGCCACAGGGGCATTCGCAACATCGGCCCGAGGGGCGGTGTCGCGAAGCGGGCGGAATATAGCTGCAGGTCTGCCCCGGTCAACCCGCGCGGATGTGATTGTTCCCTGCCTCGACAGTGCCATTGCCGCGGGATAGGACCATTTCACCCGCTTTTTGCGCTTGACCGTACCGGTCGCCACTTTGGCCCTCCGGGTTGGGTCATGCGACGGAGAACAGCCCGTGACATCGAATGCCGCCGGATATTCGTCGCCCGCGCGCTTTTCCGCCAATCCGGCGCTGACGGCGGCGCTGGCGGTGGCGCTGATTGCCGCCGCCACGCTGGCGGGGGCCTGGTTCTTTCAGCTGGTGCTCGGCGTCGTGCCCTGTCCGCTCTGCCTCGAACAGCGCTACGCCTACTACATGGCGTTCCCGCTCGGCTTTGTGGTCGCGCTCGCGGCCATCCGGGGTGCGCCGCGCCCGGTGCTGCTGGCAGGCCTGGCGCTGCTCGTGCTGGCCGCGCTCGCCAATGCCTGGCTCGGCGCCTACCACGCCGGCGTCGAATGGAAGTTGTGGCTGGGCCCGACCGATTGCACCGGCCCGGTCGGCAATTTCGGCAGCGCCGGCAGCCTGCTCGACCGGCTCGACACGGTAAAAGTGATACGCTGCGACGAGGTGCAGTGGCGCTTTCTCGGCCTCTCGCTCGCCGGCTACAACGTGCTGATCTCGCTGCTGATGGCGGCGATTGCGGCGTGGGGTCTGGTTTCGACGAAGCGGGCTTAACGCTCTCGTCATTCCGGGGCGCGCGTCGCGCGAGCTTTGATGTGCAATTGCACATCAGAGAACCCATACTCACGATCGTGGTTATGGATTCCCCGATGCGCAATTGCGCATCTGAGGCCTGCGCCAAGTGGCGCATCCCGGAATGACGGGTGGTGCGACAAATTAACCCGACGGGCAAAATTTCGCTCGCTCCGTCAGGCAAATCATCTTTATCACTCTCGCCATCCTGTCCCGCCAAGAGGGGCGTTGGCCATCGTCGCGGACGTGGGGCAGGTCGTGGTGGACGCGGCAGCACGCCAGACGAACGGGCTGCTGCGTACGGCGAAATCGTGAGGGTCCGACGCCCCGGTGCTGGCGTCAAGTTGGCGGAGCAATCCGCCGGCGATGGTGGCAATAAAGCCGGTCACCAGGACGACCACGTATAAGCCGTAAAGCCATTGCGCAGGGAAGGCCGGAGTGT
>JBBRSX010000066.1:0-30595 GCA_038244925.1 Hyphomicrobiales bacterium | reverse complement strand
TGGTCAGGCCGACTGCGATCGAAATCTGGGACAGATTCTTCAGCCTGTTGCTGCCGAGCCAGATCCCTTGCAGCACCTTCAGCCCGACTTTGGCGGCCTCGGCCGGAACCTGGTCGAGCCCGTTCTCGATCGAATAGGTGCGCACGCAGTCGCTGATTTTGGCGAGCTGCGCCATGTCCTGCGCGATCTGTTCCGGCCCGATCTGGGTGGTCGGACCCAGCGGCGTCTGCAGGTCGCGGAACGGCGCGTAGGACACGCATTGCAGCTTGGCATTGGGATCGATCGGCGCGCGCGAAAGCGTAATCGGCGTGGCTACCCACCACCAAAGGGCCGCGATCATAGCGAGCGATAAAAGGAGAAGCGCCAGCGGCGTACGAAGAGAAATCGGTTCCATCCTCCGGGCAGGACCCGTCGATTAGCGGTTCACCGGCAATCTGCCAAGATGCACGATAGCCCTATTCGGCAGTCTTCCCCTGCGGCGATTTTACCACGAAGCGATAAAGTTGTGACTTTGCTGGACAAAATCCGAAATAACCGGCATGGGAATCGGCAGCAGTCTCCGCCGCATTGGGGACCTATTTGGACGGCAACAAACGGGCCGTCACACGGAAATAAGTCGGAGAATACATGCGTCGTCGGGTGCCTGGTCCAGGAAAGTCGGTTGTGCGCCACCTCGCCGCTGCAGGCCTTGCTATTTTGATTGGAAGCCTTGCTGTTTTGGTTGGAACAGGCGGCGTATTCGCCCAGAGCGGCAATCCGGCGGCCCAGGATCAGGGCAAGCCCCCGGCCGCCAATGCCGCCGACGCCACCAAGGATAACCAGCGCAAGACCGACGAGTTCGTCGAGGCCCAGACCGCCATCAACGGCCCGGCCGGCAACCCCGAATGCGTCTGGCTCGGCCGCCGCGTGGTCAGCCTGATGTGGCGGGACGACCTCGATACCGCCTTCCGCCACCTCGACCTCTATGACCTGTTCGGTTGCCCCGGCGGCCACGTCCAGGCGGCGTTCCGCTGCCTGACCCGGTTTGGCGGCCAGATCGACCCCAAGGTGGCCGAAACCCTGTCTAGCCGCATCCATGCCTGCTGGATCAATCCGGGCGCCCAGCCCCAGGCCGCCGTCGCGGCCAGCCCGGCGCCTGCGGCCCCCGCGACCGCCGGCAATGCGGCCCCGGCTCCTGCGGCAACCCCCGCTCCGGCCCCCACCGCGCCCGCGGCGCCGACGAAGTAATCAACGAGGGCGCGGTGCTCCGGAACGATCCGAAATATTCGGCGTTCGAATAACCCGCGCCCTTAAAACGCCATGCCGTCATACCAGTTGTGAATTCGCGCGGCAGTATTATCGTGATGTTGCCGCCGTGTCGGTCGAACCTTGGGGACGGGTTCGCTTTCTCCCCTTGCAGGCCCCGTATGGTTTAGCCGCCGATGCGCGCCGTCGTTGCCGTCCTGTTGTGCGTGACCGCAGCCCACGCTGCGCTGTGGGGCCTGTTCCAGGAAAAGCAGCCGGCACCCGACTTCAGGGGCATCCTGCCGAGCGTCTCCTATACGCCGTTTGAACCGGGTCACGTCGTCGACAACACGGTCGACCCCGACAGGGTTCGCGCCGACCTGAAGCGCCTCTCCACCGTGACGCGGGCGATCCGCTCCTACTCCTCGATCGAGGGCAACGAGCTGGTGCCGCCGATTGCAGCCGAGTTCGGGCTCAAGGTCATGGTGGGCGCGTGGATCAACAGGGATGACGACCACAACCTGCGCGAAATCGATGCCTCGATAGCGCTTGCCAAACGAAACAGCAACGTCAACGGCATCGTGGTCGGCAACGAAGCCATCTTCCGCGCCGACCAGAAGGTCGAGGACCTGATCGAACTGATCAAGCGGGTCAAGAAATCGGTCAATGTTCCCGTGACGACCGGCGAAATCTGGAACAGCTGGCGCGACAATCCGGAACTCGCCTCGTCGGTCGATTTCATCGCCGCCCACGTGCTGCCCTACTGGGAAAACTTTACCGACAAGCAGGCGGTGGACCAGGCGGTCTATCTCTACGGCCTGTTGCGCGAAAAATTCCCGGGCAAGCGGGTCGTCATCGCTGAATTCGGCTGGCCCAGCGCCGGCTACAATTTGAGGAACGCCGAGCCCGGCCAGTTCGAACAGGCCTCCGTGCTGCGCAACTTCGTCACCCGCGCCGAAGCAATGGGCATGGAATACAACATCGTCGAAGCGATGGACCGGCCCTGGAAATTCTTCGAAGGCGGCGTCGGTCCCTATTGGGGCATCCTCGACAACGCCGGCGACGCCAAGTTCTCGTGGACCGGCCCGATCGTAAATCCGAACTACTGGAAGCTCGCGGCGATCGCGCTGCTGGTCGGCATCCTGATGTCGCTGCCGATCCTGCGGCTGGAACAGCCGACCGTGATGCAGGCCTTTGTGCTTTCGGCAGCCGCCAACGGCGTTGGCGCCTGGGCCTCGACCGTGTTCGCCTACTGGGCTGGGCATTACTTCGTGTTCGGCTCGGCGTTTGCGCTGACCCTCGGCCTGATCCTGCTGGTGCCGCTGGTGTTGATCGCGATGGCGCGGATCGACGAGATCGCGGCTGTCGCCTTCGGCCACGGGCCGCGCCGGCTGATCGCCAGGACCGCGACGCTGGCGCCGGCCACGATCGGCGAAGGCGTTACCTTCCCGAAAGTATCGATCCATATCCCCGCCTATTTCGAGCCGGTCGAGATGCTGAAGCAAACGCTCGATGCAGTGTCACGGCTCGACTATCCGAACTTCGAATGCGTTTGCATCATCAACAACACGCCGGATCCCGCGTTCTGGCAGCCGATCCAGGATCATTGCCGTTCGCTCGGCGAACGCTTCGTCTTCATCAATGCCGAGAAGGTTAAAGGCTTCAAGGCCGGTGCGCTGCGCATCGCGATGGAGCGCACGGCTGTCGATGCCGAGATCATCGGCATCATCGACGCCGACTATGTCGTGCATCCAGACTGGCTGAAGGATCTGGTGCCTGTCTTCGCCGACCCTCGTGTCGGCCTGGTGCAGGCGCCGCAGGAGCATCGCGACGGCGACCTCTCGCTGATGCACTACATCATGAACGGCGAATATGCCGGTTTCTTCGACATCGGCATGGTTCAACGCAACGAACACAACGCAATCATCGTGCACGGCACGATGTGCCTGATCCGGCGTGCGGCGATGGATATGGCGGGCGGATGGTCCAGCGACACCATCTGCGAGGACACCGATCTCGGCCTGACCATTCAGCAGCAGGGCTGGCTGACGCACTACACCAACGTCCGCTATGGCGAGGGCCTGCTGCCGGACACCTACGAGGCGTTCAAGAAGCAGCGCCACCGCTGGGCCTATGGCGGCTTCCAGATCGTGAAGAAGCACTGGCGGCGGTTCCTGCCCGGCGCCAGCCGGCTGTCGCCGGATCAACGCCGGGAATTCTCGCTGGGCTGGCTGAACTGGCTCGGCGCCGAGAGCCTCGGCGTGGTGGTGGCGATCCTCAATCTGATCTGGGTTCCGATCGTGGCGTTCGCCGACATCTCCATTCCCGACAAGATCTTGACGCTGCCGATCATCGCCTCGTTCATCGTTTCACTCACGCATTTCATCGCGCTCTATCGTCTGAGGGTGAACATCAAGGCCGGCCAGATGTTGGGCGCCATGATCGCGGCAATGAGCGTGCAGTGGACGGTGTCGCGCGCGGTGGCCCAAGGCCTGATCACCGAGCATCTCGCCTTCGCGCGCACCTCCAAGGGCGGCCTGTCGCGGATGTCGATCGAATTCCAGGCGTTCTGGGAAGCCGTGATCGGCGTGCTGCTGCTTGTCGGCGCCACCGTGCTGGTCGTGATGAACGGCTACAAGCAGGTCCGCGAAATCTACATCTTCGCAGGCGTGCTGGTGCTGCAAAGCCTGCCATTCCTGGCGGCGGTATCGATCGCGCTGCTGGAAAACTCCCGCGCCAATTCCTTTGCCTTCTGGCGCAACAGCGCGGTGCGCACGGCGGAGCTGATCGGCTTGCGCCCGGTCCGCCCGCCGACGGTCGCCGCGCCCTCGCAGCCGGTGGCGTCGGAGATTCGCCGGGAAGCCAATTGACGGCCGTGGATGGCTTGGCCGGCACTTGTGAAGACCCTTGGCTAACCTTCGGCAACAAAAAGGGAATTGGGGTCTTGAGACCGGCGCATTTGTCGTGCCGGTGCTATTGACCCGAGGGGGCCCGCCCCCTACACAGCGCGGCAAGTGAGCGCGTAGCTCAGGCGGTAGAGCACGTGACTTTTAATCATGGGGTCGTGGGTTCGAGTCCCACCGCGCTCACCATGAAAATCAACAGCTTAGACGTGAAAACCCCCGCTCGGTGTGAGCGGGGTTTTTCGTTCGTGTCTGCGCTGTGTCTGCAAACCAGTTGCCGAGCAGGATCTCCGCTCCCGCATACGCACGTGGCATTGTGTGAATCGGGCATAAGGCTTTGTTTGCGTATCGGGCGAGCGCGGCCTGTGTAGGTTGAGACTCGCTTGGTGGAAAAAAGCAGAAGGCCGGCGGTTGTGACGCCGGCCTTCCATGCCCATCAAGATGGCTCCCCGAGGGGTGGTCCTGAGCTTGCGCTCAGGATCACCTTTGGGAGTGTGCATCATCGTTGCCGACCCGGCAACGCTTCTCAATCGTGTATGATTGTGGAAATCGGAGACCAAACGATGCCGGCCGAGGATATGGCGACGGAAATAGCTAAGGAGATTGCGAAGCAGCTTCCGGTCAAGCAAGCGTACGATGACGTTGCAGCGCCTGCAGCGGTTCAAACCGGGCAATTTTTGCAGGATTTGGCGAAGACTTTACGGCTGGTGCTGGTCCCGATCCAACTCGCTGGGGCCTACCAAGACCGCGTCCGCGCCTTCATCGACCGTTCGATTCGTGCTGTGCCTGAGGACCAGCGAATAGCGCCGCCACCGCAGATCTTGGGTCCTGTGCTAGAGGGCGTGCGGTACGAGGTTGAGGATTCGTCCATCGATCAGATGTTCTCGTCCCTGCTAGCGAGCTCCATGGACCGCGATCGTCGCGCGCATGCTCATCCAGCGTTTCCCGGTATCATAAAAAATCTGTCCGCTGACGAAGCTAAAATCCTCGCAGCCCTCGCAGCCCAACCAGCAAAGGTGGTCACGACTTCCAGACTTGACCGGGCCCGAAATCTTTTTGACCCGTCAGTGACCGAGGAACTAGCGAAGCCGGATGGGCTCGACTTTCCTGAAAATGCTTTGATGTATTACCAGCACTTGCAGCAGATGGGGCTTGTAGATGCGAGCGCTACGCGATCTCCAGAAACTTTGATGCAAGGGGGCGTTCAGATCGGCATACGGAACTTCGGAGAGTATCTGTTGAGCAATTGGGGTCGCCAATTTATACGCGCCTGCATGCCTTAAATGTCGAGCGCGGGACCGAAGCCCCCCCGCAAACGACCCGTGGGCTGCGTCCAGGCCAGTTGCCATTAAATACCCTCAAGAAGGCGCCCCAGTGCGGGACGCAAACGCAATGAATCGCTGCATATATTCTGTTGCAGTTTCGGGCGACCATAATCCATCCTGTATGGATTGCCTTAAAGCTCTGTCGACTTTCCTGTGTTCGATCTTCTGGAACATTTCCACGTAAGCCTCCAACAGCTCGGCAGAGACCCGATCGACACTTACCGCAAGTGCATCAAAACAATCTGCAGATTTGGGCTTTCCGCTCTCATGTCTCGCATAGTGGGCAAAGGATTCAAATTGCATCGTCAGGACTCTTCTGTCTTCGATTATATTTCGCATGCTTGGCTCCTCCGGTAAGATCGTCGACGAAATGGACGCGGGGCCTCTCGACCCCGCGCCGGTGTTGGATCAGGGCCGCTTCATGAGGTGATGACCTGTTCGCCATGCCAGCGCTTGTAGTAGTTGGTCCGGAAATCCCGGGTCATTTTTTCCAATTGCCAGACAGCAAAGACGGCCAGCTCCAACTGTCGATAGCTATCTTCTCTCGCGGCGCATTCCATGATCAGATCTCGGGTGATCGCGCCCATTCTCTCAAGGTCGCAAACTTCGCCCTCCATATTTATGAAGGCCGTTGCGTGGAGCTTGTCCACTTCGCCCTCCAGGATGGGCCGGTCGGAGGCCGGAAATTCGACAATGTTGCTATCCATGTCCATCACCCCGCCGCCTTCGACGTCTGGGCCGCCTCGGCAAGCGAGTTGAACAGGACACCGACGTCCTCAAAAATACCCCCGCGGTCAATTTTCGCTGCCTCACCGAGATAGGAAAGCATGGCGAGCAAACCCGACAGCGTGGTCGGAACCGTATCTTCCAATTCGCCGGCCACGTCCCATTCGGCTGCATATTCTTCATCACCGACGGAATCGATGTCGCCGTTAGGGCTGATGCTCTCAAGATATTGGTGGTGCCTGTGCTTCTGCTCATCGAGCTCGGCACGGCAATGCTGATACAATTCAGCGTCTGTTTCCGGCGAGACGTACTTTTCGAGATCGATCCAGCAATTGACCATCACATACGTGCGGGGTGCGCCAGGCCCGTACAGATCGAGCACCTGTATGCTGCTGGGTCCGACCGCCGCATCCGCGAGTGCGACGAGTCGATGTGATTCCGCGGTGGCCGCGTTTGAGTTTCGCACCGCCGCTTTATGCGCCTTGATCGCTGCGAAGATGGGATCCTCGGCGCCGGTGACGACCGCGGCCATGGCTGGCACGGTGACAGCAGCAGCAACGGCTGCGATGCCGGATTGAGTAAGGAAGCGTCGGCGTGACGGAATCGCAGACGTGTTTGTGGGTGGCGTGCTATGACGCGGATCAGCTTGGGTCATTGGATTCTCGGTCCTTTATGGCTCGGGTTAGAGCCGGGGCGGAAGTCGCAAGCTTCCCCTCGGCTTGTTTTTATGCTAAACAGAAAAGTATGAAGAAGGCAATATCTGCTAAACAAAAAAGAGGCCGGCCGGCTACCGGTGTTCGGCCAATGATCGGCTTTAGAGCTGATGCCGACCTGCGCGCTACGATAGAGAAATGGGCGAAGGCTCAAGTCGACACGCCGAAGCTGTCAGACGCCATACGCCGGCTGGTCGAGATTGCATTGGGGAGCGTCCAAGTCGCCCGCAAGCAAAAGCGAAGCGATTCCCCTACTGCCCGCGATCTTGCAGCCGTTCAGATTGATCGTCTGACCGACGTTGACGCGCATCCGGAAGAACAAGCCAGCCGCAAGAGGCGGCTCCTAAAAGGGCCGGAGGAATTTCGCGAAGTCCGCGTCGATCGGGCGAAGGCAAAGAAGTGAGCGACCACCCGTCAAAACCCATGACTCCCGCACAACCCGAGGCCCGCAAGGCATTCAAAGAGGTCGACGCCGCTAAGCTACTGTCGGAGCACCAGATCGAGGAGAAGGCGTTCTTCGCAAATCGCCAACGTCTGAGAGCAGAACGGCTGGCGCGAGAAGAAAAGGCAAAAGGCGAATGACCGGTAGGCTGATCGAGAAAGCTAAGTGAAGGATTGGAAATGGGCAACTGACACAAAAGTCTGGGCCATCGCTGGCCTTGTCTTCGTCATCTGGGTCGTTTTGCAGAAACAATATTATTATTGAATTCCGCCGCCTGGTCGAGCTCGGGCTGAAGGTGAAAGCCAAATGATCCAACCGAAACGGTCCGCCGAGCAACAAGTCGCTGACGACGCCAACAGAAAGGCCCTCAATCCGATAGGGTCGCGACAAACGATATCGGACAGTCAAGCCGAGCCAGAATTTCAGGAAAACCACAAACGCCTCAGAGCGGAGCGCCAGAGGCGCGAGGCTGAGCTGAAGGCGAGAAGTACGTGAAAGGCAAAGCGTCGGGCGTCAACGCGACTCAGCGCCAACTTATGCAGTACCTACGCGCCGGAGATTGGGTATTGGTATCCAAGCTGCGGATTGCCGTCGGCCCAGGCACGCTAAACCGGCTTGCGGAAACTGGGTGGATTGAGCGGCGGGGCGGAGGCCCTCGGTCTGAGATCAAACTCACCCCAGCGGGGCTGATGGCGCTACAGACGCCGATCTGATTTGCGACGATTGCCAACTATCAGGGGCGGCTTTTGTGTGCCCGATACGTGTGCCATTGTGGAATCGGTTGACGCTGGTGTGGAAACAAAATGTTGATTCGACGGTGGCTTTTTCTGTTGATTTCCGCGGTGATCATTACCGCCGCGATCGGTGCGGGCATACGGTATTACTTGAGCAAATGTCACGGCATGGATGCCTGCGCTGCCAGCGAGGCCGAAAGCCATGAGCGAGATAAGCCAGAAGATCCACAGTAAGTTTGGAGTGCCAATCCTGCACCGGGCAATGACGGCCTGATTTGCGGATTTGCCAAGAGCAAAACCGGCTCACCCAGCGGTTGGGTCGTCGGGATTAGGGGTCAGCGTCAGAACACCACGCGCGCTTACCCGCGCCCCTGCATGTCCCGTAGCGCTGACAATCAGGCCAACAATTTTTCCTGCTTCATCTCTTCTGGGCTCCATTTTTGCGCCGGGGTTCGTCAACGCATAAATGGTTAGCTCTTGGAGCTCACGAAGTTTTTTGGCGTCTAAGCGCAGCGCTTCAGCTTCACGTTTCAACTCGCGTCCGGACTGAATGTAAAAGAAGATGCTGACCAATACCGTAATCAGAGCACCTAAGATAAAAGCCGTAAAGTTATCCATTAAGTGGCCGCTCCCTGCCATTCCCAAACCGCCCTCCAAATACAGCATGCCCGAATTTGCCGATCTGACAATTCCCTATTTTAGCGAAGTGCATTATCATCTAAATTAGAGGTTGCGGATAGCGAGGCGTCATGACGGAATCGGCATTGGATCAGCACATGGCAGTCGTAGGCCGTGTAATAGCCCGATTTGTTTCGACCGGCTTGCTCCAGCACAACATCGACAGCCGCAGACCGGAGAATTTTCTGGGAGCACCCGAGGATAAGAAAACATTCGAAAGCGTGCTCGGGTGGATGCTGGATGAAGGCATCATTCGCACGAAAAAGATGAGCCAAACCATGGACGGAACGATGTACGTGGCAGGCGCTCAACTCACAGCAAAAGGGCTAGCGATTGTCAAACAGCCGATGGCGAATGGACCGACCATAGAAAGCCAAATTCGCGCTGGAGGCGATGATAACTCGTTCTGGAGTAAAATTGGTGATCTCGTCGGAAGTGCTGCCGGGAGTTTCACAAAATCCCTCACGTCGGGTTAATCAGGCAAGCAGCAAGACGCCTTGGCTGAGGCGCGATTTACCAAGTCCCTCGAGGGCTTTCGTGAGTCGGGCTTGCCCTCGCCTCCGGTTGCTGGGGGCAAGGCGCATTGGGTATCGTCGTTTCGATGTTGTATACCGTTTTGATATTCTCGATGGTCCGCGGCCGCTTCGGTGCGACGCCGACGGTCTCACTGCTCTGCCACGAGCCCGAACTCTGGCCTCCATTGTGTCGGTAATTCGGGTCGGTATAGGGGTTGCATGGACCCTTGTTCTGGCAATTCGCATTCGGATAGTAGAACGCGCAATAACCGGGTTCAGACATCACCTGCTGCGCCGGAGCTGGCGTGAAGCTTATCGCGTAGAACTGCCGCCGCGCCGAGTTGCTTGAGGATAGACGTTGTGGTTCTCCCGTGGCGGAAGATGCGCCTGTGGAGAAGAACACCCAAGGGGCTGGCACCATCCGCTGAGCGTGATCACTCCGCCGTGAGCGTTGGACCGCAATCGATCAGGCGCGAACCGTTTGCCGCAGCCGCCCGGCGCCCGGCCCCCCGGCATCTCATTGCCTTTTTTTGGGCACCTATGAGGGGTACCGCCTTAGAAAGGATGCCAATTTAGCCACCGCAGGGGGGCTGATGACGGACCAAGCCCACGAAATCCAGCAAGATGCGGACCTCCGCAAGCTCGCCCGCCTCGTCTCGGCGTGCACCTTGGGGCTCTGGGCATTTGCGGCTGGTCTGCTGATTGGGACCTTTTTGTTTTCCTGATATTAGATTCGAGCGCGGACCGAAGCCTCGCGCCTGTTGTCATGCGCAGCGTTACCCCGCCTTTGATCCCGGTGCAGGCGATGGACTCAGCGGGGCGCCTCCAACCGAAACAGGTCCGACAGGCTTGGGCAGTGCGGAAGGTCCGACAGGCTTGGACAGTGCAGATGTTTTTTTGCGCGAAGTTCCAGGCAACCGGGCGCTGGCATTTGGTTTTGGAATGGAGGAGGTCGTCAGCGGCGGCAGGTCGTTTTGCAGGGAATCCACTCGCGCAACCAGCGAGGAGAGTTGACTGGATATTCTTTTCAGATCCGCCTGTTGATCCGTGAAGCCTTGCTTGAGGGACTCCAGAGTGCCTGCGCCTTGTTTCAAGGTAGCCGACTGTCGCTGCAAAACGGCTACCAGCGCAGCTGAATGTTGCGTTTGGGACGTCTGAATATCCTTCAGCGTCGCGCTGACGGCGGGATCTGGTACCGGAATTGAAACCGTCGGTACTGGGACTGGAGCCGTCGGTACTGGAGCTGATGCCGTTCGTATTGGAACTGAAGCCTTTGGTATTGGAGCGGAAGCCGTCTCGTGCGGAAGCGGTTTGGCGAAGCTGCTCAAATTCGGCAAAGCAATACGCAAGCGCGGCCACGCGTATCCCGCCGCCGCACTAACGATGACCAGAGCTGACAAGGACACAACGATCGCCGGCATTCGACCATATCGCCTGTTTGGTGGCACAGGCTCTTGATCGGATGGCGTCTCTGTATTCGGTACCTCAGCTTTTGGTTCTTTTTCCGGTGTCTCAGCCAACGGCGTTCGCCTCGGATCCATGAAACAAGGGCAGAGCCGTCGCTGAATTCACCTACGCGATTGCCTACCCAAACTCAGTCTGGATCATGGGCGTACATGGTTAATGGCCGGTTATCGCGCGCATGCGCAACGAATGCGGTTTCCGCGGGATCAAGTAATGCCGGATTTGGCGCTACCGTTCCGTATCGCCGCGCTGCTCACCGGCGGAATCGGCTGCCGGGAATATTCGATCGTAAATCGCGCGGGCCTCTTGAATCAAACGGGCCCGCTCGATCTCCGATTTCGGGACAAATCGTATGACTTCACCCATGTTGGGGCTCCAAAGCTGAAATTGGGATGATACGCCGACCATGATATGGCAATCATCATGCCAAAGAGATTGGGGCTCCACGGCTGTTTGCACCCCCTCCTGCGATAATGCTGGAATAAAAAGCCCGTGACTGCCGCGTGAACAAGCGCCGACCTTCCGACCCCGCATCAGCGGTAGTATCCGTTGTTGCCCTGCCCACCGCCCTCGCACCGACCGCGCGTTCCCTGCCGCAATAGGGTATAAACCCGACGTGGCGGTGGTCCAAAAACCGGAATCAGGTTGCGAGGGTAAATGCAGGTTACGACGAAGTTCCTGCTGTGGCTGGGGCTGGCATTCTGTCTTTCCAGTCGTGCGCTCGCGCAAACATCCGCCGATCCGGCGGCGCTGATTTCCGATTTTCGGGTTCAGCACCGGGAAGGCCTCGTCAAATCCGACGCCACCCTGAAGCGGATCGCGCAGGACCAGGCCAATGCCATGGCCTCCAAGGGCGTGATGGACCATGACGTGCTCGGTCCGTTCGGCTCGCGCGTCGCGCCGGCGAACGCCGGACGTGCTGCCGAGAATATCGCGTATGGCTACGACAACTTCCCGAAGACGCTGGATCAGTGGATCAACTCCTCCGGCCATCGCAAGAATCTTCTGATGCATGACGCGGCGCGGGTTGGCGTCGCCAGCGCCAAGAGCAGCGCCAATGGCCGCACCTACTGGGCGATGGTGATCGCCGGTGGCTACGAAAAGCCGAAGGTGGCTGGCGCAAAACCTGCGCCGGACAAAGGCCAGCCAAAGACTGCGAAGCGTCAGGCCTGCCGGCTGAAGATCCTGAGCATCTGTCTATAATGGCCTCAGTAAGCGCCACCCGGAGGAGCCCCATGAAATACGGTTCGATCGCCCGAAGGCTTTCCGCGCTCGGCATCGCTACGCTCCTCTTCCTCGCCCCCGCCTCCGCCGCCGACATCCGCGTCATGATCTCTGCCGGTTTTCACGGCGCCTATGCCGAGCTTGTTCCGGCCTTCGAGCGCGCCAGCGGCCATCATCTGGTCACGACGCGCGGGCCGTCGATGGGGGATTCGCCGGAATCGATTCCGTCGCGGCTTTCGCGTGGCGAAGCGGCTGACGTCGTGATCCTCGATGGCGGCGCCGCCGATGAACTCGGCAAGCGCGGGCTGGTGCGCGCCGACTCCAAGGTCGAGCTGGCGCGCTCGCTGATCGGCATGGTGGTGCGCGAAGGAAGCGCCAAGCCCGATATCGGCAGCGTTGCGGCGCTGAAGGACACGCTGCTGGCGGCAAAGTCGATCGCCTATTCTGACAGCGGCAGCGGCACGTATCTGTCGACAAAACTGTTCGCCCAGCTTGGCGTTGCCGAACAGATCGCAAGCAAGAGCCGCAAGGTGCGCGGGCCGCCATCCGGCGAGCCGGTGGCCGCGGTGGTGGCGCGCGGCGAAGCCGAGATCGGCTTTCAGCAGGTCGCCGAACTGATCCATACGCCCGGAACCACCTTCATCGGCGCGCTGCCGGCCGAGTTGCAGCCGATCTTTTCCTTTGCGGGCGTGCTCACCCATACGGTTCAACAGCCCGAGGCGGCCAGCGCCCTGCTCCGTTTTCTCGCATCATCAGAGGCTACAGCGGTGATCGCAAAGGCCGGGCTGATGCCGATGCCGGGGCGATAGTCCCCCGGGGCGACAGTCCCATCGGGAACTCCCCTGTGCAGGGTGAACACAGAGAGAACAACATTCCAGGGAATAGCGGGCTCAAGGCAAGCGCGCCCGCCGCAGGGTATTGCACTTGACCGGCGCGACCCGCTAGCTTCGCACCATGATGCTTCGGCCACGTACTCCGGCCCAATTGGAGATGGTGATCTGATCATGAGCCTGCGATTGGCAACCATGGCAGCGTTGTGCCGAGAGGCCGCGATGCCGGCGCTGGTTCTGACGTGGATCGCCACGTCCGGTTTTGCGGCGGTTGATCGCACCGGCGCCGCGCCCATCGCTGACCGCCTCGCACCCCAGCTTGCTGCAGACGCCAAGTTTGCCGCGGACACCAGGTTCGCCGACAAACCACAGCCGATGGCGCTCGCGGCTGTCGGTCCGTCCGTCACGCCTGATCTGTCCGCAACGCCCGACCTGTCGATCGTGAGCAAACCGGCGACGGCCGAAGTGACCACCGAGACCATCAGTACCGAGACAACGCCAGCGCCGGTTCCGCGTGAGCCGGACCCGATCGTGACGGCCGCGTTGACCGACCCGTCGGAAACTTTACGGCTTGAAGCACCACAGCCTGAAGCACCGTCCGCACCGACAACCGAGCCGGGCGTCGCGAGCCGCGAGCCGGGCGACATCAATCGAGGCACCGATGCAAATCAAGGTATCGGTTCCGTCGAAGTTCTCGACGAATGTTTCGTCGTCGAGGCCTGCGTCGATCGTTACCTTTTTGCGCTCTATCAGCGGGCGCCGAAGGAAGACACCGTCAAGATCGAAGAACGCAGAAAGGTGACCGTCAAACGAAAGGGCAAACTGCTGACGGTGACGCGGACCTTTACGACACGCGCCGATCAGGATTTTGCGTGGAAGGACCCCAAGGCCGCCGAACGGGCCGGCATGTCGATGGCGGACTACGTCATCGGCGGCATGGATCGGGATTTCAAACTGAAACTGTTTCACATGCTGTACGCGGCCGAACAGCAAGGCCTGTCACCCGGCATCACCAGCGCCTTCCGCGATGACTACCGGCAATCGATTGCATCCGGCCTCAAGGCGGCCAGCGACCGCTCCTATCACGGCGGCAGCCTGCGCGGCGGCTATGGCCACGGGATGGCAGCGGATATCGTCAGCATCAACGGCGCCACGCGCGCGCAGCGGCTGACATCCACCCAGGCGTTCTGGAAATGGGTCGATGCCAACGGCACCGGGTTTGGAATCGGTCGGCCCTATCTCGATCACGATCCGCCGCATGTCGGCCCGGTCGACGGCAAGGAATATATCGCCAAGCGTCCCAACGCGAACGTCCGGCAGGAAGCCGCCACCAAGCGGGCAAACCGGGTCGCGACGCGCATGGCGCGCGCCCACTGAGTCGGCGAGACAGTCGCCCGCGAATCTGCGCACAAGCCTGCCCGGACCACATCCATTTCAACGACCTGCGGCTGACCGCGGCGGCATGCCGGCTTCGCGGTTAACTTCACTATCAGGTGATCTCGAGTTGATCGCCGCGGAGCATTTGGAAACTGGTTTGCTGCACCGCGCGTACCTATCTCGCAAAAGCGAAGAACCAAGGAAGCCAACGTGAAGACCGAACACAACGAATCATCGACCGCCCTGCTGCCCGTGGCAATCACCGCCATCATTGCGGCGATCGGCGTTGCCGGCATGGCGTATGTGTTCGTTGCGGCGGGCCGGGTACCCGAGGGTGGCGTTGGAATGCAATCCACCAGCGCCGCTTTCCGGGCCGGCGCGACCATCACGCCGACCCAACCGGCGCCGGGCTCGGTGCCTGCGATCATACCAATCACGGTCGCTGACGAAGCGCGACAGGGCCTCTGAGCTGCGGGTCCGGTGTCGGGCTCCGCGATGAGCGGCGCTGACCGGCATTTCAAAACTTTGCGCCGCCTCACAGTCCCGCAGTGACGAGCCACCATTTGGACCTATAATGCGGGCCTGGGGTTGTTCCGAAGCTGAGCCGACACGATGCGGGGTCCTCATGCCGAAAAAGGGAATCACCGGCCACGACGAATGGGTCGTCACCGAAGCCTTGGCGACGGCGCTGATCGCGCTGGAGCAACTCGAACCGACCCAGCAATCAGGCCAGCAGATGGACGACATCCGCAAGATGCTGGCGGCCAAATGTCAGCCCGGAACCTTCAACCTTCATCTGGCTCAGGCCAAGTGCCGCCTGTTTCCGCACGCGGACCGCGACACGGTCTATCGCGAATACGGATTTGAGGATCGCGAAGTTTGATGCACCGCTTGCAGTGCCGGCGGGCGTTTCTAAAGAACAGCCGAGCGCGGGTTTGCCCTGGGGTAGGTGAAAGGCGCCGCACCCGGCTGTCCAACCGCGCGGCGGAGCGGTCACTTCAATAAAAACACCAGAGGCTTAAAGAAGCGTCTTTATTCCACACAGGAAGTCATTGCGATTCCATTGGAACTCGCAACGGCACGACGCTCAGCAACCGCGGCAAATCCCCGTAAATGTACTGCTCTGCGTCCGCGCGCGTCGGCGCGAAGAGGGCTTTCTCGGCTCGACATTTTGGGCGCTGAAGCGCGATGACCCGCTGGCATAAGACGGCGTCACCATCGGTGACCGCGAACGCGGTGGCGGCGAGGAATAGACCGAGCCATAGGACGTCGGCGGCGCCGGCGCGTTGGTGCCGAGCGGCGGCATTCTTGCCGCATTGCCGATGCCGCTGGGGTCGGACAGGACGCTGGGATTGGCGGGACTGAACGGGATGCCCGAGATCGCCGAATTGCCGGCGCCGGCCGATCCCGCCGGCGGGGTCAGCTGCGCGAAAGCTTCGGCCGGCATGATCGCGCCGGCAAGCGCGAGAACCAGAACGAGCGCTGCATGGCGGAACATCCGGGACTCCAAGGTGCGAGACTCCCAAGGTGACTTGGGAAGCAACTAAGACTTGGCAGCAACCAAGACTCGGCAGCAACCAAGACTCGGCAGCAACCAAGACTTGGCAAGCAACAAACATGTAGGGCGCGCGTTCCCACAATGAAGCCGGATCTCCGTCTTTTACCGGAGTAGGCGTTTGCGCAGGAATCAGACCTAATTACCGTACGACCACGCTTTGGGATTTTGGCGGAAATGAATCAGCCCGAGATCTACGATCGCGATATCCGCGCCTTGCAGGAATGGTTGCGCGGCGCCTGGCGACAGCTTGGCGATCCCTCGCTTACGACCTTTGCGCGCCGCGAATTGCGCAACCAGATGAAACAGTGCAGCGACGACCTGAAGGCGTATCTGCAAAAACTGGAAGCGCAACCGTCGCCGGTTCGTGATTCCGACCGGTCCTTTGCCCGACCCGAGTTGCGGATTCTGGCCTGACGCGGATCTGACTTGAAGCGTATTTGCCCTGAATCGGAAACGATCAGGCGCCGGCCGGCAGCCGCTGTTTGCCGCGCGTGCTCGCCGATCGCGCTGGCGGATGCGGCATCGCCGATTTATGGTCGAAGCACGCAGTACGAAACCAGGAAACCGGCGATGACGAAACCAGCCATCTGTCTGGCGGCGCTCGGCATGATCCTCGGTTCGGCCGTCTTTGCCGAAGGCCCCGCCCCCTTCACGGTGATTTCGCCGATCTTCGGCCAGCTCGTCGCCTTCTCGATGCCATCAAGCTTCGTGGTGATCGGCGAGAACACCAACGGGCCAAGCTACATCCGCGAGGCCGTGCTGAAGGGCGAGAGCGCCAGCCGCTGGACCCAGATGATCACGGTGACTGGCGCCAAAGATCTTGCCGCCAATCCAAAAGTGTCGCCGGAGACTTTTGCGGCATCGATCGCCGGTGGCTTCAGGTCCGCCTGCCCCGACACCTTCGCCGTCAAGGCAGTCGGTCCAACCAAATTCGGGGATCAGGATGGCCATGTGCAAGATGCCTATGTGGCTATCGCAGGCTGCGGCAGCGTGGCGTCGAGCGTCGACAAGCACAGCGAAACCGCGCTCATCGTCGCCGTCAAAGGCAGCACCGATTACTACACGCTGCAATGGGCCGAACGCGCGCCCGGTTTAGGCAAGGCGGTCATCGACGAGGCCAAATGGCTGGCGCGGCTGCACCAGCTGCAGCCGATCCGCCTCTGTCCGATCGTGGCGGGCGAGCGTGCCCCCTACCCGAGCTGCGTCAGCAAGGGTTAGCCCCACCCCGGTCGGCCGGCGGCCCGTCCTGTTGATAACCCCTCCGTCCCCGGACTGGTGGCGAGACAGGCGGCCGTGGTGTGCTATCCGCATAGCGGCCTGACGAACGACGGACAGAAAACAGATGCGGATCACCCTTGTCGGATCCCGCCATTTCGGCGTGACGACCTTCAACATGCTGCGCCAGCACGGGGTCGATATCGTGCGCGTCGTCGTTCACGACGGTGAAGACCGGCTGGCCGCCGCGGCCAAAGCCGTCGCGATCGAGGTCGTCGTGCAGGCCGACCCGAAATTCGTGGTCGCAGCCGAGATTGCCCCCAACACCGATTTGATCGTTACGGCGCACAGCCACGCCCGGGTCACCAGGGAGGCGCTGGCCGCCGCCAAACTCGGAGGCATCGGCTACCACCCGTCGCTGCTGCCGCGGCACCGCGGCATCGCCGCGGTCGAGTGGACCATCCGGGAAGGCGACCCGATCGCCGGCGGCACCGTCTATCATCTCGCCGACCGCATGGACGCCGGCGCGATCGCCGCCCAGGAGTGGCTGTTCGTCAAGAAGGGCGAGACCGCGCGGGAACTCTGGGAGCGGGCGCTGGCGCCGCTCGGCTACAAGCTGCTCGGCGACGTTATCGACTACGCCAAGGCCCATAAGAGCCTGCCGGCCAAGCCCCAGGACGAGCAATTCGCCACCAAGGCCCCGGCCCTGTCGGACGCCAAGCACTAAACCGCCCCAAGTGCCCCCGATTCGGGCCCGAATCAGCCCCGAACGGGGTTAATTTTCGTGTTCCCGGGCGGAACCAAATTCACCTTGATGTGGTTGAATCAACAGAGACTTTCACTGCTATTGCGGCGCACCAAAGTTTGGACACATTGTGCCCGGATAAGCCGGGTCATCATACAAATTTAAGGATTTGAACCCATGCGCGCCAATCGCATTCGCGACCTGTTTTTTGCTTCTTTGCTTGCCTCCGCGGCCACCATTGCGGCAGCCCCCGTTTCCGCCCAGCAGCCCTATGACGGCCTTTGGCAGGTGACCGTTGTCACCAAGAGCGGCAGCTGCGACGCGCAGACCACCTCAACCGTCAACGTCAGCGACGGCAAAATCTCGGGCGGCCCGGTCTCCGGTACCGTTGGCAGCGGAGGACTTGTGCGAGTCTCGATCAATGGTGCATATGCGAACGGTCAACTCAGTGGCAACTCCGGATCGGGGAAGTGGAATGGGGCATCATCTGGCGTACCGTGCAGCGGTCGATGGGAAGCATCCCGTCAGTAAGAAAAACCGAACGTCACTGTTCGCCCAAACGCGGCGGCTAACATTCGCAGCCGTCGCGTTTTTTATCGGGACCTTGGCTGCCTCAACCAGCCACGCGCAGTCCAGCACCTTCGCCGGTCTGGCTGGTAGCTGGTCCGGCGGCGGCACTGTGTCGCTCGACGACGGTTCAAGCGAACGCATCCGCTGCCGTGCGACCTATCAGGTCACCGGGCCGACGATGGACATGAACCTCACCTGCGCCAGCGACGCCTACAAGTTCAACCTACGGGCCGCGGTCTCGGCCGCGGGCGGCGACGTGACGGGAACCTGGAGCGAAACCAGCCGCAATGTCGGCGGCAGCATCCAGGGCCGTGGCGCCAACGGCAGTTTCCAGGTCGTCGCCCAGGCGGCCGGCTTCAACGCCAACATCGGGTTTCGAACGACCGGCAACAAGCAGACGATCTCCATGAAGGCCGATAGCCAGTTCCGCGCGGCGAATATCTCGCTGTCGAAATAAGACGAGCCCATGTCATTCAGTTACGAAATCGCCCGCATCTGCGGGCGATTTCAGCTTGGGGATAGCGACGCCCGAGTTCTGTTTTGGCGCTGTCCGAAGACGGCCTTCTGCGAATAATGGAATCGCCCATGCGATTCTTTTGGATCGGACTTGGAGTTATCGCCGCTCTGACATTCGTGATCTTTCCGAACAATGCAGGGACCGCTGGGATCCACCCAACTCGAAGGAGTTTGGGGCTTTGAAACGGGGTGCACGGTGAGCGTTGGAGGCGCCCTTATCAAGGAAGAGTACGTCAGCATTGCTCCGAGGAATCCGACACCGCCAAGCCCACAAAATCGAAAATAGCCGGCTGCGCTGTCAGCCGATCTTGAGCTCAGCTGGTTTTGGGCGCCGCCAGCTTCGCCGCGGTTTCCTTGATGGTCTTGGCGATCAGCAGCGCCTGTTCCTTGTTGAAGGCAAAATCCTGCACGCCGTTCTGAGTGGTTAGCGACAGCACCAGGATGTCGGGCTGATGTTCCGGCCAGCCGGTGGCAAAGGCGGTCACGAAGTTTGCGGCGGTCGATCGATTGGTCATGGGCCGTGATTTCCTTTTGTCTTGATCTGGCGCGTTCGTCGAACGCAGGCGCATTGCGCCTTTTACCCCGTCCCTTAATTCTTGGGGACGTAAGCGGTGACTTCAATTTCGACCTTGGCCCTGACATCGACGAGCCCGTCGATATAGAGCAGCGTCGACGGCGGAAAATTCCGTCCCAGCGTTTCCTTCCAGGCCGCGCCGATGCCGGCGCCCGCGGCTTCATATTCGCTGCGGCTGGTCAGATACCAGGTCAGGCGAACGATATGCTCGGGGCCGGCGCCGGCCTCGGCGAGCAGCTTCATGATCCGCTTCAGTGCGCTACCGACCTGGGCACCCATGTCCGGCGCGTAGTCGCCCTTTTCGTCGCCGCCGGTCTGGCCCGCCAGCACGATCCATTTGCCCGGACCGTCGACCTCGACGCCATGGGAAAAGCCGCGGGGTTTCGACCATTCGGCCGGTTGCAGGATACGCATCAAGTCCTCCCGGTTTTCTTCGTCATTCCAGGATGGTCGTAGGACCCGCCCCGGAATCTCGAGATTCCGGGTTCGATGCTTTGCATCGCGCCGGAATGATGAACAATGTTATGCGACCCCTTAGCACCGAACCGGCGGTCACTCCCACAGCGAAATTGGCCCCTCGCATCGCTGCGTCAGCAGATTTGCGCGTTGCAAATCAGGGCGCACTCGCCGATACCGGCCTGCCCTTCCCGATCCCACTGGTCCCCATTGCCCTCCATGACCCGAACACCTTCCAAAATGATGGCCGCGATGTGGATGGGGTGTTGGCTTTCGCTGATGCTGGTCCTGACGGTTGCCGGCCGCGAGGGCATGCGGGAACTGAACGTGTTCCAGCTCATGGAGGTGCGCTCGACGCTGGGGCTGTTGCTGCTCACGCCGCTGATCCTGGCGCAAGGCGGGTTTGGCGTGGTGAAAACCGCGCGGTTTGCCGAACACGCCGCGCGCAACCTCATTCACTACGGCGCGCAGCTCGGCTGGTTCTTCGCGCTGACGCTGATTCCGATCGGCCAGGTGGTGGCGATCGAATTCACCATGCCGATCTGGACCGCGATCCTGGCCGCGAGCTTTCTCGGCGAGCGGATGACGGTCTGGAAAATCGTCGCGATCGTGCTTGGCGTGGTCGGCGTCGTCGTCATTGTCCGCCCAGCGATGGGCGCGATCAATCCCGGTCAGCTGATCGCGCTCGGCGCCGCCGTAGGCTTCGGGATTTCGATGGCCTTTCTCAAATCCCTGACCCGCACCGACAGCGCGCTGGCGGTGATCTTCTGGATGCTGGTGGTGCAGTCGGTCGCCGGATTGTTTCCGGCGCTCTATGTCTGGACCTGGCCGCCGGTGCAGACCTGGGGCTATGTCGGCGTGGTCGCCGTCTGCGGCACGTTTTCCCACTACTTCCTCGCCCGGGCGATGCAGTATGCCGACGCCACCGTCGTCGTCCCGATGGATTTCATGCGGGTTCCGCTGACAGCGGCCGCAGGCTGGCTGATCTATGCCGAACGGCTCGACATGTTCACGGTGCTCGGCGCTGCCTTGATCCTGACCGGCAATCTCCTGAACCTGAAACCAGCTGCGCCGGTTCCGGCGCGGGCCGGGACCTGATTGCGTCGTTCCGGCGGCCGGCTGTGATCTGGATCACGCCCGGAGCCAAAAGCCCGCAAGATAATCTCCAAGATAACCTCGACGCCTACCGACCGATTTGGCGGTAACCGACTGTTCCACGGGCTTTGCGCGGCTGACGCTTTTTTTGTCGCGCGAAGCGTGTTTTTTTCGTGTAATCTGCCGTCAGCGTTACAGCCAAAATCTTTTCGATTCTGCCAGGGGATTTCAGATGCGCTATCCAACCCTCATTTTTTCCCTGCTCTGCATGGTCCTGACCGCCGGCGCCGCCCAGGCCGAGCGCCGCGTCGCCTTCGTGGTCGGCAACGGCACCTACAAGAACGTCGCCCAGCTTCCGAACCCGCCAATCGATGCCAAGGCGATGGCCGGCGTGCTGCGCAATGTCGGCTTCGAGGTGGTCGAAGGCACCAACCTCACCCGCGACAAGATGACGGAAAAGCTGCTCGACTTCGGCAAGAAGGCGCAAGGCGCCGATGTGGCGCTGTTCTTCTATGCCGGTCACGGCATCGCCATCGGCGGCACCAACTACCTGCTGCCGGTCGACGCTGACATCAAATCGGAAATGGACGTCAAGCTCGGCGCCGCCATCAACATCGACCTCACGCTCGACCAGACCATGAGCGACGCCAAGGTCAAGCTGGTTTTCCTCGACGCCTGCCGCGACAACCCGTTCGCCGCCAAGATCAAGTCGAACTCGGCCACCCGCAGCGTTGCGGTCGGATCGGGTCTGGCCGAAATGAAATCCGGCGAAGGCACGCTGATCGCGTTCGCGACCGGACCGGGCCAGACCGCGCTCGACGGCCAGGAAGGCACCAACAGCCCGTTCACTCGCGCGCTGATCGCCAATATCGCCACCCCCGGCGTCGAGATCCAGCAGGCCATGACCAAGGTCCGCGCCCAGGTCAACGAGGAGACCAACAAGGGCCAGTTGCCGTGGGGCCACACCAACCTGATCGGCTCGGTCTACCTGAACGGGGCACCTGCCCCCGCCACGGCCGGCGCACCGGCGGCATCGGTCGCGGTGGCCTCCGCACCGGGATCCGATGTCGAACTCGAGTTCTGGCGCTCAATCAAGGACTCCAACAAGGCCGAAGAGCTCAACGCCTACGTCACCAACTATCCGAACGGCCAGTTCAAGCCGCTGGCACTGTCGCGGATCGCGGCGCTCGAGAACGGCGCCAGCACGGCCACCCGTAACCTGACCACCGGTGTCGATCCCGCGACCTTCAACGAGCCATCCAACCAGACCACCGAGGACCAGATCGGCCTCGACAAGGGCCAGCGCCGCGACGTGCAGCGCCGCCTCAACGGGCTCGGCTTCGACACCAAGGTGACCGGCAGCTTCGACCAGTCCACCCGCGCCGTGATCACGCGCTGGCAGGCCGCCCGCGGCTACCCCTCGTCGGGCTTCCTCAACAAGTTGCAGCACAAGGCCATGCTGTCGGAAATCGTCGCCGCCGCGCCATCGGCAAGCTCCAGCGACGAGGGCGATCGCCCTGCCCGCCGCCGTGCGAGCAGCGGCGGAGGCGGAGGCGGCGGTGGTGGCGGCACTCAGCATCGCAGCGGCGGCGGCGGCGATCCTGCCGGAGCCGGACGCTTCATCGGCGGCGTGATGGGCGGAATACTGCGCTAAGCCCGACGCACGTGACAAACAAAAGCCCGGGATACTCTCCCGGGCTTTTTTGCGACGCGAATGGATGCCGATACAACGCGGCAGTGCGGATCAGAGGTATATCTTTTCGGCGTCCACCGAGGATTCAACGCCGAGCTTTGCAAAATTCCCCGCAAGCCAGCCGTCCGCGCATTTCCGGCCCTGGTCGCGAAGAAAAATCAGAAAATCCCAGTCGGCGTTGTATTTGCTGGTCGGCGTGAGTGCGCCCATGAACGCGTCGTCCGAGATGCTGTGGACCAGTACATGCTTCAGCCCGCCATCGACGACGCGCTTTTGCGTGACGAGCCCGGTCACAAAGCTGACCGCGCGCATCTCTCGCATCAAGGACGAGTTGAAGCTGATCTCGTTGATGCGATTCAAGATATCGTCCGCGGAACGAGGCACCTCGTTGCGGACCAGCGGGTTGATATGGACAATGACAATGTCGGCGCTCTCGCAATTGTAGATCAGCGGGAAGAGCGCCGGGTTTCCCATGTATCCGCCGTCCCAATACGCTTCGCCGTCGATCTCCACCGCGTGAAACATCGTCGGAAGGCACGCCGAAGCCATCACGGCATCCACCGAAATTTCCGCTCCGGCAAAAATCTTCACCTTGCCGGTGCGAACATTCGTCGCCGACAGGAACAGTTTTACCGGACTGTCCGGCCGCCGCAGCACCTCGAAATCGATCGACTGCTCGACCACCTCGCGCAACGGATTGTAGTTCGCGGGGTTGAATTGATAGGGCGACAGCATCCGCGTCACGAAACCGACCAGAGCAAAAATCGGCGACCAGGATAGCTTATGATCCTCCAGCATCCGGTCGAAGACGCTTGGCTGCAGCGGTCCCTGCCTCGCTGCCTCGCTGACAAGTTTCCAATAGTTGGCGAGCGCCTTGCGCGCCCCCTCGCGACCGTCAATCGCGAACCCGTAGGCAAAGGCAGCGGCATTCATCGCACCGGCGCTGGTCGCGCTCACCCCCTCGAAGACGATATTATTTTCGTCCAGCAGCCGATCGAGCACGCCCCAGGTAAAGGCGCCATGCGCTCCGCCTCCCTGGAGAGCGAGGTTGATGGTCCTGACCTGGTTGGAAGATGGCTCAGGCCCGGCGGCCTTGGCCTGTTCCGAACTGGAATCCATGGCCGAAATTCCAAAACCTGTTCGGGGGCACTATACATGCGAGGGGTCGGGATGACGATATCGGTTGGTTGTCCCGATGCGGCATTCCGGCACGCCGATCCGGAATTGACACACCGTGTACATTCGCCGCACCGCAGTAACAGCGCCGCTGTGGATGCAAAACAGGTCCCGGCGAATTTACCGGGCGATCTATTTTCCCGCGGCCTTTCGCAATGCATCGTTCATGCGGTCCTGCCAGCCCGGACCGTCACCCTGAAAGTATTCCAGCACATCCTGGTCGATCCGCAGCGAGACCAGTTCCTTGACGCCGGGAAGCGCAGTCGGTTTCGGCGGCACTTCCACGACCTTGGTCGTGGTGCGCTTGAACGCCGCCTCGGCCTCGCTCCGCGCGTCGTTCAGAGTTCTCGGCCGTCTCGGCTGCTCCGCCATCTCTAGATTCCTTCAAACAATGCAGTGGAAAGGTAACGCTCGGAGAATGACGGCACGATGGCGAGAATGGTCTTGTCGGCGTTTTCGGGACGCTTGCCGATCGCCAGCGCCGCCGCGATCGCGGCACCCGAGGAAATGCCCCCGGGGATGCCTTCGCTCCGCGCCAGCGCGCGCGAGGTCTCGATCGCGGTGGTGCTGTTGATCTTGACGATCTCGTCGATGACGGAGCGATCCAGAATGTCAGGCACGAAGCCGGCGCCGATGCCTTGAATCTTGTGCGGGGCGTGCTGGCCGCCGGACAGCACCGGGCTTTCTTCCGGCTCCACCGCAACCACCCGCAAGCCGGGCTTGCGCGGTTTCAGCACCTGGCCGACGCCGGTGATGGTGCCGCCGGTGCCGACGCCGGCAACAAAGAAATCAATGTTGCCGCCGGTATCGTTCCAGATTTCCTCGGCGGTGGTGCGGCGGTGCACTTCGGGGTTGGCGAGGTTCTTGAACTGCTGCGGCATCACGGCGTTCGGCGTCGTCCGCACCAGTTCTTCGGCGGTAGCGATCGAGCCCTTCATGCCCTGGGCCGCCGGTGTCAGCACGATCTCGGCGCCGAGAAAGGCCAGCATCTTGCGCCGCTCGATCGACATCGATTCCGGCATCACCAGCTTCAGCCGGTAGCCGCGCGAGGCCGCAACAAAAGCGAGCGCAATGCCGGTATTGCCGGAGGTCGGCTCGATCAGCACGGTGTCGGCATTGATCACGCCGGCCTTTTCCATCGCGATCACCATCGCCGCTCCGATACGGTCTTTGACGCTGGCGGCCGGATTGAAATATTCGAGCTTGGCAAGAATGGTAGCGCTGACACCGTGCGCCTGCGGCAATTTGCGCAACCGCACGATCGGCGTGTCGCCGACGGCATCGACGATGGAGTCGAACACCCGGCCCCGACCGGGACGGTGCACTGCACCCGAAGTTGAAGATGCATCCATCACGAGACTCCCTGTGGCGAGAATTTGCCGGAAATTAGCTGGTGTTCCGTACTTAGGAGGTGCCCATACCCCGGCGCAAGTGTGAACCGCCTGCGACAAACATTCGCTGCATCGCAAAACAATAACGCGAGCCAAATTACATAAAACCAACGCATTTGTGTTGCGACAACGTCAAACAAATGCGTCTATAGTCGTAGAGTGAGTTGAGCTTGAGGTTCAGATCGCAAGGAGGTCACGATGCCAGCAGTTGCTGAAGTCCGGTCGACCGTCGCGTCTAGGCCCGATCCGCGTGGGTGTGATTTGCCGACCTGCCCTGTGTGTGCCGACTCCATGGTGGCTGCGGAAGCTTCCGCCTACCTCCAGGATAGCGTCATCAGCTACCTCTGGACCTGCGATACCTGCGGTTACGGGTTTGTGACCAAGCATTCGGTCAAGAGGTTCGCCTGTAACTGACGCAAAAGTCCGCTCATCTTGGAGCGATATCCCCGCGCGCCCAATCGGCGCGCGTTTGTTTTTTGAATTCCTCAAATCTGCCGGCCGCGATCGTGTCGCGCATGCCCTGCATCAGGTGCTGGTAATAAGCGATGTTGATGTCCGACAGCAGCATCGCGCCTAGCGTCTCTCCTGAGCGAACCAGATGATGCAGATAGGCGCGCGAGATGTCGCGCGCCGACGGCCAGTTGCTCTCCTCGTCGAGCGGCCGCGGATCGTCGGCATGGCGCGCGTTGCGCAAGTTGATCTGGCCGAACCTCGTGAACGCCATGCCGTGGCGGCCGTTCCGTGTCGGCATCACGCAGTCGAACATGTCGATGCCACGCGCCACCGCTTCCAGCAAATCCTGGGGCGTGCCGACGCCCATCAGATAACGCGGACGATCCGGCGGCAGCACCGGCGCGGTCTCCTCGATCATCGCCAGCATCACCGCCTGGGGTTCTCCGACCGCAAGGCCGCCGATGGCGTAGCCGTGAAAGCCGATCTCGACCAGCCCTCGCGCGCTGACGTGCCGCAGCTCGGGCACATCGCCACCCTGCACGATGCCGAACAGCATGTAGCCGTCAGGCGCGCTTTCGAAGGCGCGCTTGCTGCGTACAGCCCAGCGCAGCGACAATTGCATCGCGCGCTCGATATCGGCGCGCTCGGCCGGCAGCCGCACGCATTCGTCCATCTGCATCGCGATGTCGGAGCCCAGGAGCCGCTGCACCTCGATCGAGCGTTCCGGCGACAGTTCGACCTTGGCGCCGTCGATATGCGAGCGAAACGTCACCGCCTGCTCGGTCACTTTCCGCAACTCCGACAGCGACATCACCTGGAAGCCGCCGGAATCCGTCAGCATCGGACCGTTCCAGCCGGTGAATTTCTGCAGGCCGCCTAACGCGGCAATCCGTTCGGCGCCGGGCCGCAGCATCAAATGATAGGTGTTGCCGAGGACGATATCGGCGCCGGCATCGCGCACCTCGCGCCAATGCATGCCCTTCATCGCCCCGGCCGTGCCGACCGGCATGAAGGCCGGCGTCCGGATCACGCCATGCGGCGTGGTCAGTTTTCCGGTGCGGGCGACGCCGTCGGTCGCGAGTAGCTCAAAATGGTTGGGAACGCTCATGGGGCAGCTTATGGCGTGACAAGGCCGCCCTGTTCAACATCGTTCAGGCCAGAAATCGACCCAAAAGCCGTTGACGGCGGCACTGACGTGCCACATAAGTCCGCGTGATGACGTTCTCGACCAAAAGCACCCTGAAAACCAAAGCGCCCTCTGGGGCCTTCGGAGGCGTGCGCGCGTAGTCGAACGATCGCATCAACTGAACCGAAGCGCCCCGCCTGAAAAGGACCGGGGCCTTTTTATTGCCTGCAGAGCATGATCCGGAAAAGTGGGAACCGGTTTTCCGAGAAGATCATGCTCAAACAAAGAAACCCTCGAACGGAGAGCAAAAGTGACCCACGATCCCGTAGTTGCCATTGCCGGCGTGACCGGTGCAGTCGGTGCCGAATTCATCGCCACCATGGACAAGCGCGGATTCCGCGTCGGCAAGCTCAAGGCGCTGGCAAGCGCGCGCTCGGCGGGCAAGACCGTGGACTTCCGCGGCGAGAAGATCTTGATCGAGGAGTTGACCGAACACTCGTTCGAGGGCGTCGACATCGCGCTGTTCTCGGCCGGCGGCGGCACTTCGCGAAAATTCTCGCCTGCGGCGGTGAAGGCCGGCGCTGTGGTCATCGACAACTCCTCGGCGTTCCGGATGGATCCGAACGTGCCGCTGGTGATCCCCGAGATCAACGGCAACCGCATCAGGGAGCACAAGGGCATTATCGCCGTGCCGAATTGCTCGGCGATCACAGCGCTGGTGCCGCTGTGGCCGATCCACCAGAACAACCGCATCAAGCGGATGATCATCTCGACCTACCAGGCCGCCAGCGGCGCCGGTGCTGCCGCGATGGACGAACTGGTGGAGTCGACCCGGGCCAACCTCAACGGGCAGGTCTTTATGCCAAAGGTGATGCCGCACCCCTACGCCTTCAACCTGTTCAACCACAACACCGACATCGATCCCGAGACCGGCTACAACGACGAAGAAACCAAGGTCATCAAGGAAACCCGCAAGATCTTCGAGGACGACCGGATCGCGATCGGTATCACCTGCGTCCGCGTGCCGGTGCTGCGCGCGCATTGCGAGGCCATCACCTTCGAATGCGAGCGGCCGATCACCGAGAGTGAGGTCCGCGCGATTTTGGCCCGCGCCCCCGGCGTCAGGATCGTCGACGACCGCGCGGGAAATTACTTCCCGATGCCGGTCGATGCGTCGGGCCAGGACGACGTGCTGGTCGGGCGTATCCGGAAAGATCTCAGCGATCCCACCGGTCATTCGATCGCGATGTTCGTCTCGGCGGACCAGTTGCTGAAGGGCGCAGCCCTGAACGCGATCCAGATCGCGGAATTACTGCCGCAGCGCGCGATGGCGTGAGGCAAGCCGAAGCGCGGAACTTGCAGGGTGGGCAAAGGCGCGCTTGCGCCGTGCCTACCATCGATCCGCATCGTCACTCTGAATGGTCGGCACGCTTCGCTTTGCCCCTACGCAGTTTGATCATGCCCCGCGAAACAACAGACACGCATCGCCATACGAATAGAACCGGTACCCATCCGCGATCGCGTGGGCATAGGCGGCTTTCATCGTCTCAAGCCCGGAGAACGCCGACACCAGCATGAACAGCGTCGAGCGCGGCAGGTGGAAGTTCGTGAGCAAGATATCGACCGCGCGAAAGCGATAGCCGGGGGTGATGAAGATCGAGGTTTCCGCGCTGAACGGCTGGACCGTGCCGTCTTCAGTGGTGGCGCTCTCGAGCAGCCGCAGCGAGGTGGTGCCGACCGCGACGATGCGGCCGCCGTTGGCGCGCGCGGCGTTCAGCGCTGCGGCGGTCTCAGCGGAGATCGAGCCCCATTCGGCGTGCATCTTGTGCTCGGAGGTCTCGTCGACCTTGACCGGCAGGAACGTCCCTGCGCCGACATGCAGCGTCAATCGATGCAGCCCGACGCCGTGCTCGCGCAGTGCGGCTTCCAGCGCCGGCGTGAAGTGCAATCCGGCCGTAGGGGCCGCGACCGCGCCTTCGTGGGCTGCAAACATGGTCTGGTAGTCGGCGGTGTCCTGGTCGTCGGGCGTGCGCTTGGAGGCGATGTAGGGCGGCAGCGGCGGCGTGCCGATATCCTCGATGGCCTGATCGAGTGTCGGGCCGTGAAACGAGAACGACAGCGTGATCTCGCCCTCTTCGCCCTTGGCCTCCACGGTCGCATCGAGATGGCCGAGCAGGCAAACCTTGCCTTCATTGCCGAAGCGAACCACGTCGCCGGGCGCGAGCTTCTTGGCCGGCTTGACCAGCGCCTGCCAGCGCGAGCCGTCGAGCCGCTTGATCAGCGTTGCCTCGATCTTCGGCTCGGTCTCGCGGCCGATGCGGCGGCCTTTGAGCTGGGCCGAAATCACCTTGGTGTCGTTGACCACCAGTTGATCGCCGGGTTTCAGCCATTGCGGCAGATCGACGATGCTGCGGTCCAGCAGAGCGCCGCCGGGCTGCACCACCAGCATCCGCGCGGAATCGCGCGGGCTTGCAGGCCGCAGCGCGATATTCGAGGCAGGCAGTTCGAAGTCGAAGAGATCAGTGCGCATGCCCAGCCCCGAAACGTCATTCCGGGGCACGCGAAGCGTGAGCCCGGAATCTCGAAATTCCGGGTTCGATGCTTCGCATCGCCCCGGAATGACGGCCTATGGCAACTACGCCGCGTCGGCGGCCATGTGCGCCTTGACGATCTTGTCGGGATCCTTGACCGGCTCACCGCGCTTGATCTTGTCGACATTGTCCATGCCGTCCGTGACCTTGCCCCAGACCGTGTACTGGTTGTTGAGGAAGGAAGCGTCGTCGAAGCAGATGAAGAACTGGCTGTCGCCGGAGTCAGGGCTCGCCGCACGCGCCATCGAGGTGGTGCCGCGGACATGCGGTTCCTTGTTGAATTCGGCCTTCAGCTTCTTGCCAGAACCGCCGGTGCCGGTGCCCTGCGGGCAGCCGGTCTGCGCCATGAAACCCTCGATCACGCGATGGAACACGATGCCGTCGTAAAATCCCTCGCGCACCAGTTCCTTGATGCGAGCGACATGGCCCGGCGCCAGGTCGGGACGCATTTCGATGGTGACGGGACCCTGGGTGGTTTCAAGGATCAAAGTATTTTCTGTATCAGCCATGCTCGTTTCTCATCAGGTTTGGGTGGACGTTTGCGGGTTCTGAAAGGGATTGCGAGCGGCCGGCCTGCAACGGCGCCGCCCAGTCCCTCGGTAAATGGCAACGGCGTGCAGCGTTGCAATGTCTCCATCACGGCGATCCGGTAACTCAGCCGGTCGGCGTCGCTGGCCTGCTCCGATTCATAGGTGATGCGGGGATGGCCGAGAATGCCCCCCTCGCGGGTGAAGCTGACGACGACCGTGATGTCGATCGGATTCGCAACCGAGAGCGGCGGCGGCTTCCAGCAGGAATGCAGTCTGACGACGATATCCCTGAGGCTGTCGAGCGCCGGCGGCTCAGCCCGCGCCGGACCGGATAATCCAGACCACAACAGCGCCGCGGCAAACCATGGAAGTGGCTTGCTGCGGGGCGTTGCCATGGCCTCACTTGATGTCGGATGCGACTTGCACCTTGACCATCTTGTCGGGGTCGGTGACCGCCCCGCTCGACGAACCCTCCGGCGCCTTCTTCAGCTTGTCGACCACGTCCATGCCGGAGACGACCTCGCCGACCACGGTGTACTGGTTGTTCAGGCTGGAGCCGGTATCGAACATGATGAAGAACTGCGAATTGGCGGAGTCGGGGCTGCCGGCACGCGCCATGCCGACGATGCCGCGCGTGAACGGCACCTTGGAAAATTCGGCCTTCAGGTTCGGATATTTCGAACCGCCAGTGCCGTTGAAATTCTTGCCGTCGCCGGTCTGCGCCATGAAGCCGCCGATCACGCGGTGGAAC
>JBBRSX010000065.1:0-30943 GCA_038244925.1 Hyphomicrobiales bacterium | reverse complement strand
TATCACCGCGACAAGTTCGAGCGCGGTTTTGGCGAAATGATCGACGTTTGGGGCGCCGACCATGGCGGCTACATCAGGCGGATGCAGGCCGCGATGAAGGCCGTCACCGCCGGCAAAGCCGCGCTAGACGTCAAGATCGTGCAGCTCGTCAAATTGCTGCGCCATGGTGAGCCGGTGAAGATGTCGAAACGCTCCGGCGATTTCGTCACCTTGCGCGAGGTCGTCGACGAGGTCGGCTCGGACGCCGTCCGGTTCATGATGCTGTTCCGCAAGAACGACGCGGTGCTGGATTTCGACCTTGCCAAGGTGATCGAGCAGTCCAAGGACAACGCGGTGTTCTACGTCCAGTACGGCCATGCCCGCGGTCATTCGATCTTCAAGAACGCGCGTGAGATGGTTCCGGACCTGCCGGAGGATGACGTGGCGCGCGCAGCCTACCTCGGCGACGCCGCCGTGGAGCGGCTGACGGATCCTGCGGAACTTGGCTTGCTCAAGCTGCTGGCGCTGTACCCCCGAATGATCGAGGCTGCGGCGGTAGCCCACGAGCCTCACCGAATCGCTTTTTATCTGTATGATTTGGCCAGCGAATTTCACGCGCTTTGGACCAGGGGCCGGGATTTGCCCTATTTACGCTTCATTATGACTAATGATGCAGAGATCACAAAGGCGCGGCTGGCAATGGTTCAGGGCGTCGTCTCGGTTCTGGCATCGGGCTTAGCCGTTCTCGGCGTCCACGCTCCAACCGAGATGCGGTAGGCAGGGGCGAAGGCCCTCACGAATGGGGATTTGTGGGGGATCTGGCAGGGGCCAATTCGGTTGTCAGGTTTCGCTGACATGGCGGGTTGCCGCTGTCCCGAAGGGGATGCACCACCACGATGGCTGATCGATATCCGGACCGACCTTTTCCCAACTCCGACCATGACCGGGGTGGCGATTCCCGCGGCGGGGGCCGCACGGAAGGTGATCCGCTTGCGGAACTGGCAAGGCTGATCGGGCAGACCGATCCATTTGGTGGCGCTGCCAAGGCGCCGCCGCATCCCTTGCAGTCGCGCACCAATCCGCGCCCGCAGCCCTACATTCAAGATGACGAGGACGAGCCGAGCACAGCTCCGATGCCGCCGCCGTGGATGCAGCGTGCCCGGCAGGAAGCGCCGCCACAGCAGGATTACGCACCGCAGGATCAGGACTACGTCGAAGAAGAGCCGGAGCAATACCAGCCGGCACCGGTGCATCCGCTGCATCGTTACGCGGCCCAGCAGCAGGCCGCATCCGCGCAGCACGATCAGCAGGACTATCAGGAAGAACAGCAATACGCCGAAGAGCCGCAATATGCCGACGAGGCGCAGGCCGATCCGGCGCGCTATGACGAGGCGCTGTACGGCCGGCTCGACTCCGGCCAGCAGGAATACCAGCGCGACCCGGCCTATCCGGACGATCCCTACGCCTATCAGAACGACTACGAAGAAGAGCCGGAGCCGAAGCGGCGTTCCAGCGGTCTGGTCAAGGTGGCCGCCGTGCTGGCGCTGGCCGTGGTCGGGACCGGGGCTGCGTTCGCGTATAAAACCTATGTCGGCTCGCCCCGCAGCGGCGAGCCGCCGATCATCAGGGCGGACAACAGCCCGACCAAGATCGTGCCGGCGCCAACCGATGGCATCGCTTCGAAGACGCCCGACCGGATGGTGCCCGGCGATGGCGGCGAGAAGCTGGTGTCGCGCGAAGAGACGCCGGTCGACGTCAATTCGAGGTCCGGCGCGCCGCGCGTGGTGTTTCCGCCGCTGAACCAGAATGGCAGCCCGCCACCTGTATCGAGCGTTTCCCCGGTCGCGCCGCCTCCGGCAACCTCCGCCAATGGCACGATGCCGAACAACGAGCCGCGCAAGATCAAGACCCTAGCCGTCAAGGGCGACGCCGAGAATGGCGGCGTTCCGGCGAACGTAGCTCCGCCCGCGGCCAGACCGGCAGCGGCCGCACGGGCGGCTGTTCCGCCGCCCGCAGCTCCGGCCGCGCGCAATCCGTCGTCCGCCAACGCCAGTGCGCCGCTATCGCTGGCGCCGGGTGGGGCTCAGCCGGAGGCTTTGCCGCCACCGAGCCGGGTGGCGGCGACCAATCCGGTTCAGCCGGCACCTTCGGGTGGTGGATTCGTGGTTCAGGTCTCCTCGCAGAAGTCCGAGGCTGACGCGCAGGCGTCGTTCCGGGCCCTGCAGGGCAAGTATCCAAGCGTGCTTGGCTCGCAGTCGGTGCTCGTAAAGCGCGTCGATCTTGGCGAAAAGGGCATCTACTACCGGGCATTTGCCGGTCCGTTCAGCTCCTCGGATCAGGCGACACAGGTGTGTAGCAGTCTCAAGGCGGCCGGCGGGCCGCAATGCATCATCCAAAGGAATTAACGGCGGTTTCCTTGACCCGGGGGCGCTGAGGGGCCTAATCGGCCCCCATGAGCAGCCGCGCATTCATCACGGGTATATCGGGACTGGAACTGAGCGCTGCCGAGCGCGCGTTTATCCGTGGCGAGCGGCCATGGGGCTTCATCCTGTTCAAGCGCAACATCGATAGCCCGGCTCAAGTCATTTCACTCGTTAAGGAATTGCGGGACAGTATCGGTAACGTCGATGCGCCCGTCCTGATCGACCAGGAAGGCGGCCGGGTGGCGCGGCTGGGACCGCCGCACTGGCCGGTCTATCCGCCCGGGGCCATTTTCGGCGCGCTCTACGACATCGACCCGGCGCTGGGCTTTGCCGCGGCACGGTTGAGTTCCCGGCTGATCGCGGCCGACCTGATCGACCTCGGCATCACCGTCGACTGCCTGCCGCTGGCGGACGTGCCGGTGGCCGGCGCCGATGCCGTGATCGGCAACCGGGCCTACGGCACCGAGCCCGCCAAGGTCGCGGCGATCGCGCGTGCCGTCACCGAGGGGCTGGCCCAGGGCGGCGTTCTGCCGGTCCTGAAACACATTCCCGGCCACGGGCGGGCCACCGCGGACAGCCATTTTGGGCTGCCGACGGTCAATACGCCCCGGGAAGAGTTGAATCGGACCGATTTTGCCGCGTTTCAACCGCTGGCGGACCTGCCGATGGCCATGACCGCACATGTTGTGTTTAGCGCGTTAGACCCCGCCCAACCGGCGACGACTTCTGCGACAATCATCAATCAGGTGATTCGCGGCGTGATCGGGTTCCAAGGTTTGTTGATGAGTGATGACGTGTCCATGAATGCGTTGGCGGGAACGATCGCCGAGCGGACCCGCGCCATCGTCAACGCCGGCTGCGACGTGGTTTTGCATTGCAACGGCAAGCTCGACGAGATGCGCGACGTGGCGCGCGAGACGCCGGAACTGACGGGTGAGGCGCTTGCGCGCGCCAAGCGGGCGCTGGCCTCGCGACAGCAGCCGCAGCCGCTCGACCGGCCGGCCGCACGGGCTGAACTGGACGCGTTGATCAATCGGGTAGGGACGGCATGACGGCGGAAATTCTATCGTTTGAAACCGGACGGCCCGCCGAGGTCACGGATGGCGAGCCCTCGTTGGTCGTCGACGTCGAGGGCTATGAGGGCCCGCTCGACCTGCTGTTGACGCTGGCGCGGCAGCAGAAGGTCGATCTCTCCAAGATTTCGATCCTGGCGCTGGCCGACCAGTATCTGATCTTCATCGAGGCCGCGCGCAAAATTCGTCTTGAGCTGGCGGCCGATTACCTGGTGATGGCGGCCTGGCTCGCGTTCCTGAAATCGCGGCTGCTGCTGCCGGAACCGGCGACGCCGGACGGACCGAGCGCCGAGGAAATGGCGACCGCGCTTGCCAACCGGCTGCGCCGGCTCGAGGCGATCCGCGAAGCCGCCAACCGGTTGATGAACCGGCCCCAGTTCCAGCGCGATATTTTCCCGCGCGGCAATCCGGAATCGATCGCCGAAATCCGCCATCCCAAGTTCACCGCGACCCTCTACGACCTGTTGTCCGCCTACGCCACGCAGCGCCAGCAGCGCGTGCTGGCAACCGTGCATCTGGCCAAGCGTACGGTGTGGTCGCTGGCGGAAGCACGCGCGTCGCTGGAGCGGCTGATCGGCATCGCCGAGGAGTGGAGCTGCCTCGACGAATACCTGCTCAATTACGTCGTCGATCCCTCGCAGAAGGCGACGGTGTTTGCGTCGAGCTTTGCCGCAGCGCTCGAATTGGTGCGCGAGGGTGAGATGGAAATAAACCAGAAAGAGGCGTTCGCGCCGATCTATTTTCGTAAGCGTCCACCGCAAGCTTCCGGAGCGATGTCCGCTCCGGATCTCGTGGTCGAGTAAGTGGAAGGAGAGCTAGCCATGGCAAGCCTGGCGGAAAAACGCATGGAAGATGCCGAGGAGCGTCCCGTCGACCCCAACACCGAAACCGAAGCCGTGGCGCGGCCCGAGGAATTGCGGCTGCTCGAAGCACTGCTGTTTGCCTCCGCCGAGCCGATCGATCAGGCGGCGTTGGCAAAGCGGATGCCGGAGGGCGTCGACATCAAGGAAGCGTTGGCGCAACTGCAGGCGGAATACGCCTCGCGCGGCGTCAACCTGGTGCGCGTCGCCAACAAATGGACGTTCCGCACCGCCGGCGATCTGTCGTGGCTGATGACGCGCGAGAGCACCGAAACCCGGCGCCTGTCGCGCGCGGCCATCGAGGTGCTCGCGATCATCGCCTATCACCAGCCGGTGACGCGCGCCGAGATCGAGGAAATCCGCGGCGTGATCACGTCCAAGGGAACCCTCGATGTGCTGCTGGAGACCACTTGGATCCGTCCCCGTGGCCGTCGCAAGACGCCGGGCCGTCCGCTGACCTTCGGCACGACGGAGCAGTTCCTGACCCAGTTCAGCCTGGAGCAGCTGGGCGACCTGCCGGGTCTGGAAGAGCTGAAGGGCACTGGCTTGCTGGATTCGCGGCTGCCTTCCGGCTTCAGCGTTCCGACGCCCTCCGACGATGCCGCGCTGCGTGAGGACGAGGATCCGCTGGAGGCCGGCGATACGCTCGACCTGCTGCTGGCACCGGCCGCGGAGCCAGAAACGCCTCCTGAGAACGGCGGCGAAAGCTAGTTCCGCACCTGCTGCCGGTTATTCCCGGATTGGGGATTAACAATAGCAATATTACGTAGTCGCGGCACCGATTTGCCGCGGCCTAAGTCCTTGTTTTTGACACCTCCCGGGCCTACCTTTCGCCAAAGCTTGGTCGGTTTCCGGCCGTCTCTTTTGGAGGGTTGCAGGATGGGTTCGCTTAGCATTTGGCACTGGATCGTCGTGATCGCAGTGGTCCTGCTGTTGTTCGGCCGCGGCAAGATTTCGGACCTGATGGGCGACGTCGCGCAGGGCATCAAGGCCTTCAAGAAGGGCATGCAGGACGACGACAAGACCGCGGAAAAGCCCGCCGAGCCCGCCAAGACCATCGATCATTCCACGGCGCCGACCGCGGCGCGTACGGATGTCGGCAGCAAGGCTGTCTGAACCCAAGATCGGTTGAAAAACATCGGTTGAGAAAGGCGCGAACCGCCCCAAATCTTGCTAGAAGCATTTGGGGCGCGGACGTATCGCGCGAGCGGAAGAATTCATGTTCGACATCGGGTGGAGTGAACTGGTCGTCATCGCGGTTGTCGCGCTGATTGCCATCGGCCCGAAAGAGCTGCCGGGTGTGCTGCGCATGGTCGGGCAATGGATGGGCAAGGCGCGCAAGATGGCGTCCGAATTCCAGGGCCAGTTCCAGGAAGCCATGCGCGAAGCCGAGATGGCCGACCTCAAGAAGGGGTTTGACGACATCAAGGAAGCCGCGACCGGCTTCACCAGCAACAACATCATGACCTCGCTGCAAAAGGACGTCGGCGACGCCTTGCAGATCGGCGATATCGACAAACCCGCACTGAGCACTGAGCCGGTGGATGCGCAGATCGCCTCGGCAATCGGCGAACCCGTCGAGCCCACCACACCTGTCGCGCCGACCCCGGAAACCTTCGTCGAGGCCGAGACCCATGCAGCGGCCTCCGAGCCGCTCGCGATCACCCGCGAAGTTGCGGCCGCGCCGCAGGACATCGCGCCGGCGACTGAGGTTCTAAAGGACGCCAAAGCGTCATGAGCGCCGAAGACATCGAGGCCAGCAAGGCCCCATTGATGGATCATTTGATCGAGCTGCGCTCGCGGCTGATCAAGGCTCTGTTGGCGTTCGGTATTGCCTTCATCTTCTGCTTCTTCTTCGCCAAGCAGATCTACAACGTCCTGGTCTGGCCCTTCGTCTGGGTCGCGGGTCCTGAGAACTCCAAATTCATCTACACGGCGCTGCTGGAATATTTCCTGACGCAGTTGAAGCTGGCGATGTTCGGTGCCGGCTTCATCTCCTTCCCGATCATCGCCGGGCAGATTTACATGTTCGTGGCGCCCGGCCTCTACAAGCACGAACGCGGCGCGTTCCTGCCCTATCTGATTGCGACGCCGTTCTTCTTCGTGCTGGGTTCGATGCTGGTCTATTTCATCGTGCTGCCGATGCTGGTGCGGTTCTCGCTCGGCATGCAGCAGATGGGTGGACCGGAGACCGCGCAGATCCAGTTGCTGCCCAAGGTCGGCGAATTCCTGTCGCTGACGATGTCGCTGATTTTTGCCTTCGGCATCGCGTTCCAGCTGCCGGTGATCCTGACGCTGCTGGGCCGGATCGGGATCATCACCTCCAAGCAGCTCAAGGAAAAGCGCCGCTATTTCATCGTCGTCGCCTTCGTCATTGCCGCTGTGCTGACGCCGCCTGACGTCCTGAGCCAGGCCTCGCTCGCGATCCCGTTGCTGCTTTTGTACGAAGGCTCGATCATCGCCGTCCGCATAGTGGAAAAGAAGGTCGCCGCCCAGGCCGCCACAACGCCGCCACCGGAAAGTTCGCCTCCGGAAGCCAACGCGGCGGAATAGGGCGTTCTGATCACGTTTTTCCTATCATAGACACGTGCAGCCCATGATTCGTCATGCCCGGGCTTGACCCGGGCATCCACGACTTGGTCTAACGCAGCAAAGACGTGGATGGCCGGGACTTGAGCGTAAAGACGCGCTTCGCGCTTCTGCCCAGCCGTGACGGGAAAATGACCAATGCACGACATCAAATCGATCCGCGACAATCCCGCTGCATTCGACGCCGGACTGGCGCGCCGCGGGCTGTCGCCGTTGTCGGCCTCGCTGCTCGCGATCGACGAACGGCGCCGTGCGGCGATCCTGGCCTCCGAGCAGGCGCAGGCGCGGCGCAACGCGGCTTCGAAGGAGATCGGCGAGGCCAAGAAGGCCAAGGATAACGCGCGCGCCGACAAGTTGATGGCCGAAGTCGCCGAACTCAAGACCACGATGCCGGATCTCGAACTCGCGGCGAAGACGGCCGACGACGAACTCGCCAGGGAATTGGCCGCGATCCCAAACCTGCCGCTCGACGAGGTCCCCGAAGGCACCGACGAGCACGGCAACGTGCAGCGTCACCTCTACGGCAAGATCCGCAACTACGCGTTTGCGACCAAGCCGCATGACGATCTCGGCGGCGCGCTCGGCTACATGGATTTCGAAGCCGCCGCGAAGCTCAGCGGCGCGCGCTTCGTCGTGCTGAAGAAGGGCCTCGCGCGATTGGAGCGCGCGATCGGGCAGTTCATGCTCGATCTCCACACCAACGAACATGGCTACACCGAAATCAATCCGCCGCTGCTGGTGCGCAACGAGGTGATGTTCGGCACCGGACAATTACCGAAGTTTGAGGACGATCAGTTCTGGGCCATCAAGGGCGATTTGCTCGCTGCTCCCGACGGACGGTTGCAGACCGAACGCCTCGGGCTGATTCCGACCGCCGAGGTGTCGCTGACCAACCTCGTCCGCGAATCCATCGTGGACGAAAAAGAACTGCCGATGCGGCTCACCGCGCTGACGCCGTGCTTCCGCGCCGAAGCGGGCGCTGCCGGGCGCGACACCCGAGGCATGATCCGGCAGCACCAGTTTACAAAAGTCGAACTGGTTTCGATCGCGACGCCGGAGACCAGCATCGACGAGCACGAGCGCATGCTGTCCTGCGCCGAAGAGGTACTGAAAAGGCTGGACCTGCATTATCGCGTGATGACGCTGTGTTCCGGCGATATGGGTTTTTCGGCGCAGAAAACCTACGACATCGAAGTGTGGATGCCTGGGCAGGGCGAGGGCGGCGCCTACCGCGAAATCTCGAGCTGTTCGGTGTGCGGCGATTTCCAGGCGCGGCGCATGGATGCGCGCTCGCGCGGGCCGGACGGCAAGCCGCGCTTCGTGCACACCTTGAACGGCTCCGGCACGGCGGTCGGCCGCGCGCTGATCGCCGTGATGGAAACCTATCAGCAGGAAGACGGTTCGATTGCAGTCCCCGCCGTATTGCAGTCCTATATGGGCGGGCTCAAGGTCATCGAGCGCGACAAATAGCAGTCAAGAAAAATGCCGCTGCATCGCGACATCCATTGGATCGGAAGGCAATGGGCTGTCACCGGCCACGGCATGCAGTTGATCGACCAGAAGCTGCAGGGGTTTTTCGATATTGAAGTCGGCCGGCTGTGGGATGACGCTCTGATCGAAAGCGTGCACGCCAAGGAGTGGCTGAACACCGCCGACTTCGACAAGGGTCTCGGGCTCGCGCGGGCGCGATATCCGCAGCCGTCAGGTGCGGCAACGCCGCCGCGACAGGTCGCTCCGGCACCTCAGGTTGAACCGGTCGCGCCGCTTCCGCCGGTCGCGAAATCCATCGAGCCGAAGCCGGCGCCCCCCAGGCTCGAAACGCCAAAGCCAGTCGCGCCGGCACCCACAAAGCCCGCGCCTGTCGAACCGACGCGCGCGGCGGCGGCGTTGCAAGCGCCCGCGATCGCAACGCGTCCACCCGTTGTACCGCCGGCTACCTTAACGCCGACTGCGCCACTGCCGCCGGTCGTGAAGCCGATCGCGCCGAAGCCGGAACCGGCCAAGCTCGAAACCCCGAAGCCAGTAGCGTCGGTGGTTGCAACGCGCGCGCCTGTCGAAACGCCAATTGCCGTGACGCCGCCTCGGCAAGCAGCGCCGGCACCGGTGATTGAACCGTCTGCGCCGCTGCCGCAGGTCTCGAAGCCCATCGAGCCGAAGCCGAAGACCTTCAAGCTCGAAGCCCCGAAGCCGGTAACGGTGAACCTCGTCAGGCGCCGACCGGCCGAACCGCTCATTAGCGTGACGCCGGCCCCGCAAGTCGCGCCACCTCCGGCGGTTGTCGCGGTTGCCACTTCATTACCTCCGCCGGTCGTAACGCGCGAACCGCCGAAGCCCGCGCCGGCTCTCGAAAAGCCCGTTGCCGTTAAGCCGCCGCGCGCGCCGTCGCTGTTTCAGATGCGCTACGAAGGCCATGCGAGGTTCGTTCGCCCCTGGCGCGTGGTCGCAAAGCGCCCAATATGACGAAATCGCCCGGTTTGCCTCGACGGCGATAGCCGGATAAGACCGCCGATGGAGCGGCGTCTTGCGGCAAGCCGGTATTAGCTCGAACCAGAAGGCACTTTGCGGATGCGAATTCTCTGCACCAATGACGACGGCATCCATGCCCCCGGCCTGAAGGTGGTCGAAGAGATTGCGCGCGCGCTGTCCGACGACGTCTGGATCGTGGCGCCGGAGCTCGACCAGTCCGGCGTTTCGCATTCGCTGTCGCTGAACGATCCGCTGCGACTGCGCGAGGTAGGTCCGCGCCACTTCGCGGTGCGGGGCACGCCGACCGATTGCGTCATCATGGGCGCGCGCCACATCCTCGGCGAGAAGGGCCCCGATCTGGTGCTGTCCGGCGTCAACAAGGGCCGCAACGTCGCCGAGGACGTGGTCTATTCCGGCACCATCGCCGGCGCGCTCGAAGGCACCATTCTGGGATTTCCGTCGTTTGCGCTGAGCCAGGAATTTTCCATCGAGACCCGTCACGCGCCGTTGTGGGACACCGCGCTGAAGTTCGGTCCTGACATCCTGCGCAAGGTGATCGCCGCCGGCGTGCCGAAGAACACCGTGATCAACGTCAATTTTCCGGCCTGCACGCCGGACCTGGTCAAGGGCGTCCGCGTGACGCGGCAGGGCAAGCGCAATGTTGGCTTTCTCAAGGTCGACAAACGCCATGACGGCCGCGGCAATCCGTATTTCTGGCTCGGCTTTGAACGCGCGGCGGCGATGGAAGTGCCGGCCGAAGGTACCGACCTCGCAGCATTGGTGGCGCGCTATGTTTCAGTGACGCCGCTGCGGCTCGATCGCACCGACGAGGCATTTTCGGAAGCGCTGACGACGACGTTGAAATAGGGCGGTTTGCTCTAAACGATGGGCAATGAAGGCGCGTCGCCTTTCTGCCAGACGTTGAACGTTGCGTCCCATCTGGCGATTTCGGCGCCCCGCATGGTCAGGAGTTCGATGCCGCGGCCTTGCATCTGCCGTCCATCCTGTCCGTCGTCCCATTCGCCGTCCCAGTAGCAGACGATCACGTTGCGTGAGACCGCGCGCAGTTGCTTCTGCAGCCGATAGTTTTTTTGTCGCGCGAATCGCGCCTTCAAGAACGCCTCCAGCGCAGGCCGACCGCGGGTTTCCGGGAAGTCGGCAAACCTGACCACGACGTCCTCGGTGAAGGTCTTCATGATTTCGGGAATATCGCCAGCGCTCATCAGCCGTTGGGCGTGTTCGAGCACGGCTTCGGCATCGGTGAATGTCAGATCTTGGGTGTCAGATATTGTCGGCATGTTGCGCTCCCGGGTGCAACCGTGACGGCCGCACGAGGGGTGTCCCTAGGGCATGGGACCGACAGATTCTGTCAGTAGTGATGGCTCAGGCGACTTCGGGCAGGCCCGCGATCTCTCGCCACTCTTTGAACAGCGCGTGCCGTCGTCTCGGGTATCTCTCGCCGACTTCCACGAACGCGGATATACGGTCGGTCCGGAACTCGCGGTAGCTCGCACGAAGCTCGCACCACCCGGCTAGCAAACGCACGCGGGCGCAGAACGTCAGCGAAATCGGCCATATCCTGCGCTCGGTTCTAACGCCGCTTTCGTCCTCGTAGGCGATCCAGATCTTTTGCTCGGCGCGGATGGCGCTTCGGATTGGTGCCAGATCTACCCGATCCACTGCTGCGGATTTGATTCCTCCCGCGAGCAGACCTGATGCTCCGGCTTCGTCGCCCCGGTCTGCGGGCAATACCGCCTGGATTTTTGCCAGCGCGTTGCGCGCAGCCTCTGCCAGGGTGGGATCGGCTGACCGCGCGACAAGGCCTGAACCGAGGGCGATCGCTGCGATCTCATCATTGGAGAACATTAGCGGCGGCAGCGTAAACCCCGGCCGCAGCACATATCCGATCCCGGCCTCGCCTTCGATTGGCGCACCTTGGGCAATCAATGTCTGAATGTCGCGATAGATGGTGCGTAGCGAAACCGCGAGTTCGCCGGCGAGCTGCGCGCCGCTCACGGGCCGGCGGTGCCGCCGCAGCGTCTGGATCAGATCGAGCAGTCTTTCGGTGCGGGACATGAGGGTATCTTAAGCCGACGCCACCGGCATTGTCAGGTGCCGAGGAGGCGGTTGTTCTAAACCGCCGCGCTCTTCAGCGTGCTGTCGATGACCTGGGCCAGCGTTTCCAGCTGGAACGGCTTCTGCAACGCGGGGCGGTCGCGGTATTCCTCGGGCAAGCCGGACGAACCGTAGCCGGTTGCGAAAATGAACGGGCGGCCTTTCGCCCTGATCAGTTCGGCCACTGGCGTGATCACCTTGCCGTTGACGTTGACGTCGAGGATGGCGAGGTCGAAATCGGTCGATTGCACCAGCTTGAGCGCCTCACCGATTTCGCCGGCCTCGGCGGCAATGCGGTAGCCCAGCTCTTCGAGCATGTCGGCCACCATCATCCGAATCATGACCTCGTCCTCGACGAGAAAAACAGAACAGCCCACAGGCCGCGTCGCCATCATGATGGAATCCTTGCCCTTCCGAGCGTCAAGGTTCGCAAAAAACACCCCCCGGTGCAACGCCGGCCTTAGGCTGCCGGAAGAGGCAGTCAAGCGATTTTCCGGTACTCCAACGCCCCGGGCGGGGTTAGGGTTCCCGCGGTGGGAACCGGATTCTTCAGGGAATTGTTCTTAAATCCGTCGCCGTGGCAGGTTTTCGAGTGAAGTGGGTACCGGTTCACGTAAAGAAAACGAGTCAAAACAAAAGGCCAGAGCCTGATCGGCTCTGATTCAGCCAGAACCGATCAGGCTCTGGTACATCTCGGTATGGCCGAAGCACAGGATTGGCGGGTCTGGTCCGCCACGAGACCGCCAAGAGACTGCAATGTCGCAAGAACCGCCCGAAAAGATGATGTTTCAGCTCAACCTGCGGCGGCGCGGGATCAGCAATCAGGCCGTGCTGCGCGCCATGGAAGAGGTGCCGCGCGAGGCGTTCGTCACGATGGCCGATCGCGGCCAGGCCTACCGGGACAGCGCGCTTGGCATCGCCTGCGGGCAGACCATCAGCCAGCCCTTTGTGGTCGCCTACATGACCGAGCAGTTGCAGCTGCAAAAGAGCCACAAGGTGCTCGAGATCGGCACCGGCTCCGGCTACCAGGCCGCGGTGCTGTCGCGGCTGTGCGGCCATGTCTTCAGCATCGAGCGCTACCGGACGCTGGCTGACAGCGCGCGCGCCCGGCTGGAAAAGCTCGGCTATCACAATATCGAGGTGGCGTTCGGTGACGGTTTTGACATTCCGCCCGGGGCCGGCGATTTCGACCGCATCATCGTGACCGCGGCGATGGAGAAAATTCCCGACAATCTCTTGGCGCGGCTTGAGCCCTGCGGCATTCTGATCGCGCCGGTCGGGTCGCATCAGGGGACCCAGACGCTGGTTCGTATCACCAGGACCGACAGCGGCTTCGACCGCAAGGAGTTGGTAGAAGTACGGTTCGTGCCGGCGCTGCCGGGAATTGCACGCGAGCTTTAGAATCCCGGATTGCCGGTTCCCGCCAATACCTTATCGAGCCCTGATTCCAGGGTTAAGCGCTTGTTTACTCGGGACGTGTTTACTCAAAAGAGTATTTTGTTGCGTACCAGTGAGTAACCATGTCCCGTGTCGCCGAGTTACTTCGCTCGCGTCGCGTACCGCAATTAGCGGTACTGACGCTGATGTCGGTTGGCTTTTCCGGCTGCAGCGCCGATATGTCGACGCGACTTTCCCAGAATTATTCCAATCCCTTTGCCTCCGAGCCCCAGGCCACCGGTTCGGTGCCGACGCCCGCCGTCGAGCGCCGCGAGCTGCCGCAATATTCGCGGCCGCAAAACCAGAACCAGCATCAACAGCAGTACCAGTCGCAAGCGCTGCCGCCGCCCGCGGTCGCAACGCCGCACTCCTATCCGGCCGCCTCGAATGGCGTGTCGGGAGGAGGGCGCGGGCTGTCGTCCTACGCCCCGCCGCCGGCCCACCCGCATCTGGAGACCACCGGCACGGTGGCGCCGCGTTCGGTTGCGGCGGCCCGTTCGCCCGCGGCAAGCGGCACCACGATCATTGTCGGGACCAGCGACACGCTCGATATCATTTCCAGGCGCTACAACGTTTCGAGCGCGGCGATCCTGCAGGCCAACGGCTACAAAGGCCCGCGCGCGCTCTCCCCGGGGCAGCAACTGATCATTCCGCGCCAGACCGCAGCCGTTGTCGCGCCGGCATCGACCCCCGTCCTCGCGCCACCGGTCAGCAGACCCGTTGCCGTGGCCGCCGCGCCGTCAAGCGTTCATATCGTCAATCGCGGCGATACCCTGATGAGCATTGCGCGTCGCAACCATGTTCCGGTGGCGGAGCTTGCGCGCGCCAATAATCTCGACACCTCGGCCAGGCTCAGCCTCGGCATGAAGCTGACCGTGCCCGGCGCAAAGTCCGCCGCTGCCGCTCCGGTTGCTCCGGTCATGCAGCCGGTCGTCGCCGCCGCGCCGGTTCAGCCGGTCACGACCGTTGCTGCTCCCGCTACCAAGATGGCCGCCGTCGTGCAGCCGCAAAGCGCTCGTCTGGCGCAGGCGACCACCAATGTCGCTGCCGAAGAAAAACCGGTCGTCGAAGCGGCCGCCGTCAAGCCGAGCGAAGCCACCGGCGCGCTGCCGACCTTCCGCTGGCCGGTGCGCGGCAAGGTGATCACCAGCTACGGTGCCAAGACCAACGGCAAATCCAATGACGGGATCAATCTGGCGGTGCCGGAAGGCACGCCGGTGAAGGCGGCGGAAGACGGCGTCGTGGCCTATTCGGGCAACGAGCTGAAGGGTTACGGCAATCTGGTTCTGGTTCGGCACTCCAACGGTTACGTCACCGCATATGCCCATGCGAGTGAACTGATGGTGAAGCGCGGCGACCCGATCAAGCGCGGTCAGATCATTGCCAAATCGGGTCAATCGGGTGAGGTGGGGTCGCCGCAACTCCACTTCGAGATACGCAAAGGATCTTCCCCGGTTGACCCGCTTCAATTCCTCAACGGGGCGTGAGGCAGGCTAATCCAAGCCCGGCTGCGCATTGAGCCGGGTTGCGATTACGAAGCACCCCGACGGCAGGCGAAGCTCTGCAACACGTCTACAGGCCGGAAGCGCAGCAAATCGACTTGGTCGAGGAGGCCCGTCAGAGGCTGCCACACTGAAAGCAGTGTGGTCAGGGCGAGGCCCGGGTCGGGTAAAAAACCTGAAAGCGTGACGTGGGGTACCCACATCCCGGCTCGATAGTGTACATGCGGCTCAAGATCAGGAAGTGCAGCTTGTATCGCTCGTTGCCGGGCGAGCAGCTCGGGCGTCACGATGGGGACGGCCCATAGAACGTTAGCTTGGGGAAAAACACCCAATGCAGTCAAGTTGACGTAAGGGCTTCCCAGTCCCGGACCGTATGCTCGATCGCGGTGCTCAATCTCTGGACCGGCACGTCGTCCGGGTAGACCGCAAGGGTGATGTGCGCCGCATAGCCGAGTTGATCGCGGTCGGAATCGATTCCATCTGCTGCGAGCTTGCGCCACATCGGCTCGATCATGGCGGTGCTGGTGGGGTCGAAGCGGAGTGTGATGGCGAGCGGCATGCGCGGCATATTAGCCGGGCTCGCGGACAGGCGACAATGCCCCGTCAGCGAGCTACATCATGGATGCGAGACGGAGCCGCTTACGTCCCCGTCAGCCTCACACCCAACCGTCCCGCCAGTTCCTGCGTGAACTGCCAGGCGACGCGGCCTGAGCGAGAACCGCGCGTCGTCGACCATTCCAGCGCCTCGCGCTCCAGTTCCGCGTCGTCCATCTTGATGCCGAAATGCGCGCAATAGCCGTGCACCATCGCGAGATACTCATCCTGGCTGCAGCGGTGGAAGCCGAGCCACAGGCCGAAGCGATCGGACAGCGAGACCTTTTCTTCGACCGCTTCGCCGGGATTGATCGCGGTAGAGCGCTCGTTCTCGATCATGTCGCGCGCCAGCAGATGGCGGCGGTTCGAGGTGGCGTAGAGGATGACATTGTCGGGCCGGCCTTCGATGCCGCCTTCCAGCACCGCCTTCAGCGATTTGTAGGAGGCGTCGTTGCCGTCGAAGGAGAGGTCGTCGCAGAACACGATGAAATGGAACGCGGAGTTGCGTAACTGATCCATCAGGCCGGGCAGGCTCTCGATGTCCTCGCGGTGAATCTCGATCAGCTTGAGCTTGTCGGCCGGCTTGCGGTCGATGTTGATGTTGGCGTGCGCGGCCTTGACCAGCGACGACTTGCCCATGCCGCGCGCGCCCCACAGCAGCGCGTTGTTGGCGGGCAGGCCGTCGGCAAAGCGCTCGGTGTTCTCGATCAGGATGTCGCGCATCCGGTCGATCCCCTTGAGCAAACCGAGGTCGACGCGGCTGACGCGCGGTACCGGGGCCAGCCGTCCGTCCGGATGCCAGACAAAGGCGTCGGCGGCGCCGAACGACTCGGCGGCAGAGGCTGCCGGGGAGGCCGCTGCGAGGTGGCTGGCGATGGCTTCCAGCGCCTTGACGATCCGCTCGGCGGTGGCGTCGCCGGAGGGCTTTGCCGGACGTTTTGTCGCGGTTTTTGCGGGCTTCCGCAGCACGGCCCTGGAGGCGGCGCGGGGCGTTGTTTTCTTGGCTTTTTTCGGCATTTTCCGGGTTCCTGACGGCGCAGCCTTAACGGGCCTTGGCGGGTCTCGCAAGCGCCCTAAATGAGGGGGCCGGCCACGTTGCAATTGGAGCCGCCGCCGCTATAGTCCGCGCGAATTTACCCGGATCGGCGCGTTGCCCTGGCCTTGATGCCCAGGCGAGGCCGGTTCTTTCCCGTCTCACGAGGATTGTTCGAATGCTGATTACTCCTGCGTACGCCCAGGCTGCAGCCGGTGGCGATGCCAACAGCATGTTGATGTCGCTGCTGCCGTTCGCGCTGATCTTCGTGATCATGTACTTCCTGATTTTGCGCCCACAGCAGAAGAAGGTGAAGGACCATTCCGAACTGGTCAAAAACATCCGTCGCGGCGACACCGTCGTGACCTCGGGCGGGCTGGTCGGCAAGGTGACCAAGGTGGTCGATGACGACCAGATCGAATTCGAGATTTCGGACGGCGTCCGCGTGCGGCAGATGCGGCAGATGATTTCGGGCGTCCGCGCCAAGGGCGAGCCGGCCAAGGAAAAGTCGGAGACCGCCAAGGAAAAGTCCGAGAACGCCAAGGACGACACGTCCGCGAGCTGAGTATTTCGCGCCGCGAGCCGCGGCGTATTTTCCTGGATCTGACGGGTCAACTCGATGTTGTATTTTACGCGGTGGAAGGCGCTGGCGATCGTTCTGACCGCGCTTGTGGTCTGCCTGTGCGCCGTTCCGAACTTCTTTCCCGAGGCCCAGGTCAAGACCTGGCCGGTCTGGGCGCAGCGCCATCTCGTGCTCGGCCTCGATCTGCAGGGCGGTTCGCACATCCTGCTCGAAGTCGATTCCAATTCGGTCAAGAAGGACAAGCTCGAGCAGGTTCGCGACGACGTTCGCCGCACGCTGCGCGACGCCAAGATCGGCTATACCGGCCTTGCCGCGAAAGCCGACGCGGTCGAAGTCCGCGTCAAGGACACCGATCTGCCGAACGCGCTCGTCAAACTGCGCGAGTTGTCGCAACCGCTCGGCGGGCTGGTCGGCTCCAGCGGCCAGCGCAGCCTCGAGATCTCCGATGCCGGCGGCGGGCTGATCCGCCTCACCGTGCCGCAGGCCGCGATCACCGAACGCATCCGCCAGTCGGTCGAGCAATCGATCCAGATCGTCGAACGCCGTGTCAACGAACTCGGCACCGTCGAGCCGCTGATCCAGCGTCAGGGCACCGACCGCATTCTGGTGCAGGTGCCGGGCCTGCAGGACCCGACCCGGTTGAAGGAACTGCTCGGCAAGACCGCAAAACTCGACTTCCGCATGGTCGATCTCACGGTGCCGGCGGATCAGGCGCAACAGGGCAGGGTGCCGTCGGACTCTGACGTGCTGATGAGTTCGACCTCGCCAAAGATCCCCTACGTCATCAAGAAGCAGGTGCTGGTTTCCGGCGGCGACCTCACCGACGCCCAGCCGGGCTTCGACCAGCGCTCGAATGAGCCGATCGTCAGCTTCCGCTTCAACACGTCGGGCTCGCGCAAATTCGCGCAGGCGACCACGGAAAATGTCGGGCAGCCCTTTGCCATCGTGCTCGACAATGAAGTGATTTCGGCGCCCGTGATCCGCGAGCCCATCACCGGCGGTTCGGGTCAGATTTCCGGCAGCTTCACCGTGCAGTCCGCCAACGACCTGTCGATCCTGTTGCGTGCCGGCGCGCTGCCGGCGCCACTGAGCATCATCGAAGAACGCACCGTCGGTCCCGGCCTCGGCCAGGACTCGATCGAAAAGGGCGAACTGGCAGCTTACGTCGGCTCGATCATGGTGATCGTGTTCATGCTGCTGACCTACCGGCTGTTCGGCGTGTTCGCCAACATTGCCGTGGCCATCAACGTCGCGATGATCTTCGGCGTGCTGTCGCTGCTCAACGCCACGCTGACGCTGCCCGGCATCGCCGGCATCGTGCTGACCGTCGGCATCGCGGTGGACTCCAACGTGCTGATCTACGAGCGTATCCGCGAAGAGCTGCGTGGCGGACGTACCGCGATTTCCGCGATCGATGCCGGCTTCAAGCGGGCGTTGTCGACGATTCTCGATTCCAACATCACCACCTTCATCGCCGCCGCGGTGCTGTTTTACATCGGTACCGGTCCTGTGCGCGGCTTCGCCGTGACGCTCGGCATCGGCATCATCACCACGGTATTCACCGCCTTTACGCTGACCAGCCTGATCGTTGCAGGTTGGGTGCGCTGGAAGCGGCCGAAGACCGTGCCGATTTGAGAAGGCGGAGCCGGTCTTGACACATTTCGTTCTCATCGCTCTCGGCGTGCTGATTGCCGCGCTGACGGTCGTCAGCTGCTTTGGCTGGCTGCCTTCGTTGCGCATCGTGCCCGACGACACGCATTTCGATTTCACGCGCTTTCGCCGCATCAGCTTTCCGATCTCGGCATTGCTGTCGATCCTGGCGATCACGCTGTTCTTCACCCACGGGCTGAATTTCGGCATCGACTTCAAGGGCGGCACGCTCATGGAGGTCCAGGCTAAATCCGGCTCGGCCGATATCGCCTCGATGCGCGCGACCTTGGGCAATCTCGGGCTAGGCGACGTTCAGCTGCAGCAGTTCGGCGGTCCCGCCGACGTGCTGATCCGGGTGGCCGAACAGCCCGGCGGCGATGCCGCGCAGCAGGCCGCCGTGCAGAAGGTCCGCGGCGCGCTCGGCGACGCCGTCGAATACCGCCGCGTCGAGGTGGTGGGGCCGCGCGTTTCCGGCGAGTTGCTGGCCTACGGCATGCTCGGCCTGATGCTGGCGATCTTCGCGATCCTGCTCTATCTCTGGTTCCGGTTCGAGTGGCAGTTTGCGCTCGGCGCCATGATCGCCAACGTCCACGACATCGTGCTGACGATCGGCTTCATGTCGATTTCCCAGGTTGATTTCGACCTCACCAGCATCGCGGCGCTGCTGACGATCCTCGGCTACTCCCTGAACGACACCGTCGTGATCTACGACCGGATCCGGGAAATGCTGCGGCGCTACAAGAAAATGCCGATGCCGCAACTGCTGAACGAATCCATCAATTCGACGCTGTCGCGCTCGATCATCACCCACGTCACGGTGACGCTGGCGTTGCTGGCGCTGCTGCTGTTTGGCGGCCACGCCATCCACAGCTTCACCGCCGTGATGATGTTCGGCGTGGTGCTGGTCGGCACCTACACCTCGATCTTCATCGCGGCGCCGATCCTGATCTATCTCGGCGTCGGCGCCAACCGCGACGGGCCGGACACGTCGTCGAAGAAGTAGAGTATGATCCGAAAAGCATGCCCTCGGGCTTGACCCGAGGGTGGGAACCGGTTTTCGGACGAGATCATGCCCAATAAAACGAGTGACTCCTCGGACGTACCGCATCTTCCGAGACCGGCGCCGATCGAGGCCTATGGCAAGGGCGGCTTTGCCTTCGACACCATGTCGCATCGCGGCTCGCTGTTGTGCCTGCCGGACGGGATCTGGGCTTGGCCGGTGACGAAGCCTGAAGAGATCGACGAATATACGCTGAGTCGCGTCTTCAAGGCCGCCAATGCCATCGATACCCTGATCGTGGGCACCGGCACCGACGTCTGGGTGCCACCACGGGGCCTGCGCGAGGCGCTGCGCGCCGTGCGCGTGGTGCTGGACCCGATGCAGACCGGTCCGGCGATCCGTACCTTCAACATCATGCTGGGCGAGCGCCGGCGGGTCGCGGCGGCGCTGATCGCGGTACCATGAGTGCGACGGAAACGCCGATCGGCGCCGCCGCGCTTTGCGCCGATCTGGTGCGCAGCCACGATTTCGCGCGCTATGCCGCGACGCTGTTCGTGCCGGCGATCCCGCGCCGCGCGCTGCTCGCGGTCTACGCCTTCAACGCCGAGATTTCGCGGGTGCGCGAGCTGGTCAGCCAGCCCTTGCCGGGCGAGATGCGGCTGCAATGGTGGACCGACATGCTGGAGGGGGCCAGCCATGGCGGCATCGAGGGCAATCCGGTCGCGGCCGAATTGTTGCTCGCGATCCGCGATTTCCGCCTGCCGGTCGAGCCGCTGTCGCGCCTGATCGATGAGCACCAGTTCGATCTCTACAACGACCCGATGCCGTCGATGGCGGCGCTCGAAGGCTACGTCACCGAAACCTCGTCGGCGCTGTTCTCGCTGGCCGCGCAGATCGTGGCACGGCCGTCGGAGGCGATCGACCACCTTGCGCGCCATGCCGGCCTCGCCCAGGGCATCGTGCAGGTGATCGCGGCGCTGCCGCTCGATGCCTTCAGGCGGCAACTATTCGTGCCGCTGCAGGTGTTGCAGCAGCACGGCAGCGGCATGGAAGAAGTCTATGCCGGCAAGCAGACGGTGAACACGCGAGCGGCAATCGATCAATTGGTCGGCGAGGCGCAGGCGCATCTCACCACTGCATTCGAACTGCTTGCCGGTGTGCCGCGCGAGGTCCGGCCGGTATTCCTGCCGCTGGCGCTGGTTCGTCGTGACCTGAATCGGTTGTCGCGCGCGGACAGCGACCCCTTCGTGCCGCGGGCCACATCGCGGCTGCGGACGCTGTGGACGCTGTGGCGCGCATCGCGGTCATCGGAGTTCGGCGGTTAGGAATGCCCATCGCGCCCGGGACACGAGACTAGCGCGACGCCCGATCCATGTCGGCTGACTCGAAGTTAAACCGATCCCGCAGATTTTTGCGCTGCTCCAGAATCTCCTTCAGAAACGCCCGGTCGGCGTCGCTGGTCATCATCGGCTCGATCAGGTCGACCTGGTTCATTGCGACCAGTTGCAGGATCTCGGTGCGCGGTTTGCCAAAGCTGTCGCGCGGCAGCGCATGCACCACCTGGATATGCTCTGGCGGCTTGACGCCCTTGGCCGACGCAAGTTCGCTGCGCAGTTGCTTTTCCAGCGCGACGTTTTCGGCCTCGACAAACGCATAGAGCCCGACGCCGACGCGGCGGTCGGCGAAGGCGACGATCGCGGTATCGCGAACGTCAGGGTTTTTCCTGATCAAATCAATCAAGACCGGCGCGTCATTGACCAGCCGCCTCCCGCCGCCTTCGCGGTCGGTGAAGTTGAACAGCCCGCGTGTGATGGCCTGGTAGACCTTCTTGCCGGTCATCAGCCAGACGCTGGCGACAACGGATTTTCGCGCCAGGATCTTGCGCTCCATCGGCGTCAGCGCGGCCGCAGCGTAGCTGCGCTTGTGCTTCAACAGATGCCGCAGGTCTTCATAGGCCATGATCCGGAACAGCCGGCTGCGATTCTTGAAACAGGCGGCCAACTGGAAGTCGGTGAGATAGGCTTTGCCGTCGCTGCCGCGCAGCCAGTTTTGTTCCTTGGCGAGGTCGTTGTGGCAGATGCCGGCGCGGTGCAGTTTTCGCAACGCGAGCTTGGCGGAGCGGAAATAGCCGAGGTCGCCATGCGGCTTGGCGAGATGTAGCGCGACCCCGTCGATGAAACCGCGCACCAGCGCCTGCCGACCGGCCCACAACAGTTTCGGGCCGACATTGAGCTCCCGCGCCAGCGCCAAAGCGCGGCGCTCGCGGGCAAACAGATGGCGGGCCAGCGGATACGACCATACCGGCACCTGGTCGAGCCGGCGCAGCACCGCATCGACTTCGCTCGTCTCGTCGCGAAAACGGCCGCGCTCGACCGTCGAAAACACGTCGCGCTTCAGCAGCACGCCTTCGGTCCACCGCGCCGACAAAACCGCGGCGTCATCCCCTCGCAAGGCCATGATGCTACGCCGCCGCCGCTACGCGCAGATGATCGGCGATCCAGCGGTCGAGATCGGCCAGCGCCCGGGCGCTCATCGCCTGCTTCTTGGCGACCGTCTTCTCGTTGCCGCGCAGCCGCGTGCCGTCGGGCTTCTTGGTCGGCGCGACCGCCAGCGGCGGGAATAGGCCGAAATTGATGTTCATCGGCTGGAACGAGCGGGTGCCGGGCTCGAGCGTCTCGCCGGCCTCGATGTGGCCGCCGGTGATGTGGCCGAGCAGCGATCCCAGCGCCGTGGTCACTGGCGGCGGCGCCAGCGACTGCGCGCGGGCGTCTGCCGCCGCATAGAGGCCGGCGATCAATCCGATGCTGGCGGATTCCACATAGCCCTCGCAGCCGGTCATCTGGCCGGCGAAACGCAGCCGCGGCTGCGCGCGCAGCCGCAACTGGCCGTCCAGCAGCTTTGGCGAGTTCAGGAAGGTGTTGCGGTGCAGGCCGCCGAGCCGGGCGAATTCGGCGCCTTCGAGCCCGGGAATGGTGCGGAACACGCGCTGCTGTGCGCCATGCTTCAGCTTGGTCTGGAAGCCGACCATGTTGTAGAGCGTGCCGAGCTTGTTGTCCTGCCGCAGCTGGACAATGGCATAGGCCTTCACCGTCGGATTGTGCGGGTTGGTCAGCCCGACCGGCTTCATCGGCCCGTGCCGCAGCGTCTCGGGACCGCGTTCGGCCATCACCTCGACCGGCAGACAGCCGTCGAAATAGGGCGTGCTGGTCTCCCAATCCTTGAAGTCGACCTTCTCGCCCTCGATGAGCGCTGCGACGAAGGCCTCGTACTGCTCCTTGTTCATCGGGCAGTTGATGTAATCGGCGCCGGTACCGCCGGGCCCGACCTTGTCGTAGCGCGACTGAAACCACGCCGCCGACATGTCGATGGAATCCTTGTGCACGATCGGCGCGATGGCATCGAAGAACGCCAGCGCGTTCTCGTCGGTCAGTTCGCGAATGGCGTCTGCCAGCGGCGCCGAGGTGAGAGGCCCGGTCGCGACGATGACGTTGGCCCATTCGGCGGGCGGCAGACCGGCGATTTCGGCGCGGTCGATCTCGATCAGGGGATGGTCGTGCAGCGCTCTGGTAACGGCGGCCGAAAAGCCGTCGCGGTCGACCGCCAGCGCGCCGCCGGCGGGCACCTGGTTGGCGTCGGCGGAGCGCATGATCAGCGAGCCCAGCCGCCGCATCTCGGCGTGCAGCAGGCCTACGGCGTTGTTGGCGGCATCGTCGGAGCGGAACGAGTTGGAGCAGACCAGTTCGGCGAGGTTCTCGGTCTGGTGCGCCTCGGTCATTCGAAGCGGGCGCATCTCGTGCAGGACCACGCGGGTGCCTGCATTGGCGATCTGCCAGGCGGCTTCCGAACCGGCGAGGCCGCCGCCAACGACATGGACGGTATCAGTCTGGGGAGTGTTGGAAATCATGGGCGCAGGGTTAGCGCGTTTTTGCGGCCAGCGCACCTGTGGGCGACGCCTTGCCCGCGTTTTCAAGCGCGGGCGCCGTCGGATACGACAACGCCCGCAGCAAGGCGGGCGTTATCCGTTCGTCATGGCAGTCGACCGGGGGGCAATCAGCCGATTCAGCCGTTATAGGTACCGGCTGCAACGCGCGGAATGTCCGAGCGATCAAGGCCGATATCGGCCAGTTCGCGATCGCTGAGCTGGGACAGTTCGCTGACATTGCGCTGATAGTCCCGGAACGCCTGAACCATACGGATGAGCGAGAGAAGCATGGTAGTCTCCTTGCAGTTTCGATTCAGCTCTTGGTGGAAGCTTCATCGTTGAAATGAATATAGATCAGCATACCGCATTGCAGAAGTTCCGATGTTGCGGTGCAGCTAATCTCAAAACGCATAGCAACGGTAAGATGCGCTTAACCTTTCGGCATGGCTGCATGATCTGTCGGCCAATACGACGCGCCAGCTCTCCGATGCAAGTGAATATGCCCGTATTATAGCGGTATTGCATTTATATAGGATGAACTCTGATTGCTCGCTAGATGGTGATCAGGGAACAAAGGATCAGGGTTCGAGGGCCTGCGGCGACTTAAAATGTCTCCTTGGGGCCTGATTCTTGGAACTTCCTTATGCGTGATTCGCATGCGGTTCTTGACAATAAAGTGAACATTAGATCATTCTTTGTAGCTGAATAAATTGGTCTCTTGGTCGTTCTGGTGGTGAAGGCAAGATCATGGCCCAGAAGGAAATGGCGATGGCGCAGGATTCCATGCTCAACGGCAAGATGGGTGCCTGCGGCATGCACCTCGGCAAGGCAATGCACGCGGGTATGGCGAAGTAAGTTCGCAGTTCTCACGTGAGGGGCCGGTCGCGTGCGATCAGCCCTTTGAACTTTTGCTTTTAATTTTCTTTGCGCATCAGCCTAAGGCGCGCGCGCGAGCTGGGTGGCGAAATAGCCGACGGTCTTTGCATAGACCTCGCTCTTGTTCCATTGCTGGAGCACTGCGAAATTGGGGCTGCCGGGCTGCCAGTCCTTGCCCTTCTGCCAGCCATAGCTGGAGAGAAAGTTCGCGGTCGAGGCCAGTACATCCGGCACGCTGCGCAGCAGATCGCGGCGGCCGTTGCCGTCAAAATCCACCGCGAATTTGACGTAAGACGACGGCATGAACTGGGTCTGGCCGATTTCGCCGGCCCATGCGCCGCGCATTTCCTGCGGAGCGATGTCGCCCTTCTCGATGATGCGTAACGCGTCCATCAACTCGGCCTTGAACATGTCGGTGCGCCGGCAATCATAGGCCAGCGTTGCCAGCGAGCGCATGGTCGGGAATTTGCCGATGTTGACGCCGAAATCGGTTTCCAGGCCCCAGATCGCGACGATCACTTCACCGGGGACGCCGTAGGTCTGTTCGATCCGGGACAGCACCGAGCCGTATTGCTTGAGCATGTTGGAGCCGCGTCCCATGCGGGGCGGGACCATGCGGCCGGAAAACTCTTCAAAGGTCTGGCTGAACACCTTTTGCGATTGATCGCGGGTCAGCACGCTCTTGTCGAGCGCTACGCCGGTCAGGCCGGCCTGGATCGCCGCTGCCGAAATCCCTTTCGACACGGCTTCCTTCTTGAAGTCGTCCAGCCACGCTTCGAACGTGCCGGTTCCACAAGGCGCAGCAATCGCAGGCGCGGCCGATGTCAGGATAAGTGCGGCCAGCGCCAAGGCGCGCTGGCAACGGCGAGAAGTCCAAAATCCAGAGATCATGCAGTCGTTCGCTCCAAGATCGACTCAACGTCGACACCAATCCGGAAACCATACCGAATGTTTGGGGCAACCGCGGCCAAAACATGGCTTTCGCATTCGCATGGACGTTACGCATGCACCTTCATTGTGTCGCCTAATTGCTGGGCAGGAGAAGAGCCGCGCGCCAAACCGCCGGTCATTCATCGATCGGCGGTTTGGGTCGGGAAAGCTGTGGCGTGGTTAGCTGTCCTTGCGCCGCCACGGAAACAGGTTGGCCGGGAAATCGGCTGCGGGACGGCGCTCACGCGGTTGCCGCGGGGGCAGGGGCTGCGGGTTCAGTTCGGCCTCGATCGTTGCCCGGTAGAGATGCCAGGTGGCGTGCCCGAGCAGCGGAATCACGACGGCAAGGCCAAGGAAGAACGGCAGCGTTCCCGCCACCAGCAGCACGGCGACGATCAAGCCCCAGGCCGCCATCGGCACCGGATTGCGTGCGACCGCGCGCAGTGACGTGACCATCGCCTCGCCGGCGCCGGCGTGACGGTCGAGCATCAGCGGGAATGACACCACGCTGACGCAAAGTGCGACGAGAGCGAACAGGAACCCGACGCCACAGCCGACCACGATCAGCCACCAGCCTTGCGGCGTGGTCAGCACGCGCGTCGCGAAATCGGAAATACCGGTCGCGCCTTCATAGCCGAAGGCTGCGATATAGATCGCCTGCGCGGTCGCCACCCAGGTGACGAACAGCGCCAGCAGCAGAACGCCAAGCCCGAGCATGGCGCCGAAGGAGGGCGAACGCAGCACGTCGAGCGCAGCCAGCGCCGAGGGTGTTCGCTCGCCTTGCTCGCGGCGGCGGCTCAGTTCGTAGAGACCGAGTGCTGCGAACGGGCCGAGCAGGGCAAAGCCGGCAGCGAGTGGGAACAGCAGCGGCAGCACGGAGTAGCCGAGCACCGTGCGCGCCAGCACCAGTCCGAGCACGGGATAAATCACGCAAAGGATGATGGCGTGGCTTGGAACAGCCTTGAAGTCTTCCCAGCCGAGCTGGAGCGCCCGCCGCAGGTCGGAGAAGCCGATGGTTAGGATCGCTGGTGCCGCTGCGGCATCTTGTCCGCTCTGCGTCAAAGATGTGACTCTGCCTTGAATTGGCGCGCCTTGGTATGGGGCCATGGTCGTCGTCTCCCTCTGGCGGACGCATTTCGCGCCTTGCTCGGGCGCAAACGTGCCGTTTCCAAAAATGATCACGATCGGACCAGACGCGCAGACAGGAGTGTGGAACTGGCCATGTCGCGAACTGAAGGAACAACGTACTCCCAAAGAGGGGCAAGCGTACTCACGCTTCGGTGAATGTTGCATTGGCAAGCCGAGCCGGCCCCGGTAAACTCGTCTGCGATACCGGCGAGGTGCTGCCGGTTGAAAGAGCCCTAGAGACCTCCACCCCATCTTCAAGTTTATTGGGAGCGAACGATGAGTATTTTCGGAAAAATCATGAGCGCGATCTTTGGCACCAACGCAGATGCTGCGCCTGCGAGCGGCGGAGCTGCGCCGGCTGGCGGCTCCGCGGCCCCCGGAGCTGCCCCGGCGGCAACCGTCGACGTCGCACCAATCCTGGACAAGGCGGTGGCTGCCAAGGGCGAGAAGCTGGAGTGGCGGACCTCGATCGTCGATCTGATGAAGGCGCTCGACATCGACTCGAGCTTTGCCGCGCGCAAGGAGCTCGCCAAGGAGCTCGGCTACACCGGCGACAGCAACGACTCGGCCAGCATGAACATCTGGCTGCACAAGCAGGTGATGACCAAGCTGGCGGCGAACGGCGGCAAGCTGCCGCCGGAAATCAAGCACTGACGCATTGTTCGGTTCACGAATCAAAAGGCCCGCGGTGACGCGGGCCTTTTTTGTTGGCGTGCGATCGTCGACCTTTACGGTTACTGCCGGCGCGCGGTGTACCTCCACGCGGCGGTGACGAGTTCGCCACGGCTGAGGCCGATGTCGCGCAGGGTTCGCTCGTCGAGCTGACTGATGCTCTCGAGCTGGGTACGATAGCGTGAATACCGCCGGATGAGGTCGATGATAGAGGCGATCAACATGGACTTTCCTTTGAGGCAGGTGAGGGCACCTCTGCGGTGCTGATGGCCGTTGGTCGCCCGCGTTGAGGCGCGGGTTCATTGCAATGCAATATTGCAAAGGTGGTATCCACTTCACTCCGAAAAGGCTGTAGACACGGCACCAGCAAAAAGGACTCTGAGAACAAGGGGAACGCTCATGACCGACATCGATCGCAGGACTATTCTGGCAACTGGCGCGCTGGCGTTGGCGGGTAGCGCCATGCAAGGCGGTATGGCCGAAGCGCAGGCCGGTCCGAAGCCGATATTTGCCGTGCCGGCGACGACGATTCCGATCGTCGGCGAGGCCGAGGTATTTCAGGTCCGCCGGATCTATTGCATCGGACGCAATTACGCCGCGTATGCGATCGAGCGCGGCTCCGACCCGACCCGCGAGCCACCGTTCTTCTTCCAGAAGCCGACCGATGCGATCCAGAACGTGGCGATAGGCACCGTCGCCGATCACACCTATCCGTCGCTGACCAAGAACTATCACCATGAGGTCGAATTGGTGGCGGCGTTGAAATCAGGCGGCGCCAACATTCCGGCCGACAAGGCGCTCGAACACGTCTACGGCTACGCGCTCGGCCTCGATATGACACGGCGCGACCTGCAGAACGGCATGGCGGCGGAAAAGAAGCCGTGGGAAATCGGCAAGAGCTTTGACCACGCCGCCGTGATCGGACCGATTCACCCGGCGTCGAAGATCGGCCACTTTGCCAAGGGCGCGATCTCGCTTGCGATCAACGGCACGGTCAAGCAGAGCTCGGACCTGCAGAACATGATCTGGAGCGTCGCCGAACAAATTGCCAAATTGTCGGAGGCCTTTGAGCTGAAGGCCGGCGACATCATCTATTCCGGTACCCCGGAAAATGTCGGCCCGGTGGTCAAGGGCGACGTGCTGCTGTGCAAGCTGGAAGGCTTGCCTGACATGTCGATCCGGATCGTGTGAGGACGTTCAGCGGCTTGTGAACCTGCGCGCCGCAAGCGGCGACCAAGGGGACTTAGCGCGGCAACGCGGCCGATGCCTGAAGCCAGCCATTGCCCGCGGTTGCCTCGCAAGAAATCGACATCCCCGAGGATCCAGTCTTGCCAACCTGCATCGAACGTTCCGGCGACCGTCTCACCTTCCGGCAGCCGATTCCGTGGCTTTCGCGACTGTTCATGCTGCCGTTGCTGTTCGGCGCGGGCTACCTTTTCCGCAATTTCTTTCTGTCGATCGGCGATGTGATCGCCGGCGTGAAAGAGAGCGAATTGCTGGCCGGCCAGATCGTTTGCGTCGTCCTCGGCCTCGCCGTCGGCGTGCCGGGCCTGATGGGATTTCTGATCCGAAACACGCTGGTGATCGACAAGGCGCAGGGCAAGGTGACGAAGTTCTACGATTTCCAGCTGTTCAGCATCCCCAAAAGCTTCGACCTGTCGCATGTTTCGCTGATCACGATCACCTGGGAGGATTGCCAGCGGGAGAACACCACCGGTCCGGACCACGACGTCTTCAACGTCAACATGCGGCGCGCCAGGGATCACCAATCGACCACGGTCGCGTTCTTCGACACGCACAAGGAAGCGATGGATCTCGCTAGCGAGCTTTCCGCAGCGCTCGGAATATCGGTCAAGGATCTCTCGGACACCGAGCCGAACGAAGACTGCGCCCCGGAGGAACTGGATTCGGTTACGCCGTCAAATCCGCAGCTTCGGGATGCTTCGCCAGGTAGTCCACGACGAATGAGCAGCCCGCCACGACCTTCCGCCCGTCCGCACGGATCAGCTCCAGCGCACCCTTGACCAGTTCGGACGCAACACCCCGGCCGCGCAACGTCCGCGGTGTCTCGGTATGGGTGATGATGACGGCGGAGGGCGTCAGGCGGTAATTCGCGAACGCCACCTCGCCCTCGACGTCGAGTTCGAAGCGGTTTTGAGCCTTGTTGTCGCGGACGGCGGCCATGGGCGGTTTCCCGAATAGAGCGTTCAAACGATTCACGCTGTTGATGTAAGCGCGTGAACCCGGCGACGCAAACCGGCGACAAAATGGGGAACTCACCGGATTGGATCAATGCGCCGTTTGACCTGCCTGACCGCGACGCTGCTGGGTACCGCCGTGATGATCGCGCAACCGCCTGTTGCGTCCGCCGAAGGCGACCCGAACTGGCAGACCTGCATCGGCCCGGCCACCGCCCCTAATGACCGGGTGACGGCCTGCAGCGCCGTGATCGACTCCATGGCGGAGACCGGCAAGAAACTCGCCGCCGCCTATTGCAACCGCGGCTACGGCCTGACCGAAAAGCGCGATTTGGAGTCCGCCATGTCCGACCTCAACGAAGCGATCCGGCTCGATCCCGCCTATGCCTGCGCCTATAGCAACCGCGGCCGTGTCTATGCCTTCAAGCGCGAGCTCGATCATGCGCTGGCCGATTACGACGAGGCGATCCGCATCGATCCGGGTTTCGCGCTGGCCTACAACAACCGCGGCGACGCCTGGTTCCACAAGGGCGACCTCGATCGTGCGCTGGCGGATTTCAGCGCCGCCATCAAATACGATCCGTCGCTGGCCATCGCCTATGGTAATCGCGGCTTTGCCCATTACCGCAAGCGCGACATGGCGCGCGCGCTCGCCGACTTCGGCATGCAGATCAAGCTCAAGCCCGACGTGCTCGCTTACATCAACCGCGGCAACGTCTACCGCGATACCGAGCAGCTCGAGCGTGCCGCCGCCGACTACGGCGAGGCAGCGAAAATCGCGCCGACCGACGCGCGCGGCTGGCGCAATCGCGGTATGATCCGGCTGTACCAGGGCGACAACAAGGGAGGTGTTGCCGACTACGACAAGGCGCTGCAATACGATCCGAGCGACGCCTATTCGTGGAACAATCGCGGCCAGGCCAGGATGCGGCTCGGCGAGAAGCAGGGTGCCATCGCAGATTTCCGCAAGGCGCTCGAGGTCAATCCGGGCCTTCGCACCGCACGCGACGGCTTGCAGAAACTCGGCGCGACGCAATAGGCTGACGCCGTGCGGGGCGGGCTGCGTGTTTCATGCACAAGATCGTGGCCGGCGGGCCTTGCAGACGGTCGCGGTATGCCTACGTCTTCCGGAAGACATACGCCCCCGATGCGGCCGGACTGGTTTGATATCGGAAATGTCGTGATCGCCTGCCGCTGACGTATGCCTCTTTCTCAAGGGAGGTCTACATGTCGGATTTTCGCTTCTTCAATACGCATCGGCCGTGGGAAGACTGGTTCGGCATGCTGCTTGGCGTGCTGATCGTGGTGTCGCCGTGGTTTCCCCTGCAGCCCGAGCATGACGTCATGAACGCCGAACGCAGCGTCATGATCCTCAACACGTTTGTGGTGGGCATGCTGGTATTTGGTCTCGCCCAGCTCGAATATGTCGCGTTGCAGCGCTGGGAGGAGGCGGCGGAAGTCGCCCTCGGGCTCTGGCTGATCGCGTCACCCCTCATCTTCGGCTATTCCGGCGACGAGTTTCTCAGGGTCTGGCATGCCGCTCTCGGCGGGGTCGTCGTCCTGCTGGGGGCGCTTCAACTGTGGCAGGACTGGCGCTTGAGCGATCAGGAACTTGCCAAGCATCCGCAATAGCGGCCTCTAGTTCTTGAGCGACGCGGCGAGCATGGCGCGGATCGACCATGGCTCGCCGTCGCTGGCGCCGTTGATGTCGTCGATCTTCCACGCGGTGCCGTCGCGCACGAACTCGTAGCGGATGGTCCGGTCGGCGGGCTTGCGCGCCGGCGCGTTGCGGCCCTCGATGGTGACGGCGAGGGTGGCCTTGCCGGCCTCCTGCTTTTCCGTTGCTACCTTGAACGACTTCACGTCCGGCTCCTGCGAATTGGTGACGGGATCGAAATCCACCGGCCCGACAT
>JBBRSX010000064.1:0-31314 GCA_038244925.1 Hyphomicrobiales bacterium | reverse complement strand
TGATCGGCCGCACCTCGACGCCGGGGCTCTTCATGTCCAGGAAGAACATGGTGAGGCCTTTGTGCTTGGCGACATCAGGATCGGTGCGCGTCAGCAGGATGCCGTAATCCGAATAGTGCGCGCCCGAGGTCCAGATCTTCTGGCCGTTGATGATCCAGTCGTCGCCCTCCTTCTCGGCGCGGGTACGCAAGCCGGCAACGTCGGAACCGCCGGCCGGCTCGGAGAACAACTGGCACCAGACCTTTTCGCCCGACGCCAGCGGCGGCAGGTACTCGCGCTTCTGCTCCTCACCGGCGAACGCCATCATGGTCGGCCCGCACATGCCGTGGCCGATGATGAAGACGCCGCTTAGCTTGCCGAACGGGCCTTCTTCCTGCTGCCAGATCACGCGCTCGATCGGCGACGAGCCACGCCCGCCATATTCCTTCGGCCAGTGCAGGCAGGCCCAGCCGGCGTCGGCCTTCTTCTTCTGCCAGGCCTTTGCGACCTCGAGAATATTGACGCCAGTGAGCGCCGAGCGGCCGAGGGAGGCCTTGCGCAACTCCGCCTCATATTGCTTCGGCGCATTGGCGCCGATCCAGGCCTTGGCTTCGGCGCGGAATGCGGCTTCCTGCGGGGTGTCATCGAAGTTCATGACTTGCTTCTCTCTCTGTCATTCCGGGGCGCGCGTAGCGCGAACCCGGAATCTAGAAGTTATTTGCATCGAGATTCCGGGTTCGCAGCGTTCCGCTGCGCCCCGTAATGACTCGTACCAATCAAGCCGCATTCCGCTTGCGCATGCTGTCGATCAGGGCATCTTCCCAGTACGACAGACTACCGAGCGTCAGCGCGGTGGCGTTGGCGCGGCGGTAGTACATGTGGCAGTCGAACTCCCAGGTGAAACCCATGCCGCCGTGAACCTGGATGTTGTTCTTGGAGCAGTGCTGGAACGCCTGCGTCGCGCTGATGCGCGCGGCAGCCGCCGCTTCCGGCAATTCCGAGGCGTTGGTCGAGAGCGCCCAGGCGCCGTAATAGCAATTCGAGCGCGCCAGCGTCGCCGAGACATACATGTCGGCGAGGATGTGCTTCACCGCCTGGAACGAACCGATCGGCCGGCCGAAGGCTATACGGTCGAGCGCATAGTCGCGACCCATTTCCAGCGCGCGGTCGGACCCGCCGACCTGCTCGAACGCGAGCAACACGGCGGCGCGATCCAACACCTGGGTCAGAACGCTCCAACCTTCACCGGCGGCGCCAAGTGCTTCGGCCTTGCAATTCTTGAAGGTAAGTTCGGCTTGTCCGCGGCTCGGATCGACATTGGTCAGCGACTTTACTTCAACGCCACCGGCTTTGAGATCGACCAAGAACAGCGAGATATCGGAATCTCGGCCCGACGAACCCGTGCGCGCGGCAACGACGGCGAAGTCGGCGATGGCGCCGTCCGGCACCGGCTTCTTGACACCGTTGAGCGTGCCGCCGGAGGCGGACAACTTGATCGCGGCGGGCGATGGATTGCCCTTGCCTTCGAACAGCGCCAGCGTGCCGATCGCATCGCCCGAAGCGATCTTCGGCAACCATTTCTGCTTCTGCGCGTCGGAACCCGCGATCATCAGCGCTTCAGCCGCGAGATAGACAGTCGAGGAGAATGGCACCGGCGCCAGCGCGCGACCCATTTCCTCGGCGATCACGCAGAGTTCGAGATGACCCGCGCCCGCACCACCGAACGCTTCGGGGATCGCGATGCCGAGAAAACCCATCTCGGCGAGGCCCTTCCAAAGCTCCTTGTCATAGGTCGCCTTGCCATCGAGCACCGCGCGCACCGCCTTCGGCGGGCATTTTTCAGCGAGGAACTTTCTCGCCTCGTCGCGCATCTGCTTTTGTTCGTCTGAGAAATCGAAGTTCATGGCGTGTCACCTTTACTTGCTGTCATTCCGGGGCGATGCGCAGCATCGAATCCGGAATCTCGAGATTCCGGGTCTGGTCCTTCGGACCATCCCGGAATGACCGGTGGATGGAAAAGCGAAAACCTCAGTTCAGAATAATCACGTCCTCTCCAGGATGATCGGCGTAAAGCTTCTCCACCAGCACGGCGCGGCGCTCCAGGCCGGCGCGCTGGTTGATGTAGCCCTTGTCGGTGAGTTCGTTGCCGTCGATCGACGGCGGTTCGGCCATCAGCATGGCCCGTGCAATCCGCATGCTGCTGCCGGTCGTGGAAGCGTTGTGCGCTTGCAGTCCGCGCTTCACGCAGGCGATCACGTCGGGATGCTTGATGACGTCTTCGAACGTCGCATCGGCATTGCCGACCATCTGCCGGCACGCGTGCAGATTGGGCCAGGCCAATAACCCGATGAAGGCGCGGTCCTGACCGGCGACCAGCGCATCGTGCACCGCGGGCGTGGCGGCGGCGATTGCATCCGTACGCAGCGAGCCAACATGAACGAAGGTGCCGGTGGTGAGTTTGAAGTCTTCGACCACGCGGCCGGCAAAGATGATGCCCTGCAAGGGATCGTTGTCGTCGACGAACACGCCGGCATCGCCGATGCAGTAGAAACCTTCCTCGTCGAACATTTTCTTGGTCAGATCAGGCTGGCCGAAATAGCCGGGCGTGACGTTGATGCCGCGCAGGCGCAGCTCGTATTTCGTGCCGCACGGCACCAGCTTCAACTCAACACCGGGGAACGGCAGGCCGATCAGGCCGACGCGCTCCGTGTCCCAATAGGTGCCGGTCGAGGTTGGCGCGGTCTCGGTCGAACCCCAGCCGGTATAGAACACGATGCGCTCGCCGGTGGTCTTCACCGCCAGCGCCTGCATGCGGTCATAGAGATCGTCCGGCAGCCGCGCGCCGCCATAGGCCATGACGCCAAGATTTTTGAAGAAGCTGCGGCAGAGCGCGTCGTCCTTCTCCATCGCCGCGGCCAGCGCCGCATAACCGGCGGGGACGTTCGCGTAATAGGTCGGCGACACCTCACGGAGATTTTTGATCGTTTCCTCGAGCTGGCCCGGCATCGGCCGGCCGTCGTCGACATAGAGCGTGCCACCATCGACCAGGACCGGATTGAACGCGGCATTGCCGCCCATGGTGTGATTCCACGGCATCCAGTCGAGCACGGTTGAGATCGGCCCGTTCGGATCGCGCGGGCGCACCTGCATCATCATCGCCGCATTGGCGCACATCATCTCCTGCGTGTTGATGACGGCCTTGGGCATGCCGGTCGAACCCGAGGTGAACAGCAGCTTGCCGACGGTATCGGGCGTGATTTTTGCTATCGACTCCGCGACCGCTGATGTCGCCGGCGTGGCAGCGAGATCGGCAAAGGACACGCTCTTGATGCCGTCGCAGGGCCGCGCCACATGCACGACGGTGACGCCGGTGAGATCGAGCGCCTTCAACGCCTTTTCGAAGGTCGGCCCGTCCTGCACCATCACGACCGCTGGCTTGATCAGGTTGAAGAGATACTTCAGCTTCTGATGATCCTGGCTCATCAGCGAATAGGCCGGCGACACCGGCGCGGCCGGAAGCCGCGCCTGCATCGCTGCCTGCGTCATCAGCGCATGCTCGATCGAATTGCCGGAAAGGATCGCAACCGGACGGCTGTCCGCAACCCCGAGATTGAGCAGGCCCTGCGTCAGCCCATCGACGCTACGCTTGGCTTCGCCATAGGAAAGCTTGCGCCATTGCCTGTCGGCGCCGCCGCGCTGCGCCAGCCAGATGCGATCCGGCGCCTGCTTCGCCCATTTCGCCAATGACGCCGGGATATGCTTCTCGTAAGCCTGCAACGGAATCCGCGATTTCAGAACGACGACGCCGTCGGGCCGCCGATCGACCGCGATGTCGCGCTTCAGCCAGTCGATCTTGCGAAAGCCGGGCTTGGTTAGCACCTCGGCTGCGTTCCCACTCATATTGCGTCTCCCGGAATTCGGTCCTTTGCGGATCCTTCGTCTTATGTTTTCTAGCGCCTGATATAGACAGGCTTTCGCTTTTCGAGAAAGGCCCTGATGCCTTCGCCAAAATCTTCCGAGCGGCTGCACAGCACCTGATTGCGGTCTTCCATCGCGATCACGGCTTCGATGGACCCGGCATCGACGCTCATATTGAGGCATTCCTTGGACAGCCTTAAGCCGACCGGCGAAGCCGTCATCATCGCATCGACATACGGCTCGACCGCGGCATCGAGCCCGCCTTCCTCGACCACTTCAGAAACGAGGCCGACCGCGAGCGCCCGCTCGGCGCCGATGAAGCGTCCGGTCAGGATCAATTCGGAGGCGACGGAGACACCGACCAGGCGCGGCAGGAAATAGCTGGTGCCGATGTCGCAGCCCCCGAGGCCGAGCTTGATGAAGGCGCAGTTCATCCGCGCGGATTTGGTAGCGATCCGGATATCGGCGGCGAGCGCCAGCGCGAAACCACCGCCAGCGGCCGCACCCTGAACCAGCGCAATGATCGGCTGCGGCGCGCGCCGCATCAGCATCACGATGTCGGCGATCCGGCGCTGCGAGTCCAAAGATTCGGTAACGCCGGGCGGTTCCTGCTGCCCGCCCCGGCGCGCCATCGCATGCTTGAGGTCGAGCCCGGCGCAGAACGAAGCGCCAGCGCCCTTCAGCACCACGACGCGGGTCGAACGATTACGCTGCAGGCCCTGGAAATAGGCATTCAGCGCGTCGATCATGTCGGGGTTGAGCGCGTTGAGGCTGTCAGGGCGATTGAGCGTCACCCGGTCGACCCCCTCGTCGTGTTCGATCAGCAGCGGTTGAGTCACGAAGCGCTCCATCGGATCGCGGTGGCAATCGCGTCGCCCTCTCCCCTTGTGGGAGCCGAGACGAGCGAAGCTCGCTCTTAGGGCATCGCTGGCATCAGCCGCATACTCACTTCGGTGAGGGGTTGCCAGCCGAGAGAACCCCTCATCCGACGCGGACATCGCCCGCGCCACCTTCTCCCACCTCAACTCGGGTTTACCCGAGTTGAGCATTTTAATTTGTCGAAGTCGGATAAATCCGACTTCGATGGGAGAAGGCAAGAAGCAGTTTGCGACCTACCGCGGCGCCATGCGGATGGCGCCGTCGAGGCGGATGGTTTCGCCGTTGAGCATCGGGTTCTCGACGATGTGAACCGCAAGGTTGCCATACTCAGAGGCATCGCCGAGGCGGGCCGGATGCGGCACCTGGGCGCCGAGGCTCTTGCGGGCCTCTTCGTTCAAGCCCATCAGCAGCGGCGTCAGGAACAGGCCCGGCGCAATCGTGTTGACGCGGATCTTGAGGCTGGCGAGGTCGCGCGCGGCCGGCAGCGTCATGCCGACGATCCCGCCCTTCGACGCCGAATAGGCGATCTGGCCGATCTGGCCTTCATAGGCCGCGACGCTCGCGGTGTTGATCGCGACGCCACGCTCTTCGCCAACCGGCGGTGCGGTCGCGAGCCGTTCGGCAAACAGCCGCAGCACGTTGAAGCTGCCGATCAGGTTGACGTTGATGATGCGGACGAATTTTGCCAGCGGATAGACGCCGTCCTTGCCGACGGTGCGCTGCGAGCCGCCGATGCCGGCGCAGTTCATCAGCACGCGGGCGATGCCGTGGGCGGCTTCCGCCTTGGCAATCGCGGCCTTGATGCCGTCTTCGTCGGTGACGTCGGCATGGAGGGCAACGCCCTTCACTTCGGCGGCGACCTTCTCGGCATTTTCCTTGTTCTGGTCGATCACGCCGATTTTGGCGCCCTTGGCGGCCATGGCGCGGGCGGTAGCGGCGCCGAGGCCGGAGCCACCGCCGGTGATGAGAACGGCAACGTCTTTCAACTGCATTTTAACAACCTTTCCTTGGGCGTTTCTTCTCTAGACTTGTTTGGCGATTAGCGAATGGCGAATAGCGAATGGTTTTGTGATCCCATTCGCTATTCGCTACTCGCCATTCGCCCCTTTTCCAACATTCCGCCGCAGATCAGCGCTTCCATGTGCTTGATGTACTGGCGGCAGACGTCGTCGGTGACCGGACCAACGCCGGTCGCACGCGACATCGCGTGGCGACCGAAGAACAGGTGATCGCAGGCGCCGATCAGACTGGTGTAGAACATGACCGGATCGATGTCGCGGAACTCGCCGGCCTTGACGCCTTCGGCAAGCAGCCGGCGTTGAAAATCCAGCAACGGCGCCACGAAAAACTGCGACACTTCGTCGGCAGCCTCGGGGCTGCTTTCATGCAGCAGATAATGAATCAGCCGGTTCATATAGGGGAACTGGTGATATGCGCGAATGATGCCGCCGATGTGCAGTCGCAGTTTCGCGGTCGGCTGAATCGGCTGGCTGATCAGATATTCGAGCTGCGACATCTCGGTCGCGGCATCGCGCGCCAATAGCGCCAGCAACAGCCCGTCTTTGTTGCCGAAATGATATTTCACCAGGGCGGCGTTGACGCCGGACTTCTGCGCGATGTCGGACAGCGACACCTCGATCGAGGCGCGCTCGATCATCAACTCGCTCGCGGCCACGAGCAGCTTCTCGGCGGTAGAGTTTTTGCCGCCCGGAAGTCTCGTCGGTACGCTGGTATTCAACTGTGATCCCATCACTGCCTGCCGGAAATCCGGCCGCACATAAGCGCATGCCGTGGCTGCACTCAAGAGTTAATTGATTGATTGACTAAATCCCGGACCACCCCTTAAATCTGGCCCAACTTTCAAACGCCATCCAACAACAAGTCTAGGGAGAACAGACATGGCCGAGGCCTATATCGTCGCCACCGCTCGTACCGCAGGCGGCCGCAAGGGGGGACGTCTCGCAGGCTGGCATCCGGCCGATCTCGCCGCATCCGTTCTGGATTCGCTGGTCGAGCGCACCGGGGCCGATCCCGCGCAGATCGAAGACGTCATCATGGGCTGCGTGATGCAGACCGGCGAACAGTCGAGCAACGTCGCGCGCAACGCCGTGCTGGCCTCGAAACTGCCGGAGAGCGTGCCCGCCACCTCGATCGACCGCCAGTGCGGCTCGTCGCAGCAGGCGCTGCATTTCGCGGCGCAGGCGGTGATGTCCGGCACCATGGACATCGTAATCGCGGCCGGCGTCGAATCGATGACGCGGGTGCCGATGGGTCTTGCTTCGCAGCTCCCGGCCAAGAACGGTTTTGGCGTTTCCAAGAGCCCGAACATGGAGAAGCGTTATCCCAACATCATGTTCAGCCAGTTCACCGGCGCGGAAATGATGGCGGAGAAGTACGGCCTCTCCAAGAACGACCTCGACGAATATTCCTACAACAGCCACCAGCGCGCGATCGCGGCGACGCAAGCCGGCCGCTTCAAGGACGAGATCGTTCCGCTGCAGATCACCCGCGCCGACGGCTCGACCGACACCCATCACATCGATGAAGGCATTCGCTTCGACGCCACCCTCGACGGCATCAAGGGCGTCAAGCTGATCGTGGAGAACGGCAAGCTCACCGCCGCCAGCGCCAGCCAGATCTGCGACGGCGCTTCCGGCGTGATGATCGTCAACGAGCGCGGCCTGAAGTCGCTCGGCGTCAAGCCGATGGCGCGCATCCATCACATGACCATGATGGGCGGCGATCCCGTCATCATGCTGGAAGCCCCGCTTCCGGCGACCCAGCGCGCACTGCAGAAGGCCGGCATGTCGGTCGACGACATCGACTTGTTCGAGGTCAACGAAGCCTTCGCCTCCGTGCCCACAGCGTGGCTGAAGACCACCGGCGCCGATCCGGCCCGGCTCAACGTCAACGGCGGCGCCATCGCGCTCGGTCATCCCCTCGGCGGCTCCGGCACCAAGCTGATGACCACGCTGGTCAACGCGCTGAAGCAGCGCAACAAGCGCTACGGCCTGCAGACCATGTGCGAAGGCGGCGGCATGGCGAATGTGACGATTGTGGAACGGCTGTAAGAAAAACGACTGCACAAGCGGCAACGGCTGAAGCAGTAACAACAACGGTGTCGTCCCGGCGTTGAGCCGGGACCCATAACCACAGGTGCTTGTGGTTATGCCGGGCTGGAGCACCAGCTCGCTTCAAGAAATTCACATCGGTGGTTATGGGTCCCCGCTTTCGCGGGGACGACCACGTTGATTTTCAGGATTGCTCCCATGACCCATCCGTCCATCTACGCCCGCACCGTGCCGAACAAGATCGCCTATCAGATGGCGGGCACCGGCAAGGCCATCACCTATCGCGAGCTCGATGAGCTTTCGAACCAGGGCGCGCAGCTGTTTCGTTCGCTCGGCCTCAAGGCCGGCGATCACATCGCCTTCCTGATGGAAAACCGGCTGGCGTTCATGGAGATCTGCTGGGCCGCACAGCGCGCCGGGCTGTATTACACCGCGATCAGCCGCTACCTGACCCAGGACGAGATCGCCTACATCGTCAAGGATTGCGGCGCCAAGGTCTTCATCACCTCGCCGAAATGCGCCGAGCAGGTCCGCACCCTGGTCAAGGGCGAGGCCGGCGAGCCGCTGTTCTTTATGGTCGACGAACCCGAGGCCGGCTTTCGCTCCTGGGACAGGGAAGCGATCGCGATGCCGACGACGCCGATCGCGGACGAGGTCGCCGGCTACGACATGCTGTATTCTTCGGGCACCACCGGGCGGCCCAAAGGCATCAAGCGGGAATCCGAGAACAACCCGATCGACCTGCCGAACCCGTTCCTGAAAATTCTCTGCGCCAATATGTGCGGCATGACGTCCGACAGCATCTATCTGTCCCCGGCGCCGCTCTATCACGCGGCTCCCTTGCGCTTCAACATGATGGCAATCACGCTCGGCGGCACCTCCGTCATCATGGAACACTTCGACGCCGAGGAATTTTTGAAACTGGTCGAGAAATACAAGATCACCCAGTCGCAGCTGGTGCCGACCATGTTCGTGCGGATGCTGAAACTGCCCGAGGACGTGCGTACGCGCTACAACGTCTCCTCGCTGAAAGGCGCGATCCACGCCGCCGCACCGTGCCCGGTCGACGTCAAAGCGAAGATGATCGAGTGGTGGGGGCCGATCCTGATCGAATATTACGCTGGCTCCGAAGGCAACGGCGTCACGGTCTCGACCTCGCAGCAGTGGCTGACCCATCGCGGCACCGTCGGCCGCGCCGTGGTCGGCACCATCAAGATTCTCGACGACAACGACGCTGAAGCGCCGGTGGGCCAGATCGGCACGGTGTATTTCGCCGACGCGCCGGTCTTCACCTATCACAACGATCCCGAGAAGACGAAGCGCGCCTACAACGCCAAGGGCTGGTCGACGCTCGGTGACGTCGGCTATCTCGACGACGAAGGCTATCTCTACCTCACCGACCGCAAATCCTACATGATCATCTCCGGCGGCGTGAACATCTACCCGCAGGAAACCGAGGACGTCCTGATCACCCATCCCGGTGTCGCCGACGTCGCGGTGTTCGGCGTGCCGAACGAGGAAATGGGCGAAGAGGTCAAGGCCGTGGTGCAGCCGCACGACATCGCCAAGGCCGGCAAGGATCTCGAGGCCGAACTGATGGTGTTCTGCCGCAAGCATCTGTCGCCGATCAAATGCCCGAAGAGCATCGACTTCGAGGCTGAACTGCCGCGCACTCCCACGGGCAAACTGGTGAAGCGGCATTTGCGCGACAAGTACTGGCCGAAGGCGGCGGCGAGCGCGTAGCGCTTCCTTCCCTTCTCCCCTTGTGGGAGAAGGTGGCGCGGACGAAGTCCGTGCCGGATGAGGGGTCTCTGTCCGCGGAAACAGACCCCTCACCCGTCTCGAATGAGCTTCGCTCATTCGATCCACCCTCTCCCACAAGGGGAGAGGGAAGAAAGGCCTGAACACCATGACCGCCCTCCCCGATATCCCGCTCCCTGCCACGATCCGCTCGCGCTACGTTGAAAACATCAACGGCCTGCGCATGCATGTGCTCGAAGCCGGCTTCGAAACCAAAGGCCGGCCATGCATCCTGCTGCTGCACGGCTTTCCCGAACTCGCTTTCTCCTGGCGCAAGGTGATGCCGCAGCTCGCAGCCAGCGGCTATCACGTGATCGCGCCGGACCAGCGTGGCTATGGCCGCACCACCGGATGGAGCGCCGACTATGACGGTGATCTCAACCCGTTCCGTCTCACCAATCTGGTGCGCGATGCGCTCGGGTTGGTGTCGGCGTTTGGTTATGCCCATGTCGATGCCGTGTTCGGGCACGATTTCGGTTCGTCGGTCGCGGCCTGGTGCGCGCTGATCCGGCCCGACGTGTTTCGCTCGGTGGTGCTGATGAGCGCGCCGTTCGGCGGCACACCGCCGCTGCCGTTCAACACCGCCGACGGGCCAGCCAAGCCCGCAACAGAAGATCCCGTACATCGCGAGCTGGCCGCACTGCCGCGCCCGCGCAAACATTACCAATGGTACTATTCGACGCGACCGGCCAATGCCGACATGCAGCACGCGCCGCAGGGCGTGCATGATTTCCTGCGCGGCTACTATCACCACAAGAGCGCGAACTGGAAAGCCAACAAGCCATATCCGCTGCAATCATGGTCCGCGGGCGAATTGGCAAAGCTGCCGACTTATTATGTGATGGATTTTGCGAAGGACATGGCCGCGACCGTCGCGGAGGAAATGCCCTCGGCAGCGGAAATCGCAGCCAATCATTGGCTGCCCGACAGCGAACTCTCCTTCTACAGCGCCGAATATGCCCGCACCGGATTCCAGGGCGGGCTGCAATGGTATCGCTGCGGCACCTCAGGTGCGTTTTTGCCGGAGTTGCAGACCTGGTCCGGCCGAACCATCGACGTGCCCTCTGCCTTCATCTCGGGCAAGCAGGACTGGGGCACCTACCAGCGCCCCGGCGTCTACGAGGCGATGCAGTCGAAAGCCTGCACCAACATGATCGGCTGCCACCTCGTCGATGGCGCCGGCCACTGGGTGCAGCAGGAGCAGCCTGCGGAGGTCAGTCGGCTGCTGCTGCAATTCCTCGCGCGTGCCACAGCACACGCAGCCAATTAAGGCGCGCCGCCGTTTGGCCACAGGTCATTAATCCCCGGTTCAAGGAACAATCGCCATTGTATGGCGTTGCGGGATACCGGCATTGCGTCCGGTGCTCGTGAACTAGAGGAGTAACCATGGACAAGAAGATTGCCGGATTGCTGGGAGCGGTGGCAACGCTTGGCACCTTTACCGCTGCCGAAGCCGCGCCTGCGCCGGCCCCAACAGACGTGTTGCGCGCCAATTCCTACGCCGACCTGCTGGAACCCATTCCAAACGCCGTCGCGCTGCTCCAAGCGGTTGACGAATCAGCGCCGGCGCCGGGGACTGAGAACGTCCAGCTCGCGCAGTTCTACTATCACCACCACCACCATCATCATCATCACAACTTCTACCGTCATCATCACAGCTATTACCCCCGGGTGGTCGTGGTGCCGCGGTATCGCCGCTATCATCATCACCATCACCATCATCACCACCATCACAGCTTCTACCGCCGCGACTATTGATCGAGACGCGTAATCGGATGATGTGAAAACGGGACCCTTGAGGGTCCCGTTTTTTTTGAAACTTATTCCTTGCGAGTCTTTTCCTTCGCGGCACGGTGCAAATGGCGGTAAGTGCCGTCGAACACGGTGTTGGATAACGAAGTCCACTCGGTCCCGGCCGACAAATTCGGGCGGTTGGCGTAAATACGCCGCGACTGCAGTTCGCGCTCGGCGCATTCCTCCTCGCTCATCGGCTCCAGGTCGAACGCGGCTTCCTCGGGGATCACGATTATCTGTGCGAACGGCTCGTTCGGCCGGAAAATATGCGTTCTCCCTTCCGCCGGCGCCTTGAACACGGTGAAGAACAGCATTGGCCACCAGTTTCGTACCAATGCCGGCACCGCTATCGGCACGGTGTCGGTGCGGTCGGTATAGAAACGCGGATGCGGTTCGGTTCGGATCGCCATACCCTGCTCGACTTTGAGATCGAGCAGTATCTGATAGGTGTAAAAACTGTCGCCGAAGTTCCGGAACGGCGGCCATTCCGCCCCGCCGTCCGGCGGCTCGCCCCAATCGGCTTCGAAGACCAAATGGCCGTCTTTGGTGCTGACGTGCAGTTCGAAGTCGTAGGGGTAAAACAGCTCGATGCCGTATTGAGCACCTTCCGAGAACGGCACGCAGTGCCACACCTGTTCGCGTGAACCATCCGCGCGCGGTTCGCGGTTGCCCGCCCATCCGGGAATCTCAAGCTTGGTCCGGCGAGGCGCGAGCCGCGGGTTGTTCAGGCGGTATTTGACTTTGTCCATACGAACTCCGGGTTGTGTTCCTTCGACAGGAACTCGAACGGCCGCCGGCCGCAACGGTTCCAGATGACTGCCTGGCCAGACCGGCCAGTTCTCTTGCGGGAGCGGAACGGATTTGACCCCGCGCGCCGGGCCGTTTATACAGTTTAGAATTATTCTAAATAAGGTAGAAGGCCTTACCGTGAAGAATTTCGCCGATCTGACCGAGCGCGAAGTGCTGGCCGTCGCGATCTCCTCCGAGGAGGAGGACAGCCGCATCTACATGAGCTTCGCCGAAGACCTCGCCGAACGCTACCCGGACTCGGCCAAGATCTTCGAGGAGATGGCCGAGGAAGAGCGCGGTCATCGCCACCGGCTGCTCGAACTCTACGAACAACGTTTCGGCGCGCATCTGCCCCCGATCCGCCGCGAGGACGTCCGCGGCTTCCTGAAGCGACGCCCGATCTGGCTGACCAAGAACCTGCCGCTCGACACCATCCGCAAGGAGGTGGAGACGATGGAGCTGCAGGCCGAGCGCTTTTACATCAAGGCTGCCGAACAGGCCGAGGACGTCGGCGTACGGCGGCTGCTCGGCGATCTCGCCGAGGAGGAAAAGGGCCACGAGCAACTCGCGGTCAAGCTGACCGACCAGATTCTCAGCCCCGATGTGCGCGCGGAAGAAGACAAGACGCGGCGCCGCGCCTTCGTTCTGCAATACGTCCAGCCCGGGCTCGCCGGATTGATGGACGGCTCGGTGTCGACACTGGCACCGCTGTTTGCCGCAGCCTTTGCGACCCATCAGAACTGGCAGACCTTTCTGGTCGGACTTGCCGCCTCGATTGGCGCCGGCATCAGCATGGGATTTGCCGAAGCGCTGTCCGACGACGGTTCGCTGACCGGGCGCGGCTCGCCCTGGCTGCGGGGCGCTGCCAGCGGCGTGATGACGGCGCTCGGCGGCCTCGGCCACACCATGCCTTATCTGGTGCCGGATTCCTGGGCCAACGCGTTCTGGATCGCGACCGCGATCGCGGGTGTCGTTGTGTTCTTCGAGTTGTGGGCCATCGCCTTCATCCGCTCGCGCTACATGGATACGCCGTTCCTGCAGGCCGCGTTCCAGATCGTGCTCGGCGGCGCCATCGTGCTGGCGGTCGGCATTCTCATTGGCGCGGCGTAGGAACGGTGATGAAACAACGCCTCAAACGCCACGCGCGATCACGTCTCGGCCTGCTGGCCGGCGCTGCGTTCTCGCTGCTATCCGCACAACCGGCGAAGGCCACCGACGAAATCCAGGTCTATAACGCCGGCATCGCCGCGCCCGGCCAGTTCACGATTCAACAGCACCTCAATTACATCGCGCTCGGACAAAAGGATCCGCCGTTTCCCGGCGGTCTCGTATCCCACAACAGCCTCAACGGCACGCCGGAATTCGCCTATGGCGTCACCGACTGGTGGGAAGTCGGACTCTATCTGCCGTTCGCAGTTCAGAACCAGCAATTTTTGTCTGATTCGTTCAAGCTGCGGACCCTGTTCGTCTCGCCAAATGCCGGACAGCGCAACTTTTTCTACGGCATCAACTTCGAGTTCTCGAACGAGACACCGAAATTCTCGCAGACCCGGTTCGGGATGGAGATCCGGCCCATTATTGGCGTCCGCAAGGGCGACTGGGAATTCATCGTCAACCCCATCGTCGGTATCGGATTCGGGAAAAATGGCGAGGCCGACTTCACCCCGGCAGCGCGCATTGCGCGCAAGCTCGGCCCAGATCTGTCGATCGGGCTCGAACATTACGCCGATTTCGGCGAGATCGGGAATTTCAAAAAGCTCGGCGATCAGCAGCATACGCTATTCGCCGTCACGGATTTCACGCTCGGCATATTCGGCGTGAACTTTGGCGTCGGCTACGGCCTGACGCCGGCCTCCGACCGCTGGGTTATCAAGACCATCGTCGGATACGCGTTTCCGGTGCCAGGCAGCAATTCCGAGGCCAATGCCCGCCTCATCACGCCGGTCAATCCGATGGCGCACGCCTCCGCGCGGCCGTTCCAACCCTGATCAAAGCCGCGCTCAGCGCCCGTCACAGGAACCTCATGACCAAGAATCCACAATACGGAACCGGCGCCAAGGTGTTCCACTGGCTCGTGGTCGCGCTTCTCGCCGTGCAATATCCGATCGGCTGGCTGATGCCCGACCTTCATCGCAACATGAAGCCCGGTGCCCCCATGACGTTCCACGTTTCGTTCGGCATTGTCATCCTGCTCCTGATCGTGTTGCGCTTCGTCTGGCGGCTGACGCATCCTGTCGCACCGGACAATTCGCTCCCCGCCTGGCAGCGGCACGCTTCAGAAGCCGTACACTGGCTGCTCTATGCGCTGGTTTTGGCGACGACCGTCACGGGCTGGATGTTCGCGTCGTTTCGCGGCTGGTCGATTTCAATGTTCTACCTGCTGCCGTTGCCGATGCTCTCGCCGGAGAATGTGGCAGCGGGCAAGACCATCGACGGCTGGCATCAGGCGATGGAATGGGCCCTGCTTGTCGTCATCGCCGTCCATGTCGCGGCGGCGCTGGCCCACGTCTTCATCTACCGCGACCGCATCATGCAGCGGATGTTGCCGGGATAAACCGGCCTCGGCTCAACTCCCGTTCAGCCCGGCGATCTCCGGAAAGAACATGTCCTTCCACGACGCCGGCTCGTGTTTGGTGGTGCCGACCTTGCGCATGAACCTGGCGAACTTCATCGTCGCCGCAGGGGTCATGGTCCATTCGACGTTCGGGCCCGTCACGACCCTGGTCACCGTCTCCACCGTCAGCTTGGATCCGGTTTGTTCGATCCAGCTTTGCGCGGTGCCCTTCGGGTCGGCGGTAATGATCGCCGTCGCTTCTTTCACGGCATCGAGAAACGCCGCGTAAAGCTCGGGATTGTCCTTGCGGAATCGTGCCGAGGTCCAGGCCACGGTGAACGTATGCGGTCCCATCACGTCGAACGACGACAATACGGTGTGGATGTTCTTCTGCTCCAGTTGCTGGAACTGGAATGGCGGCACACTGAACGCCGAGGAAATGCTGCCCGCACCGCTGAGGATGGCGATGGTCGCGTCCGGCGGCGACATCGACACCGTGAGCTGATCGAGCTTGGCGTAATTTTCCTCACCGAAGGCGGCCGCCGCGGCCATCTGCAGCACCACCGCCTGCACCGACACTTTTATCGAGGGCACCGCGATACGGTCGCGCTCGCCAAAATCCTTGATCGACTTGATATCGGGATTGGCGGTGTTGAGCAGGAACGGTTGCGAGCTTAGCGCACAGATCCCTTTCACCTCGAACGAGGTACCTTGCGTCTTGTCCCATAACGTAATCAGGCCCGGCACCCCGCCGGTGACAATGTCGGTGGAATTCGACAGCAGCGCTTCGTTCATCGCCACCGGCCCGTTGAAGCGCTGCCAGGACACCTTGAAGTCTTTCAGCCCGCGCTGGGTGGCATATTTCTCGATCAGTTTGTCCCGCTTCATGACGTTGAATTGCAGGTAACCCATCGAAAATTGTTCGGCGAGCCGGATCTCCGCCGCCCCGGCCATCGTCGCACTGCCGATCGCAATTGCAGCCCCCACCACCCACGCCAGTCTCATGACATCTCCCGCCATTTTCATTTTTTGTTGATCGAGACTTTAGCGCGCAAACGATGCCTTCGCCAATAGCGTAACGCGCGTAACCGGACGCGCTACTATGCAGCCATTGCTCTTGCAGGCCGGACGCAATCTGAGCATCATCCGCGCGCCTTCAAACACAGACCGGGAGTACGCCTTGGCCAAGTCGGAATGGAGTTTCAGCACCGCCGTCGAAATCTCAGCAGCACTGGCCGCGAAGAAAGTCAGCGCGGTCGAACTGGCGCAGGACGTGATCGGCCGCATCGAGCGGCACGATGCCAAGGTCAACGCGATCTGCGTGCGCGATTTCGAGCGCGGTCTCGCCGCCGCGCGGGCCGCCGACGCCGAACTGGCGCGCGGGGTAAAGAAGCCCCTGCTCGGCATCCCCGTGACGGTGAAGGAATCCTACAACATCGCGGGCCTGCCCACGACCTGGGGCATTCCGGCGCAGAAAGATTTCACGGCCACGGAAGACGCGCTGCCGATCACGCGCATCAAGGAGGCCGGTGGCGTCATTCTCGGCAAGACCAACGTGCCGCTCGGGCTCGGCGACTGGCAGAGCTACAACGCCATCTACGGCACCACCAACAACCCGTTCGATCTCGGCCGCACGCCGGGCGGCTCATCCGGCGGATCGTCGGCGGCACTGGCCGCGGGCTATGGCCCGCTTTCGATCGGCTCCGACATCGGCGGCTCGCTGCGCGTGCCGGCGTTTCATTGCGGCGTCTACGCCCACAAGCCGACCTTCGACCTCGTCGCCATGCGCGGCCATACCCCGCCGCCTATGCCGCCGCTACCATCCAACCGCGACCTCAGCGTGATCGGCCCGATGGCACGCGGCGCAGCCGATCTCTCGCTGCTATTGGATGCGATGGCGGGGCCCGACCCGCTCGACGCCGGCAAGGCCTATCGGCTGGAACTGCCGGCAGCGCGCCACACGGAGCTGAAGAATTTCCGCGTGCTGCTGATCGACACCGACCCTGTGATGCCGACAAACATGGCGGTACGCGGTACCCTCGACAAACTGGCGGCAGGCCTGACCAAGGCCGGCGTCAAGATCGACCGCCGCAGTCCGCTATTACCCGACTTCGCGGCCTCGACGCGGCTCTATATGCGGATGCTGATGTCGTTCCTCGCGGCATCGTTCGCGCCGGAGGTCTACGCCGGCGCACAGGCCGCCGCGGCAGCATTACCGGCCAGCGACAACAGCCTCGGCGCCGAGCGCTTGCGCGGCATCGCGCTCAGCCATCGCGACTGGATGATGGCCGACGGCGGACGTTCCCGTCTGCGGGCGCAATGGCGCGAGCTGTTCAGGACCTACGACGCCGTGATCTGCCCGATCATGCCGACGCAAGCCTATCCGCACGATCATTCCGACGACCAGGAACAGCGCCGCATCAGCATCGACGGCAAGGATTACGTCTACCCCGATCAACTCGCCTGGCCCGGCATCGCCACGTTGCCCGGCCTGCCCTCGACTGCGATCCCGACCGGCTTCGCGCCGGACGGCTTGCCGGTCGGCGTGCAGATCGTCGGCCCCTGGCTGGAAGACCGCACGCCACTGAAGTTGGCGGAACTGATCGAGCGCGAATTCGGCGGGTTCGTGCCGCCGAAGATGTTTGATGATTGAACGTCATTCCGGGGCGCGCGCGAAGCGTGCGAACCCGGAGTCTCGCGCTATTTATCTCTGGATTCCGGGTTCGCGCTTCGCGCGCCCCGGAATGACAAGGAGGAAACCGTGACCAACGACCTCGACCAACTCACCATCCTCAACCGCGACTACGTCGCCTCGGTTCAGAACTGCGACGTCAGGCGCTTCGACGAAATCCTGGCGCCGGAGTTTTACTGCTCTAATGCCGACAAGTCGCTGGTCGACCGTGCCGGGTTCCTGAAGCAAACCGCGGTACCGGTGACGATCAGGAATCTGATCGAGCATGATGTGAAGATCCGCATCATGGGCGATTTCGCCATCATCCACGGCGCGACCAGCTACACGACTGCGGATGGTAAGCAAGCGAACGGGCGCTATACCGATTGCTGGGCCAAGCTGAATGGGAAATGGCTCGCCGTGTCCGCGCATGTGTCGCGGTAGGGCGTAAACCCTCGCCGTCATTCCGGGGCGATGCGTAGCATCGAACCCGGAATGACGACAGCCTCAGCTATCAAACATGATCACGCTGCGCAGCGTCTTGCCGGCCTTCATGTTGGCAAAGCCCTCGTTGATCTCGTTCAGCTTCAGCTTGGCCGAAATCCAGTCTTCCAGATGCAGCTTTCCGCGCAGGTAGAACTCGATAAGGCGGGGCATGTCGACGCGGAAATGGTTGGAGCCCATCGACGAGCCCTGAATCCGGCGCTCGCGCAGGAAGTCGAAGCCGTGCAGTTCGATCTTCTGGCCGAACGGGATCATGCCGACGATGGTCGCGGTGCCGCCGGCCGCCAGCATCGCGAACGACTGTTCCGCGGTTTCCTTGCGGCCCAGCACCTCGAACGAGTGCTGCACGCCGCCTTTGGTCAGTTCGCGCACCTGCTGCACCACGTCGCCATTGGCGGGATCGACGATGTCGGTGGCGCCGAGCTTGGTGGCGAGCTGCAGCTTGGCCGGATTGGTATCGATCGCGATGATGCGACCGGCGCCGGCAATCGCCGCACCGTTGATCGCGGCCATGCCGACGCCGCCGCAACCGATCACGGCCACGGTTTCACCAGCCTTGACGCCCGCCGTGTTCACCACCGCGCCGTAGCCGGTGATGACGCCGCAGCCGATCAGGGCCGCGAGCTCCAGCGGCATGTCCTTGCGGATTTTGACGATGGCGTTTTCGTGCACCAGCATCTGCTCGGCGAACGACGACAGGTTGAGGAACTGGTTCAATTTTTCCGACCGCGCCCAGGACAGCCGGTTGGAAGCGCCCGGCAGCATCTTCACGGTGGTGTCGGTGCAGAGCACGGTGCGGCCGGTGGCGCAGTTGTCGCAGGTGCCGCAGAACACCGAGAGACACGTCACGACGTGGTCACCCGGTTTTACATAGGTGACGTCGGAGCCGACTTTTTCCACGACGCCTGCGGATTCGTGGCCGAGCACCGCGGGCAGCGGGTGCGGATACAACCCTTCCATGAAGTGCAGGTCGGAGTGACAGAGGCCAGCGACGCGGGTGCGGATCAGGACTTCACGCGGGCCGGGATTCGGTACGCTGACATCCTCGATCACCAGCGGCTTGTTGACTTCGAACAGTACGGCGGCCTTCATCGGGTACTCCCTTTATTTTATGTTTCTTGAACCAGAACGCGTCTCGGCGAACAGCCTAGCTTGCCGAAAGCAATTCGCCAACCTCGGCCATGCCGACCGCCCGTTCACCGAGCAGGTGACCGGTGATCGCACGTTGCGCGGTACTTTCCGTGAGCTGGAACGGATCGCCCGGCGATACCCGATGATCGATGACCATGCGCGAGAGCAGCAACCGTCTCGCATCGCCGCGCATCTCGTGGATACGGCCGCCTTCCCAGGCCAGCGCCACCGCGCTGGCGACATGATAGAGCAGGCTGGTCGCACGCCGCGCGTCGCCCTCGTTGTCGGAGCGGCTGGCGACCTCGCGGGCAAAGCCGATGGCGCGGTCGGCAAGATCACCGAGACGGTTGCGCCAGGCCAGCGGCACATTGGCGCTGTCATTAAGCCGGGCGTGCAGATCGGCTGACAGCGCGGCATCGGCGCCGTGGCGGCCGACCGCCCGCTTCAGCGCATCGATCGCGACGATGTTGCCGGTGCCTTCCCAGATCGAGCCGAGATGGGCATCGCGCAGCAACCGCGCGGTGGCGAATTCCTCGATGTAGCCGATGCCGCCGCGCATCTCCAAGGCATCGCCGCAGACTTTTCGGGCGTCGCGGGTGGCGCGGAATTTCAGGGTCGGCGTCAGGATGCGCAGCAATGCCGCGGCGTCCTGGCTGCCGGCTTCGGCGCGATCCAGCGCATCCGCGGTGAGGAAACTCATCGACAGCGCCTGCTCGGTCGGCAGCATGATCTTCATCAGTTGCCGCCGCGCCAGCGGCAGGTCGATGATGCGCTGGCCGAACACCACGCGATTTCGCGCCACCGTCATCGCGTCATGATGCGCCCGCCGCATCAGCGCCGTGGACTTGACGCCGTTCGAAAGGCGCGACGAGTTCACCATCTCGGCCATCTGCGCAAAACCGCGATCGAGCTTGCCGACCGCATACGCAATCGCGCCTTCGAGCTTGATCTCACCGGAGGCCATCGAGCGGGTGCCGAGCTTGTCCTTCAGGCGAACGATCCGGTAGTGATTTTGCGAACCGTCTTCCAGACGCCGCGGCATCAGGAACAGGCCGACGCCGCGGGTACCGGGCCCCGCACCTTCCGGCCGCGCCAGCAGCATCATCACTTCTGCGTCCGCATTGGAGCAGAACCATTTTTCGCCGTGGAGCCGCCAGTGATCGCCTTCCTGCACGGCTGATGTGGTCAGCGTGCCGACGTCGGAGCCGCCTTCCTTTTCGGTCATGAACTGGCCGCCCTGGGTCAGCTTGCTCATGTCGGTTTGGGTCAGGCCGTCGAGATAGCGCGCCTTTAATGATTCACTGCCGAAATTGTTCAAGAGCTTGGCGCAACCGTCGGTGACGTTGATCGGGCAGCCCATGCCGAATTCGGTCTGGTTGAACAGGAACGTAAAGGCGTGCTTGGCCACGACTGGATACTTGTCCGGCCAGCCCATGATGCCCTTGCGGATCGACAGCGCGTGAATGCCGAACTCGCCGAAGGCGGCCTTCTCCAGTTCGCGATAGGCCGGGTGATATTCGATAAATTGGGAGTCGCGCCCAAAACGGTCGCGCTGGTGCAGCACCGGCGTGTGGCGATCGGCCAGTCGCGCGCATTCGTCGAGATAGCCGCCGGCCAAGCCGCCGAGGCGATCGAGATGCGGTTCGATATGGCGAAACAGCGCATCGGGCAGATGCAGCTTGAGCAGATCCGTAAGCGCCGGATCGGCCCGGTAGAAGTTCATTCCGGTCGTGTCCGGCGCGAGCAATCCCGGCTGGTTGGCCGTGCCTGCGCGTTGCTGCTTGAGTGGCTGCATTTTTAGCCCTTGTTCGTTCCGCCCGATCTTGGTCATCTACCGATAGCGCAGGCGATCACGCCGTCAACAAGCAACATCGGAGGACCACCCCATGGCGGACGGATATCGCATCATCGGCGCTGAAATGTCGCCCTACTCCGTCAAAGTTCGTTCCTATTTCCGCTACAAGGGAATTCCGCATCAATGGGTGCCGCGCAATGCGGCAAGCCAGCCGGAATTCGAGAAATACGCCAAAATGCCGATCATCCCGCTGGTGGTAACGCCTGGCGGTACTGGCATTCAGGATTCCACGCCCATCATCGACATGGTCGAGAAGCATCATCCGGAGCCGTCGGTCCATCCCGGCGAGCCGGTTACGCAGTTCATCTCGGCGCTGACCGAGGAGTTCGGCGACGAGTGGGGCAACAAATGGATGTTTCACTACCGCTGGGCCCGCGATGTCGATCAGCGCTGTTCGGCCGGGCGCATCGCCCGGATGCGGGCGCCCGGAGCCGGCGAACAGGAGCATGACGCGTTCGCGGCGCAGGTGCGGGCGCGCATGGTGGACCGGGTCTGGTTCGTCGGCTCCAACGAACTGACGGCATCGCAGATCGAGACCGGCTTTGTGGAGATGCTCGGCCTGTTGAACGAGCATCTGGCGACGCGCCCCTATCTGTTCGGCGGGCGGCCCGCCTATGGCGATTTCGGGCTGTGGGGGCAGTTCTATGAACTGTGGACCGACCCGACCGCAGGCGCCCTGATCGAGGGCAATGCGCCGCATGTGCTGGACTGGATCCACCGCATGCTGTGGCCGCGCGCGGACGGCGCGTTCGAGACCTGGACGGCGTTGGCGCCTACCCTGATGCCGATCCTCACCAGGCAGGTCGGGCGGCAGTTCTGGACCTGGACGCTGGCCAACGAAAAGGCGCTGGCCGACGGCAAGGACGAGTTCAGCGTCACGCTCGGCGACAAGGTCTGGGTCCAGAAGCCGCAAAAATATCACGCCCGGTCGCTTGGCATGCTGCGCGCGAAATACGCCGCCGTGGCCGACAAGCGCGATCTTGACCTGATCCTGGCCGCGGCGGGTTGCCTCGCCGGATTGCGCGCCTAGATACAAAGTCCCGATCATCCGAGGAACGCGCCGATGGACATGCCGAAATACAAGAACGCCCTGATCGTCGGCGCCGGAGAAGGACTGAGCGCGTCGCTGGCGCGGCTGCTCGCCCGCGAAGGCATCAAGGTCGCGCTCGCGGCGCGGAAGATCGAAAAGCTCGGCGCGCTGTGCACCGAGACCGGCGCCCGTGCCTTTGCCTGCGATGCCACCAGCGCCGACGACGTCGAGCGGCTGTTCGGCATGGTCGAGCGCGAAATCGGCGTGCCGGATCTGGTCGTCTACAACGCCAGCGGGCGGGCGCGCGGCGCCTTCACCGATCTGGTGCCGGCAGACGTTGCGCAGGCGATCGCAGTCTCCGCGTTCGGCGGCTTTCTGGTAGCGCAGCAAGCGGTGCAGCGCATGCTGCCGAACAAGCACGGCGCCATCCTGTTCACCGGCGCCTCCGCCAGCGTCAAGGGCTATGCGCAATCGGCACCGTTCGCGATGGGAAAGTTCGCGCTGCGTGGCCTCGCCCAGAGCATGGCCCGCGAACTATCGCCGCAGGGAATTCATATCGCGCATTTCGTCATCGACGGCGGCATCCGTAGCTCAGTTCGCACCGAGCCTGCCGAGAAGCCCGATTCGATGCTCGATCCCGATGCCATTGCGCTGAGCTACTGGAATGTGCTGCAACAGCCGCGCAGCGCCTGGACCTGGGAACTGGAACTGCGGCCATGGGTCGAGAAGTTTTAAATGTCATTCCGGGGCAATACGAAGCATCGAGCCCGGAATCTCGAGATTCCCTTGGGGTGCGATTGCACCCCAGAGGTCTGGTCCTTCGGACCATCCCGGAATGACGGATCACAATAAGAAACTGGGGGAACCATGACCACCGAAACCAAAATCGACACCGGCACCGACGAACTGCTCTGCGTGATCCGCGACCGCGTCGCGATCATTACGCTGAACCGCCCCGAGGCCCGCAACGCGATGTCGGATAATCTGACGCCGGCTTTGCGCAACATGATCAAGGCCTGCGGCGAGAATCCCGCTGTCGGCGCGCTGCTGCTGACCGGCGCCGGCACCGCGTTCTGCGCCGGCGGCAACGTCAAGGGCATGGGTGCCAACCGCGACACGGCGAAGCTTGCAATGTCGCATGACGAGCGGGTCGCGGACCTCCAGGAGCGGCAGCGCCTCTTGACCGGTGCGCTGGTCTCGGTACGCAAGCCGACCATTGCGGCCTTACCGGGCGCCGCGGTCGGCGCCGGCCTCGCGCTGGCGATGGCCTGCGACATGCGGATCGCCGCGCAGTCGGCCTTCCTTTCCACCGGCTATCTCAAGGTCGGCCTGAGCGGCGATTACGGCATCGCCTGGCTGCTGACGCGATTGGTCGGCACCTCGCGGGCGCGCGAATTGATGTTCACCTGCGAGCGGGTCGAGGCTGCGCGTTGCGAGGTGATCGGCCTCGTCAACCGCGTGGTCCCGGACGACAAGTTGCAGGCGGAGGCTTTTGCGCTCGCCAAATCGATCGCGGACGGACCGACCATTGCGATCCGCGCCATGAAGGACAATCTCGACGAAGCCCTGATGTTCGATTTCGCCACCGCGCGCGATCACGAGGCCGAGCGCATGGTCCGTTGCCAGGTGACCGCCGATCACAAGGAGGCGGTGCAGGCTTTCATCGAAAAGCGCAAGGCGGTGTTCAAGGGGGCGTAAGCTACTTCGTCGCCTTGACGAAATCGACGAACGCGCGCAGCGCCGCCGGTAATTGCCGGCGGCTCGGATAGTACAGGAAGAAGCCGGGATAGGCCGGACACCAGTCGGCGAGCACGCGCCAGTTTCTTCTTCGCGATCAATGCCTCGACCTGCGCTTCGAACACGAAGGCAAGCCCCGCCGCGTCCAGCGCAGCGTCGACCATCAGGTCCTGGTCGTTGAGCGTCAACGGGCCCTCGACGTCGATAGCGACCGCTATGCCGCCGCGCTCGAATTCCCAGCGATAGAACGCACCGCTCGAGAAACGATAGCGGATGCACGGCATGCCCTTGAGGTCATGCGGCGTGATCGGCGGCTTGTGGCTTTTGAAATAGGCGGGCGAACCCACCACCGCGAAGCGATGGCGCGGGCCGATTGCGACCGCGATCATATCGGCGGCGATGGTTTCGCCGAAGCGAACGCCGGCGTCGAAGCCGGCCGAGACCATGTCGATCAGCGCGTCGTTGATCATGATCTCGACGACATCGGGAAAGCTTTTCAGGAAGCGCGTCACGATCGGCAGCAGCACCAGTTGCGCCGATTGCCGCGCGGCGTTGAAGCGCAGCGTGCCGGCCGGCTTGCCGCGGAAATTATTCAGGTCCTCCAGCGCGTCATCGATATCCCGGAACGCCGGGCTGATGCGCGAGAACAGCCGCTCGCCGAGCTCGGTCGCGGCGGCGCGAAAATTGCGATGCCGGCGAGAGCGCCGGGCATCATTCGAAAGGGCAACAACATGCGCGTCTGGTTCATCACAGGAGCTTCCCGGGGTTTTGGCGCCCTGATCGCCGGAGCCGCCCGCGATCCGGCAACCGTCACCGCACGCCTCGGCACGCATGAGCGGCTGCTGGCAACGCGGCTCGACGTCACCAGCGAAGCCGAGGCGCATGAGGCGGCCGGCCAGGCCGTCAAGAAATTCGGCCGCATCGATATTCTCGTCAACAATGCCGGCTACGGCTTGCTGGGTGCGATCGAGGAGGCCAGTGCGGCGGAGACGAGCAAGCTGTTCGGCACCAACGTGTTCGGCCTGCTCGGCGTTACACGTGCCGTGCTGCCGCACATGCGCCGCCAGCGTGCCGGGCACATCATCAACGTCTCCTCGGTCGGCGGCTATCGCGGCTGGCGCGTCTATGGCGCGACCAAGTTCGCGGTGGAAGGCATCACCGAAGCATTGGCGGGCGAAGTGGCGCCGCTCGGCATCAAGGTCACGGTGGTCGAGCCTGGATTCTTCCGCACGGACTTCCTCGACGAGACCTCGCTGTCGCGAACCGCGCAGCACATCGAGGATTACAGCGAGACCGTCGGCAAGACCCGGGCCCATGCCGCCGACGTCAACCACGGCCAGCGCGGCGATCCGCGCAAGCTCGCGAGCGCCTTCATCGCGCTGGCGAACGCCAAGAATCCACCGCTGCGGCTGCCGCTGGGCAGCGACACGGTGGAGCGGATCGAAGCCAAGAATACTTTTGTGGCGCAGGAATTGAGTGCCTGGCGTGAGATCGCGACCTCGACGGATTTTACGGAGGTCTGAGGCGAAAAGAAAAATAGCCCGGTTCCGGTTACCGCCGGAACCGGGCTAAATTCCCATCAGCTCGCAAGAGGAGGGATTGCGGACTGGCGGGAGATCGCGGCGAGCTTCCAGCTGGCGCAGGGAATGTCATGGGGCGCGACGACGTCGATACTCTTTTCGAAGCGCACCAGCTTCCAGTCGCCGGGGCTCGCTGTGAAGGCGTAACCGGCCTTGCGGGCCAGCGCGATCATCTGCTCGTTGGAGCGCAGGGTGTCGCCGAAGATGCGCTCGGCGCCGAACGAGGCCGCGCGGCATTCGAGATTCTTCAGCAGCGCCCTGCCGATGCCATGACCCTGCCAGCGGTCGTCGATCGACACGCCGAATTCGATGCTCGACGTCTCGGCATGAAAGGCATAGCGGGCTTCACCGACGATGGTCTCGCGACCGTCGAACATCATGGTCGCAACCACGCTGAACTGCTCGGCCTCGCCGACGTCGATGAAGCGTTCGAGCAGGGTTTGCGGCAGTTCGCTGATGGCGCCGAGGAAACGGTTGTAGCGCGAGCGGGTCGAGAGCGAACGGACATAGTTCTGCAACGGCTCGGCATCGCGCGGCTCGACAAAGCGAACCTTGATCGCATCGCCGGTGCGCGAGCGCAGGGTGTCCGAATATTGCTTGAGATCGTCGAAACGCAAGCTGGTCATCGCACCCTCCCGTCATCAGCAGAACAAGATCGCCGGCGCCCCTCGAAAGAGGCGGCGCCGGCTTGGCCGCTGTTCAAGCCTGCCAGAACGGCTTTGAAGCCTCGTAGATCGCGTCGCCCGAGGAGACGCCGATGTCGTGCAGCTCACGGTCGGACCACTGCGCCAGTTCGTGGCGGGCCTGGTAGCGCTGCCGCCAGACATGGACGGTCTCGGCCAACTGGGCCAAAACACCCTGTCCATGATGATTTATCATCGATTCATGCGTGAAAGTGGACATTTGAAACTCCTTTAGCTAACCTGCTGACGCCAATATCCGCATCCGACCGTTTTTCACAAACGACACTTTGTACCGGTTCGCATGATATAAACTCATGTATCTGGAGACCGCGGAATGACCGCCAGGCTGCCGTCGCTGAACGGGCTGCGCGCCTTCGAGGCCGCGGCCCGGCATTTGAGTTTTACCCAGGCCGCCTCCGAGCTGAACGTCACCCAGACCGCGATCAGCCATCAGATCAAGCGGCTGGAACAGGAGCTCGGGATCGCCCTGTTCGTCCGGCAGAACCGCGCGCTGACCCTGACCCCGCAAGCGAAGGATTACCTCCCCGGCATCCGCGCCGCCTTCAACGATCTGCGGCTCGCCACCGACCGCTTGCTGCGCAAGGACGACGACCATGTGCTGACGGTCTCGACCCTGGCCTCGCTCGCCGCCAAATGGCTGTTGCCGAGGCTGACCGCATTCCAGGAAGAGCATCACGGCATCGACGTGCGCATCACCACCTCGACCAGCCTGGTCGACTTCCAGCGCGACAATGTCGATGCCGCGATCCGCTACGGCCGCGGCCAGTGGCCGGGGCTGCGCGCCGACTGGCTGATGGCGGACGAATTGTTCCCGGTCTGCAGCCCGGCGCTGCTGAAGCGCAACAAGCCGCTGAAGTGCCCGGAAGACCTCAGGCATCATGTGCTGCTGCACACCAGCAACGCCAACAGCGATGACTGGCGGTTGTGGCTGTGGGCGGCGGGGCTGCCGGCGGACTTTTCCAAACAGCCGGGCCTGAGCTTCGACCTGATCTTCATGACGGTGCAGGCCGCGATCGATGGCCTCGGCGTCGCGATGGGCCGCACCGCCTATGTGCAGGAGGATATCGCCAAGGGTCGCCTGGTGGTTCCCTTCAAGATCACGCTGCCGACCGACGCCGGATTCTACCTGGTCTCGCCCGCCGGGCGGACAGATCCGCCGAAACTGGCGGCGTTCCGGCAGTGGCTGGTGGCCTCGGTGCAGAGTAAGCCCTGACGAAACCGATATTCCGCACCGCGAGCCGCATGCGACATCGTCGCATGACGCGCCCCCGATCAAGGGCAAGAATCTTTGTTTTAACGCGTTTTCTTCATGCGAACCGGTGTCCACTTCGCTCGAAAACGCTATGTGCAATTGCAAGACGTGACGCCGCCGCCGCGTCAGGCTAGAAAATCGCCGGGGCCGATGGATTTTCCTGCGCCGCCGCAGGTTTGATTTCCATGCCAACAACGATAACAAGAGCGCATGGTGGATTTTAATCGCAAGTTCGACGTGCTGGTGATCGGCGGCGGCAATGCCGCGCTGTGCGCCGCGATCAGCGCCCGGCGGGCCGGCGCTTCGGTAGCCGTGCTGGAAGGCGCGCCAAAGTTCTATCGCGGCGGCAACACCCGCCACACCCGCAACATGCGCTGCGCCCATGACGAAGCGACCGACATTCTCACCGGCCCCTACACCGAAGAGGAATTCTGGGACGATCTGCTGCGCCTGACCGGCGGGCAGACCGACGAAGAACTCGCCAAATTCATGATCAAGGAGTCGAAGGACATCCTGGGCTGGGTGGTCGAACAGGGCGTGCGCTGGCAGCCTTCGCTCGGCGGCACGCTGAGCCTCGGCCGCACCAATTCGTTCTTCCTCGGCGGCGGCCGGGCGATGCTGAACGCGCTCTATCTCACCGCCGAAAAACTCGGCGTCGAGATCGCCTACGACGCTGAAGTGACCGGCCTCCAGATCGAGGACGGGATGTTTCTCGGAGCAACGCTGAAACAGCCGATAAATGGGGCTACCGAAATCCGCGCCTCGGCGCTGGTCGCGGCCGCCGGCGGCTTTGAGGCCAACATCGAATGGCTGAAGCAATATTGGGGCGACGCCGCCGACAATTTTCTCATTCGCGGCACGCCCTATAACCGCGGCTCCATTCTCAAGATGCTGCTCGACAAGGGCGTCCAGGACATCGGCGATCCCACGCAGTGCCATGCGGTCGCGATCGATGCCCGGGCGCCGAAATTCGACGGCGGCATCATCACCCGCCACGACTCGGTCGTGTTCGGCATCGTCGTCAACAAGCACGCCGAGCGGTTTTACGACGAGGGCGAGGACATCTGGCCGAAGCGCTACGCGATCTGGGGCCGGCTGGTCGCCGCGCAACCGGATCAAATTGCCTACATCATCTTCGACTCGACGGTCGTGACCAAGTTCATGCCGACGCTGTTTCCGCCAATTGGCGCGCCGACGATCGCCGAACTCGCGGCCAAGCTCGAACTCGATCCAGTCGCGCTTGAGAAGACCATGGCCGAGTTCAACGCCGCGGTGCAGCCCGGCACCTTCGACCACACCATTCTGGACGATTGCCGCACCGAAGGCATCACGCCGGGGAAGACGCATTGGGCGCGCAAGATCGATACGCCGCCTTATCTCGCATATCCGGTGCGGCCCGGCATCACCTTCACCTATCTCGGCACCCGCGTGAACAAGCAGTCGCGCATGGTGATGAAGGACGGCAAACCCTCCGCCAACATGTTCGCGGCCGGCGAGATCATGGCCGGCAACGTGCTCGGCAAGGGCTACGCCGCCGGCATCGGCATGACCATCGGCAGCGTGTTCGGACGGGTGGCGGGACGGGAAGCGGCGAGAAATGCAAAAAACTAAATGCCGCGAAAACCAGAGGGAAGATTCATGACACGCCTTGCGATCATTTCTGCCGCCGCTGTTCTGATGGCATCGACGCTGGCGCAGGCCGCCGAGCCGATCGCGCTGCGCGACATGGGCTCGTTCCATGTCGGCGGGCGTCTCGTGGAGATCAGCGGCAAGCCGGTGAAGGAAGTCACGTTCACGCCGGGCGGCGTGCCGGCCAAGGTCGATCCCAACGGCACCTATCAGGTCGAGCAGATGTACGTGCAGTACTTTCTGCCCGCCAACGAGAAGGGTGCCTACCCGCTGCTGATGTGGCACGGCGGCGGGCTGACCGGCGTCACCTGGGAAACCACACCCGACGGCCGCGAAGGCTTTCTGAATTATTTTCTGCGCAAGGGCTGGAGCGTCTACAATTCCGACGCAGTGGAGCGCGGCCGCGCCGGCTGGGCGCAATATCCCGACATCTTCAAAAGCGAGCCGGTGTTTCTCACCACCGCCAACCCGTTCGAGCGCTTTCGCATCGGCGACGGACCGACCTCCTACGATCCGGATCCGGCCAAGCGCAAGCTGAACCCCGGCAGCCAGTTTCCCAACGAAGGCGACTAGAACTTCGCCAAGCAGAACGTGCCGCGCTGGACCACCACCGATGACGCCATTGTCGCCGCCTATATCGCCGAGATCGATCGCGTCGGTCCCTCCATCATCATGTTCCACAGCCAGGCCGGCAGTTTTGGCTTCAAGGTCGCGCAGGCGCGGCCCGACAAGGTCAAGGCGCTGATCGCGATCGAGCCGGCAGGTGTCGGCGACCCCGACAAGGCCGACGTGCTGAAGAACATTCCGACCCTGATCGTCTATGGCGATTACATCGAGAAGGATTCGCGCTGGCCGAAAATCCGTGCCACCGGCATTGCGTTCGGCGACAAGATCAAGGCCGCCGGCGGCAGCGTCGACGTCGTCGATCTGCCGAAGATCGGCATATCCGGCAATTCGCACATGCTGATGATGGACAAGAACAACGCCGAGGTCGCCGCCTTGATCCAGAAATGGCTCGAAGGCAAGGGACTGACCAAGTAAGCAGGCCCGATCTGGGGCAGGAAGCAACGCAAGATGCACGGAACACGCATTCTCGAAGAGGCCGACCGTTTGATGACGGTCTGCAATTCCTGCCGTTATTGCGAGGGCCTCTGCGCGGTGTTTCCGGCGATGGAAATGCGGCGCGCGTTTTCCGAGGGCGACCTCAACTATCTCGCCAACCTCTGCCATTCCTGCGGCGCCTGCTACACCGACTGCCAGTTCTCGCCGCCGCATGAATTCAACGTCAATGTGCCGCAGACGCTGGCGGTGGCACGCAACGAATCCTACGCCGCCTATGTCTGGCCGCGCGCCTTTGCCGGCGCGTTCGCGCGCAACGGGCTGGTGATCAGCATCATTGCCGCACTCAGTGTCGCCACCTTCATCTTCGGTTTTGCAGCGTTCACCGACCGCCAGGTACTGCTCGGCGTCCATACCGGGCCGGGCGCGTTCTACAAACTGATGCCGCACAACGCGATGGCGGCCCTGTTTGGCGCCGCCCTCCTCTATGCCATCGTGGCACTGGTGATGGGCGTGCGCGCGTTCTGGCGCGATATCGGCGAGCCCGTCGGGATGAAGACCGACGTGCGTTCGCTGCTGCAGGCGATTCGGGATGCCGGCGAACTGCGCTATCTCGACGGCGGCGGGGTTGGCTGCTTCAACGAGGACGACAAGCCGACTGACCGCCGCAAAATCTATCACCACCTGACCTTCTACGGATTTGGACTGTGCTTCGCCGCCACCTGCGTCGCCACGCTCTATCACTATCTGCTCGCACGCGAGGCGCCCTATGCGTGGTGGGACCTGCCGGTGGTGCTGGGCACGCTCGGCGGCATCGGGCTTTTGATCGGGCCGATCGGTTTGCTCGCCGAGAAATGGAAGCGCGACCCTGTATTGGTCGACGCGACCCGGGCGGGAATGGACATCGCCTTCATCGCGATGTTGTTCTTGACCAGCCTGACCGGCATGGCGCTGCTGCTGTTGCGCGAGACGTCGGCGATGGGGCCGTTGCTGGCGCTGCATCTCGGCGTGGTGTTCTCGCTGTTCGTCACCATGCCCTACGGCAAGTTCGTCCACGGCATTTATCGTTTCGTCGCGCTGGTGCGCTATGCCCGGGAACGGCAGATGATGATGCATGGCGCGGGGGAGTAGCGGTCGGTCGGTCCTCCCCGGTCATTGCGAGTGACGTAGGATGGGATACGACTTCGCTTTCTCGCGGCATGATCTGCCCGGAGTTTTGCATTTCGTTTGCCCTCATAAATACAGAGGGCGCGGGGAAGACCGGGTGCACGCTGCACCCGCGGTCTCATGCGCAATAGTTGCATCTAAGTGGCGCGCACGAGCATACAGGTACAGACGGAACACTCCGGCCTTCCCCGCGCAATGGCTTTACGGCTTA
>JBBRSX010000063.1:0-31663 GCA_038244925.1 Hyphomicrobiales bacterium | reverse complement strand
TGCCGTCGAGATCAAGGTGCCGAAGAACGCCAGGATCGCCACCGGGATCGCGCGGCTGCGCAACTTGCCGAGGTCGACGTGGAGCGCGCCGGCGAACAGCAGGAATCCCAGCATGCCGTTCATCACGACGGAAGCGAAGTTGAACTGCAACAGCGCCGTCGTGAGGCCGTCGAACAGATGTTCGTTCGGAAAAGCGAGATCGATGCCCACCAGGATGATCGATACCACAACGCTGATGACGAGCAGGCCGATCGAGTGCGGCAACGGGATGTATTTGTGATTGAGCCATCCGAACAGGGCGGACAGCGTCAGCAGAATGGCGGCCTGGTCGAGCAGTGAAAACATCGGTGGCTTTCTATTGTCGATTTGATCCGTCGGATCGTTTGGCCAGCACTGCCGCATCGAGTATCAGGCGTGATGTGTACGTCACCGTACAAGCCCGCCGCATCTGACTGCGTCGAACTGACGCAAAACATTAAACTCGCGTCATTTCCGGAACGTCATCGCTGTGGCCTTGTTGCCTTATCAGTTCGTCAGCAACAAGGAGTGTTTGAATGCAGTTTTCCAGAATGATTTGCACGGTTGTGTTGGCAGGCGCGACGTCGCTTGCGTCGCTTCAGGGCGCCGCGGCGGCCCCGCTCGCGGTGAATGCCGGAATCGGCAACACGATGTCCAACGTCGAAACCGTGCAGTATCGTCATGGCAGACCCGGCTGGCGTCATCACGGCGGCTGGCGGCATGGAGGTTATGGCGGGCGCCATCGCCACTATGGCTACGGAAACGGTGCCGCGGTCTTGGGCGGTCTGGCGGTCGGAGCGGTCATCGGTGGTGCCATCGCCAACAGTCGGGCGAGCTCCGATACCGAAGCTTATTGCTCGCAACGGTACAAATCCTATGACCCGGCTTCCGGAACCTATCTGGGATACGACGGAGGCCGTCATCCTTGTCCGTAACGGCCTGTTCCGTAACGGTCTGTCAATATGAATCGCGAGAGCCGCGGATAACCTCCGCGGCTCTCGGTGTTTTCGAATGCGCTTGCAGGGTTGGGCGGATAGGGTCAGACGAGCGATCGGTGCTTGGATCGTGAAATTGGGCCTTTTATGACCGCGCGTTTTCGCAAATTCATGGCGGATCTCGGGGAGACCTTCTGGTTGATCCCCGCATTGCTGGTTCTCGCCGGCGTTGCCGGAGCATTGGGCCTTGTCGAACTGGATCGCAGCGGTGTGCTGCCACGCTGGCTGCTCGAAAATTGGCTCTACGATGGCGGAGCTACCGGCGCGCGGACCCTGCTCGGCGCTGTCGCGTCTTCGACGATCGGCGTCGCCGGCACCGTTTTCTCGATCACCATCGCAGCGCTGTCGCTGGCGGCCGGCCAGATGGGCCCGCGCCTGCTTCGCAACTTCGTTCGCGATCGCGGCAATCAATTGACCCTCGGCGCGTTTCTCGGAACCTTTTGCTATGCGCTGATCGTGCTGCGAAGCGTCCGGACCGAATCCGAAGGCGGGTTTATTCCTCACCTTTCGCTGAGCATAGGCATTGCGCTTGCGTTCATGTGCGTCGCCACGCTCGTCTATTTCGTGGGTCACATGGCCGGCCGGATCAACGTCGACACGGTGATCGAACTGGTCAGCGAAGACGTTCAGTCCGCGATCCAGCGCTTGACGACGGACGAGCGGCAGCCGGCCCCGCCGCCGTTGTCGTTCTGGCACGGGGCCACTCCGATCGAAGATGACCGGCGCGGCTATCTGCAGCAGCTTGACGAACACGGGCTCGCGGCCTGGGCGGCCGAGCATGATACGGCCATTCGCCTACTGGTCCGGCCGGGCGATCATGTTTTTCCCGGTGCGCCCATCGCCCTGATGATGCCGCCGGTGGAAGGGGCGGACCGCGCGATCCGCAATGCCACGGCGCTCGGACCCGAGCGGGTGAGCACTGCCGACCTGCGCTTTGCCGTGCGTCAGCTTGTCGAGGTCGCGGTAAGAGCCTTGTCGCCGGGGATCAACGACCCGCACACGGCAATCAGCGTCCTGGACCGGCTCGGGGCGGCGCTCTGCGATATGAAATCACTGTATCTGCCGACCGGGGTTTCAATGCGAAACGAACGCCCCGTACTGGTCGTTCCCCATATTCAGTACGATCAGTTACTCAACACCATGTTCCATACAATCCGGCAAAATGCGGCCGGCAATACCACGGTGCTGATCAGACAGCTGGAGGTTTTGACGCTGGTCGTGAGTTGCGAGCGTGATCGCGAACGAATGCTTTCAGTGAAGCGCCACGCGGATCTGGTTCTGGTCGATGCCGAACGTGATATTTCCAACCCCGGCGATCTGGAAGATCTGCGCAGGCGGCATAGGAACTATCTCACCATGATGGAGGATGGCCCGTTGGGCCGGTTCGCGGCGAAGTCGACGGCCTGAGCCGCCGACACCCGCCGCTCGATCCAGGGCAAAAAAACGCCCCGGTTTCCCGGGGCGTTTTCGTTTCAGCGAATATCCGCCGAAAGGCTGACCGCGTCAGGCGGCCTTGCTGGTTGAGGCGTCGACCACCTGAGCGGCCTGCGCGCTGGAAGAGATCGGAATGCTGCGGGGCTTCTTGGCCTCGGGAATCTCGCGGACGAGGTCGACGTGAAGCAGGCCGTTCTCGAGCGAGGCGTTTTTCACCTGGACGAAATCGGCAAGCTGGAAGGCGCGCTCGAAGGCACGCGCCGCGATGCCGCGGTAGAGCACTTCGGATTTGTCGGTGACGTTCTCGTTGGCTGACTTTTCGCCCTTGATCGTCAAGGTATTTTCCTTGGCGACGATCGAAAGCTCGCCCTGCGAGAAGCCGGAAACCGCCACGCTGATGCGATAGGCGTTCTCACCGGTACGCTCGATGTTGTAGGGGGGGTAGCCGGGGCTGCCGTCCGACGCCGCCTGATCGAGCAGGCTGAAAAAGCGGTCGAAGCCGACGGTGGAACGATAGAACGGAGTGAGATCGTAGGTACGCATAGGGTAGTCCTCCATTGAGCGACTGTTTCAATTAACCCGCCCGCCATAGGGCCGGGCTTTCGCATGTGTGCAGCCTTTGTATTTCGATCCGAAACAAAGAACGTTCCGGTTCCGAAACACTGGTAGCGGCCTGCACAGAGATGATATGGGAGGGGGCAAACGACGTTCAAGAGGGCCTAAAACGCCTGCCTTTTTGCGCCCCAGCCTTGATTTCCAGCCTTTTTCACCTAGCCGGTTCCGTTCATGACGCTCGTCTCTATCCCTGCCAATCCGGTTCCGGAGGATGTCGTCTCGGGCACCATCAAGACGCCTGACGGGGCCGAATTGCGCTTCGCGCGCTGGGCGCCGCCGGCGGGCCGCAAGGGCACGGTCTGCGTCTTTACCGGACGCAGTGAATCGATCGAGAAATATTTCGAGACGGTGCGGGATCTGCGCGAGCGCGGCTTTGCAGTGGCGATGATCGACTGGCGCGGCCAGGGGCATTCGTCGCGCCGCCTGCGCGATCCGCGCAAGGGCTATGTCCGCGATTTCTCCGATTTCGAAGTCGACGTCGAAACCTTCGTGCAGCAGGTGGTGCTGCCGGATTGCCCGCCGCCCTATTTCGCGCTGGCGCATTCGATGGGCGGCGCGGTGATGCTGCGGATCGCGCATGCGGGCAAACGCTGGTTCGACCGCATGGTGCTGTCGGCGCCGATGATCGACCTGCCGGGGCGCGCCACGTCGCTTCCGGCGCGGGCGCTGCTGCGGATGATGCGGCTCGCCGGCCAGGGCGGCCGCTACGTGCCCGGCGGCAGCGATGCGCTGACCGGCTCGGATTCGTTCGTCAACAATCCCTTCACCAGCGATCCCGTCCGCTTTGCCCGCAACGCCGCGATCCTCGAAGAGGACCCCATGCTCGGCATCGGCTCGCCGACGGTGGCCTGGGCCGATACCGCCTTTCGGGCGATGAACACCTTTCGCGGCGCGAATTATCCGTCCGAGATTCGCCAGCCGATCCTGATGCTGGCGGCCAGCAGCGACACCATCGTTTCGACGGCGGCGATCGAAGAGTTTGCCTATCACCTGCGCGCCGGTTCGCATCTGGTGATCGCGGGTTCCAAGCACGAGATCCTGCAGGAGCAGGACCGTTACCGCGCGCAATTCTGGGCCGCGTTCGACGCCTTCGTGCCGGGCACGCCGCTGTTCAAGTGATTCACTTCAAGAACGATGGATGCCCGGATCAAGTCCGGGCACGACGACTGTCTATCGTTTCGGCAGCCGTGCGACGATGCGGTCCGGAAAACGCCGTTCGACGAACAGCGTTTTGACTTCGGCGACGCTGAGGTAGCGCGCGTCGCCTTCGCCCTTGCCCATGATCTTCAGCAGCACCGGCCATTCGCCCTTCATCAGGATCGGGTAATACCAGCGCGCCGCGTCGCCGGCGCGCTTGAGGTTGGCGGCCATGTAGGTGTCGATTTCCGCCGCGGTCAGGCCGCGCTCGGTGCCGCCGGATGGGTCCTTGCAGTCCTGGCCGAAGGAGGCGAGGCGGGTGATTTCGTCCTCCTGAACCTGGGCGTCGACATTGAGAATCCGCGAACCGGCGCCGAGCTTGTCGAGCGGACCGCCGCGCAGCTGGTCGAGCACGGCGCCCGAGATCATGCTCTTCAACGGGTTGCCGTTGGCGATGCTCGCGACGCCGTAGGTCTCCATCCACACCTTCACCGCGCCGGCGCCATGCTCGCCGCTTGCCAGATCGATCGTTTCGGCGATTTTTGTCAGCGGGACTTCGTGGCCGCCGACGTAACCGTTGGCGACCAGTCCGCGCAGGAACGGGCACGGATTATCAGGCGAAACGGGAATCTGTCCGGCAGGCGCGGCGCCCGGACTACCCGTGCTGTTGTCTGTCATGGCTCCAGATCTCCTCGAAAGCAGCAACTGAAATGGCCGTCCGCCCAGGGCGCTTGAAAAGCAAGGCGGTTGAAAAGTTCGAAAAGCGAATTTGCGGGTGCCGCACTACTTCTGGGTGCAGGTGAGTTTTCGCGGAATTCGAGGCGGTGTCAACGGCGGCGTCTTTTCCCGGCCGTTCTTGGCCGCGAACCCGCGGAGCGCGGAATGACGGTTTGTGAAAAGACATGCCGGGATCAGGAATCCGCGGCGAGCTTCGGCGAAGATTCGAGCAGCGTCAATTTCCCGGAAGGGATGCCGGCTTTCGAAAGGCCCTCGCGGTAATGGACCACATCGCCCGGCACCTTCCAGTGCAAATTCCGCGTCATACTCTCGACAGTCAGGCTCGGATAGTTGCTGAGCAGCACCTCGGCCGCGTTTTTCGCTTCTGCAGTCCGTCCCAATTGCGCGAGTGCCGCCGTCCGCACCGCCAGTGCCTGGAGGTGGTTGGGATTGAGATACAGCTCTTCACGCGCCCACGACAAAGCGGCGTCATACTGCCCCAGCAGATAGTGGCTGAACGCGTTCACCGCCGCCCACTGATATCTGGGATCGCTGTTGCCGTGCTGCGCCGCCATCGAAAACAGTTCGATTGCGTGCCGGTGTTCGCCGATCATGAGATGACACATGCCAAGCACGCCGCGGGCACCCATATCGTACGGATTAAGCCCCACTCCGCGTTTCGCGGCATCCATCGCCGCCTCGTATTGCCCTTCCAGCGCCTGCAAATAGGCAAGGAGCTGAAACGCAAAGGACGAACGGGGATCGAGCCGGACGCTGCTCTCCGCGAGCGACATCGATGAGTCCCACAATTCGCGCGTGCTCTTGATCCATCCGAACTGGATGCCCTGGATCTGGGTAATCGAGAGATAAGCGCGCGCAATGGAAAGGGTCGGATCGAGCGCAATGGCTTCCTTGAACAGAGCGATCGAGGTTTCGAAATCCGACTTGGTCTGCAGATAATAGTAGGACAGCCCTTTCAGGAAGCGATCCCATGCAGTCAGGTCGTTCGACGATGCCCTCGGAGGGGCTGACGCTTCCGCCCGGTAGATTTCGGCGGCGACTGCCGCCGACAGGCTGGTCGTGATTTCGTCCTGCATCGCGAACAGGTCGCCGATGTCGCGGTCGTAGCGGCCGGTCCAAAGCTGCTCGCCTTTTTCAGGCGCAATCAATTCGGCAGTGACACGAATCTTGGTTCCGGCCCGCCGTACCGAGCCCTGGATCAGGTAGGTGGCGTCGATTTCGCGCGCGATCAGGCGCGTGCTCTGGTTGTTGCCCTTGAAGGCGAAAGTCGAGTTCCGGCTCAGCACCCGGTAAAACGACTGCAGCGACAGCGCGTGGATCAGGTCCTCGGTCAGGCCGTCGGAAAAATATTCGTCGGGGCCGTCGCTCAGATTCGCAAATGGGAGCACGCCCACGATCGCGGTCCGATATTGGGCCGCGAGGTTCGTCTCCGTCGCGGCTTCCCTGAATCCCCGGGCGCTGTTGTCGGAGCCTTCGGGTTGCCAGGTCCAGACGTGGATCGGTTCCTCGATGTTCTTGAACCGGTGGGGGCCGGAATCGGCCAGCGGGACGCTAAGTCGCTTACCGGCCTCATGACAGGCCTTGCCCGACACTGCGACGCCGCCGGGGGCGGCCACCGATTCGAGGCGGACGGCGATGTTGACGTCGTCGCCGAATACCTCGTCCTCGTCGGCCATCACGTCGCCCATGTGAATGCCCATGCGGAACTGCATGATGCGGTCGGCCGGGATGTGGTCGTTGCGTTCCGCCATCAGCCCCTGCATCGCGATCGAAGCCTCGATGGCGCCGACGATGCTCGGAAATTCCAGCAGAAAGCCGTCGCCGGTGTTTTTTACCAGGCGGCCGCCGTGATTGAGGATGATCGGGTAGATCGCGCTCCGATGGGCCTTGAACGTGGCATGGGTGCCCGCCTCGTCGGCTCCCATCATGCGGGAGTAGCCGGCGACGTCAGCGCAAACGATGGCAGCCAGGCGTCTTTCCATATCCCAAGATATCCCAAAGGCTCCAGAACCGGCAGATACCAGTACGTGGTCGGTTGACTGATTCCAATGTTTTATAAAAGACGCTGTGTGTGACGGAAGCCTGATCCGTTCAGGATGGTAGCGCATTCCGCCCGAAAATGGCATGGGGCAATCAGCGGGCTCGCAAGGAAACGGTTGAAGGAACGGATCAGGGGATGGGCGAGGCGCTGGGCATTCACGAACTCTGGCTGTTTATCCTCTCCGGATTGTTGCTCAATGTGACGCCGGGGCCGGACACCGCCTATATCATCGGCCGCAGTGTTCAACTCGGATGGCGCGGCGGGGCGGCCGCCGCGCTCGGGATCAGCTGCGGTTGTCTGGTTCACGTATTTGGCGCCGCAATCGGCCTTTCGGCGCTCCTGATGGCGTCTTCGGCGGCGTTTGCTGTCGTGAAGTGGGTCGGTGCGGCCTACCTGCTGCTCACAGGTCTTCAGATGGTGCTTTCGCGCGGGCGCCCGGCCGGGGAAGCGCCAGCGGCGGTGTCCGAGACATCGCTGTACCGGGTGTTCTGGCAGGGCGTCCTGACCTGTGCGCTCAATCCGAAGGTGGCGCTGTTTTTTCTGGCATTCCTGCCACAATTCGTGGCGGCGGACGCTGCCCACAAGACGCTGGCCTTCCTGACGCTCGGCCTGGTCTTCATCTCCAGCGGCACGCTGTGGTGCTTCACCGTGGCGGCCTTTGCGGCGAGAGCGGCCGGCCGGATCCGGCAATCGGCCGTCGTGATGGCCTGGATCAACCGCCTGCTCGGCGGGCTGTTCGTCTATCTCGGCATCCGCGTCGCCATGATGGATACGCGCTGAAGCCAGCCGTTAACGTTCGCCTTCAGCTGTGGATTTTCAGCAGGGCATTTCCGGCCAGATAACATCCGAGAACGATCATTCCGATCTGGAACCAGAGCCGGAAAATATCCGGCTGCAGCCGCGTGCGAACCGCCTGGCCGATGAACATGCCGGCGAACGAACACACCATGGCGACCGCGCCCGGCAGCGCGGTGGCTGATGTCACCAGGCCCTCGCGGGTCAGATTGAAGCCAAGCGCCAGGGTCGCGACCGTGAAGAACACGCCGAGCGCCTGGATCAGCTCTTCCTTCTCCATGCCGATCGCCTGCAGGAACGGCACCGAGGGAATGACCTGCACGCCGCTCGCCGCCGAAATCATGCCGGTGATCACGCCGACGATGCCGCCGACCCATTTCTCGTTGTGGGATGCGACGGTGAAACTGAATTTGCTGAGGCCGATGACGGCGTTGATCGCCAGCAGCATCCCTAGCCCGATCGCGGTATAGCGCGCATAGGGGCCGGTGAGCGCGCCGCCGTTCAACCAGATTCCGGCCGCGGTACCGATCAGCAACGGCCAGAGCCGCCGCAGGATGTCGCGCAGATAGGGGCCGCCGAAGGTTTGCCAGATGTTGGTGACGATCGCCGGCACGATGACGATGGCAATGGCCTGGGCCGGCGGCATCGATACCGCGAGCAACCCCATCGCCACGGTCGGCAGGCCAAGCCCTAGGGCACCTTTGACGAAGCCCGCCATCAGCAAGGCGAATCCAATGAGAATGAGCAGGGAGTCGAACATGGCCGGCACATTGACCGATCGATGCAACGGGCACAATCTGGAGATTACGGAGACAGCCTTCGTCCATGCCGAAAGCTAGGAGCGTGCGCCATGCCCATGCGTTTCGATCTGGTCGACCTTCAGCTTTTCATCGCGGTGGCGGAGACGCGCAGCATCACCAACGGCGCGCAGCGGCTTCATCTCGCGCTGGCCTCTGCCAGCGAACGGATCAAGGGGCTGGAGCAGGCGCTTGGCGTGGCGCTGCTGACGCGCGGCCGCCGCGGCGTCGAGTTGACGCCGGCCGGTGAAAGCTTGCTCGATCATGCCCGCATCATCATCCACCATGTCGAGGCGATGCGCGGTGACCTCATGGCCTTTGCCCGCGGCGTCAAGGCGACCGTGCGCTTCCTCGCCAACACTTCGGGCCTGTCGGAATATCTGCCGAAGACGCTGGCGGCGTTCCTCGGCCAGCATCCGCACATCTCTGTCGACGTCGAGGAGCGCGAAAGCGGCGACATCGCCCATGCCATCCTGACCGGGGCGGCCGATCTCGGCCTCGCCGCCGAGCACGCGCTGCCCGACTCGATCGAGCGGATCCCGTTCAGCGAAGACCGCCTGGTGCTGATTGCGGCGCGCGACGGCGAATTGTCAGGCCGGCGGCAGCTCGATTTCAGCGAGGTGGTCGAGCGGGATTTCGTCGGACTGATCACCTCGAGCGCGCTGCATGCCCATGTCACCGGACACGCGGCCCGGCTCGGCGCGCGGCTGCGCTTTCGCGCCCGGCTGAACAATTTCGACGCGATGGGTGAACTGGTCGCCGCCGGCATCGGGGTCGCCGTGATGCCGGAAGTCGCAGCCAGGCGTTGCGCGCGGTCGATGAAGATCAACGTGATCCGGATCAGGGATCCCTGGGCCAACCGGCGGCTGGCGATCTGCGCCCGCAGTTTCAAGTCGCTGCCGCGGCCGGCCAAGCAGCTCGCCGACCATCTGCGGACGGCCGCACGGTAACGTTTACTTGGCCGTCTCCAGGCCCGCGGCCTTGATCACGCGCGCCCACTTTTGGGACTCGGCCAGGATGTAGTCGCGAAACTGCTTCGGCCGGTTGCCGGCCACCGTAAGGCCCTGATCGGCCAGTTTCTGCTTCACCTGCGGATCGTCCATCGCCTGGTTGGTGACGGCATTGAGGATGTTGACGAGGTTTTCGGGCGTCCCCGCGGGCGCGATCATGCCGTACCAGTTTTCGATCAATAGGTCCGGCATGCCGACCTCGGCGGTGGTCGGCACATCAGGGGCGGTGGGCGCGCGTTTGGGCGCGCCAATCGCAATCGGGCGCAAGCTGCCGGACTTGATATGCTGCAGCAGCACCGGCAGATCGAGAAACGCCATCTGCACCTGTTGGCCGAGCAGATCGTTGATGGCGGGCGCGGCGCCGCGATAGGGCACGTGCACGACGTCGATGCCGGCGGTCAATTTGAACAGTTCACCGGCCAGATGCGGCAGGCCGCCGACGCCGGCGGAAGCAAAATTGAGTTTTCCGGGCTGCGCCTTGGCCAGCGCGATCAGTTCCTTCATGTCCTTGGCGGGAACGTTGGAGGCCACGACCAGCATCTCCGGCACCGTCGTCACCAGGGTGACCGGCGCGAAATCCGTGGCAACGTTGTAAGGGACTTTTTCCATGGTCGGGCTGATGACCAGCGAACTCGCGCTGACGATTCCGATCGTGTAGCCGTCGGGATTTGATTTAGCGACCGCATCGGTGCCGAGCACGCCGCCCTGTCCGCCGCGATTGTCGATGATGACGGGCTGTTTGACGATTTCCGACATCCGCTGGCCGACCACGCGGGCGATGATGTCGTTGGGGCCGCCGGCCGGGAACGGCACGATCAGCTTGATCGGCTTGCTCGGAAAATCCTGCGCCGCGGCCAATGGCGGCACCAACACAAGCCACAGTCCCGCGAGCAACCGTCCCAGGATTTTCATTAATGCCTCCCCTCGCGGCTCCGCATCTCCTGCGCGTTGACGCCGCTGGAGGCAATTCTAGGGCAAGGTTCGCGTCATGCAAGGAGAGAGCGAAACGTCGGTATGAATGCATGCGCGGGCCAACACCGGACCGATCAGGTGCCGGATCGATCAGGTATCCTGACCGTTCAGCAGCTTCAGCGCCGCCTCATGCACGCGGGCGTCACCCGCAGCGACGATGCGGCCGCCGTTCTGGGCCGGCTTGCCTTCCCAGTTGGTAACGACGCCGCCGGCGCCGGTGATGATCGGGATCAGTGCCGCGATGTCGTAGGGTTTCAGCTCGGTCTCGACCACGAGGTCGAGATGGCCGGCCGCCAGCATGCAGTAGGAATAGCAATCGCCGCCATAGCGTGACAGCCGTACCGCCTGCTCGACCCGGCCGAAAATCTCGCGATCGGCGTCGTTCATCAGCAGCGGGCTGGTGGTGTAGGAGGTGGCCTCCTTCAGCGAGGCGCAGCGCCGCACCGACAATTTTCGCTCGCCCGACGGCCCCTGATAATGCGCCGAGCCGGAATCGCCGGAAAAGCGCTCGCCGATAAAGGGCTGGTGCATCATGCCGAATACCGGCGTACCCTTGTGCAGCAGCGCGATCAGCGTGCCCCAGATCGGAAAACCCGCGATGAAGGACTTGGTGCCGTCGATCGGATCGAGCACCCAGACATACTCGGCGTCCTCGCGCTCGCTGCCGAATTCTTCGCCGACGATGCCGTGCTGGGGAAAGTTGGCCTTGATCAGCCGGCGCATGACGGCTTCGGCGGCGCGGTCGGCCTCGGTGACGGGGTCGAAGTCGCTGGCGCTCTTGTTGTCGATAGAGAGCGAGGTGCGGAAGAGCGGCAGGATGGTTTCGCCGGAGGCGGTCGCCAGGCGGCCGATGAAGGCTGTGAAATCGATGACCGTCACGGCTGTTCCCTGGAAGGCGAGGTGCGAATGGAAGATGAAGTATTCCGGACCGGAATTCGTGGCCTTTGCCTAGCTCAATCCGGCAAGCCGCGCACCGTCGTCCCGACGTTTGCCTCTGGTATTTTAATGCCGAATCAGCACTGCGGTTTGGTGAAGTTTTCGTCTACAGCGCCGATCACAAAGTCGAGAGTTTTGGCATACCAGAGCTGCAGTGCGACCGGGTCTGCTTGATAAATCTTCGCAAGCAGTTGATATTATTTGCATAATTAGTTCGATTTTGCGGTGTTGCCAAATCCGCCGCCCGGACCAAGATTGCACCGGAAATGTATCAAAAACTCTTGCCTTTTGTGCAGCGCGGTCGCATATTGGTGCGGTGCGGTAGCGCCTCGCGCTATCGCTGCCCTCCTTGGGCGTTTCCTCCCTAGACTTGGGCCGCTTGTTCATTCAAGCGGCCCTTTTTTCTTTTTGTCACGTCATTCCGGGCTCGATGCTTCGCATCGCCCCGGAATGACGAAGAGAAAGTGAGCCGCTCTACTCCGCCGCGGCCTGGAACGGGCCGAGGTCGCTCAGCGAGACCTGCGCCAGCGCGTCGGCCAGCTTGCTGAAATCGGCGGCCACCTGCGCAAAGCGCGGCGAGCGTTCGCGGCGCCGCTCGTCCATATAGATCGCGCGGTTGAGTTCGAGCTGCACCGTATGCAATCCGCTCGCCGGGTTGCCGTAATGCTCGGTGATGAAGCCGCCGGCATAGGGCTTGTTGCGCCCGATCGAATAGCCGAGCCCGCTCATGACGTCTTCGACGATGTCGGGCAGCACGCTGGCGCAACTGGTGCCGTAGCGGTCGCCGATCACGATGTCGGGCCGGCGCGGCTCGTCTCTGGACACGCCGACCGAGGGCATCGAATGGCAATCCACCAGGACCACGGTGCCGAACGCCTGATGGGCCTTGTTGATCAACCGCCGCAGCGCGCGGTGATATGGCTTGTAGAGCGCCTCGATCCGTCCCAGCGCGTCTTCGACCGAAATCCGCTCGCGGTAGATTTCCTGCCCGTCGCCGACCACGCGCGGGATGGTGCCGAGACCGCCGGCGACCCGCATCGAGCGTGTGTTGGCGAAGCTCGGCAGCCGGCCGGTGAACATGCGCGGATCGAGTTCATACGGCTCGCGGTTCACATCGACATAGGAGCGCGGGAAATTGACCCGCACCGTCGGAAAACCCCGATCGCAGAGATCGGCGATCAATTCGTCCATGAACGAATCCTCGGAGCGGCGCAGGCTCGCGAGGTCGATGCGGGAGGCATTGAGGAATGCGGGCGGATAGACCGAGCCGGAATGCGGCGAGTTGAAGATGATCGGCGCCCGCCAGTCGGCCGGCTCCACGATCTCGAACGGAGGCGAAAATTCGCCTTCAAGCTGGGTCATCGCCGGGCGCCATTCCCTGAGAGCCGCATTTCCCTGAGCTAAGCCGATTCTGCCGGAAAACGGACATTTTATATGGATGCATTGTCGGTAATCACAGTCATTCTGCCAAGCAAAAAAAGCCGCAAAGCTGCTGGAACAGGTCTCAAACGCACGAAAAGCGCTCTCCGTCATTGATCTCGGCTACATTCGGGTACAGAAATAGCATGCTCGACAGCGGCCCCCCTTCACTCGATATTTACCGTCTGTCGGGCTTAGTGGGGCGGAGCGATCCTCCAAGCCGGATTCGACGACAGTAGAGTAACCATGCACAAAATCCTCCTCGCCGAAGACGACAACGACATGCGCCGCTTCCTGGTGAAGGCGTTGGAAAACGCCGGATTTCAGGTCTCGCCCCACGACAACGGCATGTCGGCCTATCAGCGGCTGCGCGAAGAGCCGTTCGAGATGCTGCTCACCGATATCGTGATGCCGGAAATGGACGGCATCGAACTGGCGCGCCGCGCCTCGGAACTCGATCCCGATATCAAGATCATGTTCATTACCGGCTTTGCCGCGGTCGCCCTGAACTCCGATTCGGAAGCGCCGAAGAACGCCAAGGTGCTGGCCAAGCCGGTTCACCTCCGCGAACTGGTCAGCGAAGTGAACAAGATGCTGGCGGCCTGATTCAGGCTCGATTTAGCTCGAAAACACCCCAGAAATTACTCCCAAGCGTCCTTGCCGGGGCGCTTTGGAGCCGATATACCGACCCCACCCAATACGGATTTATAGCTAGAGCAGGATGATCAGATCATCCCGGTCTAGGGCGCGTAGCTCAGCGGGAGAGCACCTCGTTGACATCGAGGGGGTCACAGGTTCGATCCCTGTCGCGCCCACCATCCTTCGCTCGCGCAGCGAGCAAGGATGCCACGCCGAAGCCACTTGGCGAAGGCGGGCTTCGTGCCGCGAGCTACGGCTGGGCAAGCCAAAATTCTCCGCATGACGGGTTGCGCGTGTCCGCGTATCTTGAGCGTAGCGAAACCGTAAACATCTCCTCACCAGGGAGCTGCTCCATCGCGGGATCTCCAGGCGGCACCACGGCGATTACCGGCGTTGCGACCTCGACCGCCCTGTTCATGGGCTGGGCACCGCAAGGTCCGACCGATCGCGCGCTGCATCTGGTCTCCTTCTCCGACTATCAACGAAACTATGGCGGCCTCGATGCAGGCTCGCTGCTCGGTCATTGCATCCGGCATTTCTATGCCAATGGCGGGCGGGATGCGTATGTTCTGCGGATCACCGGAGATGGTGGTGCCGCCGTCGATCCGGGCGACGTCGCATTTCTCAATGCGCTCGGAATGGCGTTCGACGCCGGCGGTGCGGCCGATCAGATCGACCGCTTCAACCTGGTCTGCGTGCCCGGCCTTGCCGACGCGGCGGCGATCCGGATGCTGCAGAGGCATGCGCGCGAGCGGCGCGCCTTCCTGATTCTCGATGGCGCGGAATGCGCCGACGCGGTCGGGATTGACGATTCGATCGCCGCGATAACAGGCGCCGACGCGATCAACGCGGCGCTTTATTTTCCGTGGGTACGTGCACCCGATCCGCTGCAACAAGACGCGCTTCGCCTGTTCCCACCCTGCGGTTTCGTCGCAGGCATCTTCGCGCGCACCGATGCCGCGCGCGGGGTGTGGAAGGCGCCTGCCGGAACCGATGCGTCGCTCACCGGCGCGGCCGGACCCGGTTTGATCCTCAGCGAGGCTGAAACCGCGCGGCTCAGCGCCCGTGGCGTCAATGGCCTGCGTGTCTTTCCTTCCGGGGAAACCGTCGTATGGAGCGCGCGCACACTGGGTGAGGGCAACGATCCGCAATGGCGATACATACCAGTGCGGCGTACCGCGCTTTTTCTCGAACAGAGCCTGTATAGCGGCACGCAATGGGCAGCGTTCGAATCCAATGACGCGCAGCTATGGCAACGGCTGCGGCTCGACGTCGAGACTTTCATGCAGGGCCTGTTCCGGCAGGGCGCGTTTCAGGGCACCACGCCGAACCATGCCTATTTCGTCAAATGCGACAGCGAAACGACCACGCAGGCCGACATCGTCAGCGGCGTGGTCAACATTGTCATCGGCTTCGCGCCGCTCAAGCCCGCGGAGTTCGTCGTCATCCGTATCCAGCAGATCGCAGGCGCCACGGCCGACTGAAGGCGAGCCGGCGTTCTACGCAAGCGCAGGCACATCGGAAGGCGCGAACTGCGCCTCGCCGAGGCCGACCGACCAGTTCTCGGCCGGCACCTGCAGCAGGTTGATGAAGATGTCCTCCGGCCGCAGCCCGGGGCTCTCGCTCAGCAGTTCGACGACGCGGCGGTAGAGCGCCTTCTTCTGGGCGAGGGTGCGGGTGTCGTGGACGGTGATCTGGATGATCACGATGTCGTCGCTGCGGGCGCACGATCTGGTGCTGGTGTCGCGCGCCAACGATTCATGGGCAGGGGCTTCGCTGCGGACTCTCGCCGCGGCGATCCGCGCGACGGCCTGAGCGTTTCGTCACGCGCCGTTAGCGCTCAATGCACCGCCGCGTACATGATTTTCTCTTCGGTCGCCTCGAATGCGGAGAATTCCTCGACCACCTTGCCCTGCCGCGACACCAGGATGCGGTCGGACAGCGCCATGATCTCGGGCAGGTAGGACGAGATCACCACCACAGCTTTGCCCTCGTCGGCGAGCCGCTGGATCAGCTCGTGGATTTCGACAATGGCGCCGACGTCGACGCCGCGGGTCGGTTCGTCGAAGATGATCAGGTCCGGGTTCTGCACCAGCGATTTCGCGATCACCACTTTTTGCTGGTTGCCGCCGGACAGTTCGACGACCTTCATGCTGTTGCCGGTGGTGCGCACCTTGAGCCGATCGACCCAGGTGCTGCCGACACTGTCGGCCTCGCGCCCTGACAGGAAAAACCGCCCGCCGGGAAGCTTCGTCAGCAGGCCGAGATAGATGTTGCGGGCGACCGACATGGTCTCGAAGAAGCCCTCGACCTTGCGATCTTCCGTCACGTAGGCAATGCCGGCCCGCACCGCTGGCGCCGGCACGCGGTAGCGCACCGGCTTGCCGTGCAGGATCACTTCGCCGCCGTGAAAGAAATCTCGCTTCAAGACGCCGGCGACGACCTTGAAGGTCTCGGTGCGGCCGGCGCCGACCAGCCCGAACACGCCGGTGATCTGTCCGGCGAATACCGATAGCGAATTGTTCTTCACCATCGGCGCCATTTTCAGGTTCTGCACCGTCAGCACCCGCGCGCCGGCGGGGCGCATGGTGGCCTTGCGCGCACCGTAGAGCGTGTTCGAGAGGTCGCGGCCGACCATGGCCTGCACGATGCGGGCGCGGTCGAATTTGACGGCGTCGTCGGTCACGACATGCTTGCCGTCGCGCAAAATCGTAATCCGGTCGGCGAGGATCAGTGCCTCCTCGAGCGCGTGCGAGATGAACACGATCGAGACGCCACGCCGCTTGAGGTCGCGCACCAGGTCGAAGAAGTATTTCTTCTCTTCCGGCGTCAGCGTCGCGGTCGGTTCGTCGAAGATGATCACCTTGGCGTCGTGCAGCACGGCGCGGGCGATCTCGACCATCTGCTTCTTGGCGGCGCCGAGCAGCCCGACGGTGGCGGTCGGCGTGACGTCGAAGTTCAGCGATTGCAGGAACTGCTGGGCGGCGATGTAAATGCCGCGTAGCCGGTTGTAGAAACGCTCCTGCCCGAGAAACAGGTTCTGCGCCACCGTCATGGTCGGCACCAGGCTGTTCTCCTGGAACACCATGGCGATGCCGAGATGGCGCGCTTCCAGCGGCGTCTTCGGTATCACGTCGGCGCCGTTGACCTGCATCGCGCCTGAGGTGAGCGTGACGACGCCGGCCATTACTTTTGTAAGGGTCGATTTGCCGGCGCCGTTTTCGCCGACCAGCGCATGGATTTCGCCGCGACGCAGGTCGAAATCGACGCCGTCGATGGCGGGAACGCCGGCATAGAGCTTGGTCGCCTTGCTGAGGCTGAGGATGATCTCGCTCATGACCGCAATTCCTGTTCGACCATCGCCAGCGGTATCCGCAACAGCCGGCCGGGCCCCTTGGCGATTGCATACAGCGCGCCACCCATTTCGATTGCTGCGACGATGCCGTGGTTGACGCCGTCAACGCGGCTATGCAGCGCGTAAAGCGGGACGCCGTCGGCGTTGAGCCGGATGATCAGGCCGTAGGAGCGCGGCGGCGCCCAAGGCTTGACGACGCCCATGGTCTTGAGGTGCGCGCCCTGCATCGGTTCGAGGAACGACTGGCCGGATTTCAGCTTCGGCGCGATCCAGTATTGCGGATCGATTTCCGCCATCATGCGGCGGCGGTAGGCGTTTTCGCGCAGCACGAATTCGACCAGTTGGGTGCGCGCCGTGAACGCGGTGAGCCAGAAGCCGCCGGAGGCGACGGGCGACAGCCGCGACGGATAGACCGGAAGGTTGTCGAGCACGGCGCGCTGGCCGCCGTCGGGCGCGATCGCCACCACGCGGTGCCGCCAGCTCTCGCTGAAGAAAATGTGGTCGCCGGCTGCACAGGCGCCGAAGGCGTATTGCGCATTTGACGCGATGGTACGTACGCTTTTGCCGCCGATGTCGAGCGCCAGCACCCGCCCGGTGTGGCCGCGCTCCATCAGGTCATGCACCCATTGCCCGCAGGGGCGCGTGCTTGAGCCGTTGGTTGCGAGTAGCGTTCCTTTCGGCCCCGGCGAGATTGCGTTGATCGCGGTCATTGAGGGGTCGGTAAAGCTCGCGCTCGGCGTTGCAGCCGATGGCGTCGCGAACACCTGCACCTCGCGGCCGTCGAGCGCCACCGCCAGGCCGCCGTCCGGCAGGCAGCACAGCGCCGTAATGCTGCGATCGAAGCGCCGCAGTTCAGTGACAGCCACGCCGTCGAGGCGGCGGATAGCCGCGCCGTCGGCGATGTAGAGCACCTTGCCGTCGGTCGCGAGATCGTCCGGCGCATCGAACTGCGCCAGCGTCTCGGCCTTTTCCAGGATCTGGTTCGGTTTCAATGCGCCGTCGAACGACGGCACCGTGATCGTCGCGTCGCCGCGCCCGAGCAGGCGGTCGGCAAAATCCCGCAAGGCCGCGATCATTGGCTCTTCCCCCAGCGCCGGTCGTACTGGACGAAGTTCGGGTCGGCATTGCTGAGTTTGTACTTGCCGATCCGGTTGTTCATGATGCCGCCGAGATAGAGATAGCCGCGGTGCTCGCGCATCGAGGTGATCATCGGGTGGTTCTCGCCGCGCAGGTCCCAGAACGACTCCAGCACCTCACCGCGCTCGTTGAACTTGATGACGCAGCCGGTGTTGATGTTCGGGAACAGCCATTCGTCGATCGGAACGCGCTTGCCCATCCGCTTGCGGAAGCCCGGCATTTTCCAGGCCAGATCGAGCGCCGGGCTGCGCATGCCGACCATCGCGAGCCAGTAGTTGCCGTCGGAGGCGAGGTTGATGTTGTCGGGATAGCCGGGAAGATTGTCGATCACCATCTCGTCGGTCCCGGCCTTCGGACCGTCGAACCAGTACCGCCGGATGCAGCAACCAAACGTTTCGGCGAACAGGATCGACTGGCCGTCGCTGGCGATGCAGATGCCGTTGGGGAATTTCAGTCCGCGCAGCACCGTGCGCGTGGTGTTGGTATTCGGGTCGTAGCAGATGATGCGGCCGTTGCCTCGCGCTTCCAGCCCGTCGACCGGCCATTCGTGCATCTCGTAGCGCACGGTGGCTTCCGAGAAGAAGATGCGGCCGTCGTCGGCGATGTCGAGATCGTCGGCGAGTCGCAGGCGGCTGTCGTCGTTGACCGAATAAAGACTGCGGTTGGTCTCGTCGGTGACCTTCTCGACCTTGCGCTCTGGCGTGATGCGGTAGAGCCCCATGCCGCCGATGCAGACATAGAGATTGTCGTTGCGGTCGAACGCCATGCCGAGCGGCTGGCCGCCGATATGGGCGTAGACTTCCATCTCTGTGTAGTCGGGCGCCGTGAACCGCATGATGTCGCCGTGGCGTGAACCGGCATAGAGATTGTCGTGGCGGTCGAGGATGACGTCTTCCGGCGCCTCGATGCGGCCGAGGCCGATCAGCGAGACGTCGCGCAGCTTGTCGTTCTGCGCGAAGGCGCCGCTACCGGGCGCGGTCGAGACTGCCGGCGCCAGCGCATGATAGGTCGGGCTGACATAGACCTTGCTGATGATGCGGGTGCGGTTCTTCAGCCAGCGAATGTCGATGGTGGCGGCGACCAGCAGCACTGCGGCCAGCACCATGCGGTTGACGCCGCCAGAGACCGACAACGTGGTCATGCCGTTGATGAGAAAAAGTACGATCAGGGTGCCCACCAGCGCCTTGGTCACCGAGCCCTTGCCGCCGCCGAGGCTGATGCCGCCGAGCACGGTCGCCGTCAGCACGGTGACTTCGAGGCCGACGCCGACATCGCCCCCGACTGTGCCGAGCCGGGCGGCAAAGAACAACGCGCCGATCGAGGTCATGACGCCCGAGGCGACATAACACAGCGCGATCGTCCGCCGCACCGGAATGCCGGAATTATACGCCGAACGGCGCGAGCCGCCGATCGCGGTGATGTGCCAGCCCGGACGTAAACGCGTCAGGAACACATGGCCGAAGATGGCGACAACCACATAAATCACCACCACGCTCGGCACGCCCAACACGCCGCCGCCGCCGATAAAATTCCAGGAGGGAATATCGGGAAAGGCGGCCGCGATCTTGTTGGAATAGTCGAACAGCAGCAGGTCGTAGGCGGAGCGATAGATGATGAGCGTGATCAGCGTGGTGATGAAGGCGCGCAGCCTCATGTAGCCGATCAGCAGGCCGTTAATGGCGCCGAGCGCCGCGCCGCAGAGCAGCGTTGCTGCGATCACCGACGGCACCGGCCAATCGAGCACGTTGAGGCAGAACAGTGCGCAGAAATCACAGAGCGCAAACATCGAGCCGACCGAAAGGTCGATGCCGCCGACGATCACGACCAGTGCGATGCCGAGTACGACAAAGCCGATTTCGCCGGCCTGCCGTCCAGTGTCGGCGAGACCGCCGACGGAGAGAAAGCCCGGGATCGAACGGCTTAGCAGGACCGTGATGATCGCGAGCACGATCACCGGGATCGCGGTCTCGGTCCAGCGTTTGGAGAGGATCTCGCCGAGCAGATGATCCGGCCAATAGCGGTAGCGTAAACGAAGGAGAACGTCTTGCATCGGCGGGACCAGGAGAGAGGGAGAGGACGTGCGTCTATCTGGAGAAGCGGCTGAGCCTGGGCACGCCGCTTCTCCGATGGGTTTGAGCGGAGCTACTTCTTGAGGTCGCTGAGATTCCAGCAGGTGGTTTCGTTTCCGGCGTTCTCCTTGGTGACGGGAATCAGGGTCGTGTACATCGATCCCTTCACCGAACCCGGCTTGACGCCCGACGACACCAGCCACTTGATCATCCCGGCCATCTGCTCCGCCTGGGTTGGCACGTCGTAGCTGAGGACGAGGTCGAATGCGCCCGACTTGACCAGCTCACAGGCGCCACGGCGCTCGCCGCCGCCGGAGGTGGCGACGAACACCTTGCCGGTGAGGCCGGCTTCCTTCACCGCCGCGGCGGTGCCGATGTCCATGCCGTCCCAGAAGCCGACGATGCCGCAGAGATCAGGATTCTGCTTCAAGACCGTCTGCGTGATCGCCTTGGCCTTGGCGGCATCCCAGTCGGCGGCCTGGCTCGACACCACCTTGACCTCGGGATGCTTGGCGAGAACGTTCTCGACGCCCTTCAGCGTGTAGGCGCTGGCGGCGGCCGACAGCGCGCCTTGCACGATTGCGATCTTGTTCGACTTGCCGGCGCAGGCCTTGACCACGGCCTCGGCGTCGCGTTCGCCGATCTCGATCCAGTTGGCGCCGACGAAGGCCGAGCTGCGATAGACCGAGCCCATATTGACCTGGATGATGTAGATGCCTTCGTTCTCGGCGCGCTGCATCAGCTTGGCATAGGTCTGCACGTCCGGATTATGCACGATGATCGCGGCCGGTTTTTCCGAGATCAGCGTCGTCAGTGCCTGCGCGCCGGCATTGGTGCTCCAGTTCGGATCGCGCACCACCACCTTCATGCCATAGGGCTCGAGCTCCTTCTTGACGCCGGCAAACCAGCCCTCGGTGAGATCGAAGTTCATCGCAACCGGGATGTAGGCCACGGTCTTGCCGGCCAGCGCTTCCTTGAACGCGGCCTGGAACGGTTCGTCGATACCCTTTTGCGCCAATGCCGGCGCGCAGGCCGCAGCCATCAGGCCGATGCCGAAGGCCGTTGTTGTGAGGGTACGTCCATAAATCATCATGTGATTCTCCCGGTTTTGATTGGCTTTGCGTTTCGTCCGGCGATCAGATGTCGCCTTGTTGCGCCGTTTCTTCGTTGCGTGGGTTGAGAAACGAGTCGGTAATGACGGCGATCAGCAGCACCACGCCCTTGACGAGGTTCTGGCCGGAATAAGAGACGTCCATGATCGTCATGCCGTTCAGCATGGTGCCGATCAGCAGCGTTCCGATAATGACGTTGACGACACCGCCGCGGCCGCCCGACAATCCGATACCGCCGAGCACCACCACCAGGATGACGTCGTAGATTAACGTCGAGTTGAAAATGCGGGTCGGCATGCTGTTGACGGACGACGCCATGATCAGGCCGGCGGCGCAGCCGATCAACGCCGCCATCACATATTGCAGCACGATGATGGGACGGGTCGGGATCCCCGTGACGCGGGCGCCGTTCGGGTTGTCGCCGATCGCGTAAATGTAGGCGCCGAGCCGGGTCTGCCGCAGCAGGAAGGCGACCGCGATGCAGGCGATCACGAACATCACCACCGGCATCGGGATGCCCAACAGGTTGCCCTGTCCGAGTTTTTCGAAGCCGTCGAGCCCGGGGCTCCATTGCACTACGTCGAGCTTGAACAGGGCGGCCTGACCCAAGCCCGCAAGGAACAATCCGGACGCCAGCGTCGTGAACAGCGACGGTACTTCGGCATAGGCGATCAGCCAGCCATTGACGAGGCCGAACGCGATGCTCAGCGCGAAGGCGGCGGCGAGCGAAATCGAGAGTGAATGGCCGTCCTGCACCATCTGCAGCACCAGCCCGGGCGGAACCGCCAGGGCCGCGATCAGTGAAATGTCGATGCCGCGACCGATCACGACGATCGCCATGGCGAGGCCGAGGATGCCGAGCACCGCCACGTTCTGCAGCAGCGTCAGCATGTTCGCCGTCGTCAGAAATCCAGGCAGGGCAATCGCGAAGATCGCAAACAGCGCAGCGAAAACCGCGAACACGATTCCCTGCTGGCCGATGTTTCTGATTCCCATCCGGTTCTCTTCTTGGTTCTTTTGCCAAGATGTTCGCGCGCTTTCGAGAGCAATGCAAGCCGCTACGTTGTTGTCTGGGAGATACAACCCGGCGCGCGTGAGCGGCGTCTAAACGCAAGTGACGTCACACGCCGAAAATTTCGCACGGCGGAAACAGATTGTCCGGCAAGCGAGGCAATACAGCGCGGTGTGCGCGCTACGCCTTGTTCTTCTGATAGCCGTCGACATAGACCGCCGCCAGCAGCACCAGTCCCTTGACGACGTATTGCCAGTAGATCCCGATGCCGAGGATCGACATGCCGTTGTTCATCACGCCCATGACGAAGGCGCCGATCACGACGCCCATCACCTTGCCGACGCCGCCTGAGGCCGAGGCGCCGCCGATGAAGCAGGCGGCGATGACGTCGAGTTCGAAGGAATTGCCGGCGCTTGGCGTCGCCGAGTTCAGGCGCGCGGCCACGATCAGCCCGGCAAGGCCGGCCAGCGCCCCCATGTTGACGAAGGTCAGGAAGATCAGCCGCTCGGTCCGGATGCCGGAGAGTTGCGCCGCCATCCGGTTGCCGCCGAGCGCGTAGATCCGGCGTCCGATCGTCATGCGCGTGGTCACGAACATGTAGAGCAGGATCAGCGCGCCCATGATGATCAGCACGTTGGGCAGGCCGCGATAGGACGCCAGCAGGTAGCCGAATCCGATCATCAGAATGGCGAAGATGGCGTTCTTGCCGGCGAACAGCGCGAACGGCTCCGCTTCCTTCGTATGCGTCTTTGCCCGGCGCCAGCGGCGGGCACTGGTAAAAATCAAAAGGGCCGCTCCGAGCACGCCGATCAGCATCGACGTCCACCGGAAGTTGGGGCCGATGCCGTTGCCGAAGATGGCCAGCAGCGGCGCGCTGACGAAATCGGGAATGAAGCCGGAGCTGATGCTCTGGAAATCCTTGGGAAACGGACCGACGAACTGCCCGAGCAGGATGTTTCCGGTGAGGCCACGGAAAATCAGCATGCCCCCGAGCGTCACGATGAAGGACGGAATTTTGGCGTAGGCGACGAAATAGCCCTGGGCCGCGCCGATCAGGCCGCCGACCACCAGGGAGATGCCGACCACCGGAACCCACGGCATCTTGTAGTCAACCATCATGGTGGCGGCGATGGCGCCGACGAAGCCCACGATCGAGCCGACCGAAAGGTCGATGTTGCCGCCGACGATGATCAGCAACATGCCGAGCGCCATGATGACGATGTAGCTGTTCTGCAGGATCAGGTTGGTGATGTTGACGGGCGCCAGCAGCACGCCGCCGGTCAGGTATTCGAACAGCGCCATGATCACGAGCAACGAGCCGAGCAGGCCGTATTCGCGCAGATTGCTCTTCCAGAAGCCGGCGCCGTTGCCAGCGTTCTTGGCCACTTCCTGGCTCATCGTGCGGCCCCATGTTGTCGCATGATCGAGGCCATGATTTTTTCCTGGCTGGCCTCATGGACCGGCATCTCGTCGACTAGGCGGCCTTCGTTCATCACGTAGAGCCGGTCGCAGATGCCGAGAAGTTCGGGCATCTCGGAGGAGATCACGAGCACGCCTTTGCCGCTGGCCGCGAGGTCGTTGATGATGGTGTAGATCTCGAATTTGGCGCCGATATCGATGCCGCGCGTCGGCTCGTCGAGAATCAGCACGCAGGGCTCGGCGAACAGCCACTTGCTGAGCACCACCTTCTGCTGGTTGCCGCCGGACAGATTGAGGGCTTTCTGCAGAATGCCGGACGAGCGGATGTTCAGTTTGGAACGGTATTGTTCGGCAACCTCGGTTTCCCTGTCGTCATCGATCACGCCGTAGCGGGAGACGCCGGTGAGATTCGCCAGCGTGATGTTGCTCTTGATGTCTTCGCCGAGGATCAGGCCGAGGTTCTTGCGATCCTCGGTGAGGTAGGCGAGGCCGCCGGCGACGGCCTTCTGGATCGAACTGAGGTCGACTTCGCGGCCCTGTATGAAGGCCTGTCCGGTGACGTGGCGGCCATAGGCGCGGCCGAACACGCTCATTGCGAGTTCGGTGCGCCCGGCGCCCATCAGGCCAGCTATGCCCACAACTTCGCCCGCCCGGATGTTGAGGCTGACGCCCTTGATCACTTCGCGGCCGGGATGCTGCGGATGTTCGACACGCCAGTCCCTGATCTCGAACAGGGTTTCGCCGATCTTCGGTTCACGATGCGGATAGCGCTCCGACATTTCGCGGCCGACCATGCTCTTGACGATGCGAGCCTCGCTGATCTCTTCGGCGTGGCAGTTGATGGTCTCCACCGTGGTGCCGTCGCGCAGCACGGTGATGAAATCCGCGACCTCGGCGAGTTCGTTGAGCTTGTGGGAAATCAGGATCGAGGCGATGCCCTGGCGCCGGAATTCTCTGAGCAGTTCGAGCAGCGCGGCGCTGTCGCTTTCGTTCAGGCTGGCGGTCGGCTCGTCCAGGATCAGCAGCCGGACTTTCTTGGCCAGCGCCTTGGCGATTTCGACCAGTTGCTGCTTGCCGATGCCAAGATGGGTGATCAGCGCGGTCGGCTGCTCGTTCAACCCGACCTTGTCCAGCAACTCGCGGGTGCGGCGGAACGCTTCGTCCCAGTCGATGATGCCCATTTTCGCAGGCTCGTGGCCGAGAAAGATGTTTTCGGCGATCGAGAGCAGCGGCACCAGCGCCAGCTCCTGGTGAATGATGATGATGCCGAGGCGCTCGCTGTCGGAAATGCCGGCGAATTGCCGCTGCTCGCCCTCATAGAAGATGTCGCCCTCATAAGAGCCGTGCGGGTAAACCCCGCTCAAAACCTTCATCAGCGTTGATTTGCCGGCGCCGTTCTCGCCGCAGATCGCGTGGATTTCGCCGGCTTGAACGGTGAGGTTGACGTTGCGCAAGGCTTTCACGCCGGGAAAGCTCTTGGATATGCCGCGCATTTCCAGAAGGGCCGTCATTGCAAAACTCTTGGCAAGCTCTATCTACTCCCGCCGCGTTCCGACTTCCCTGCGCGTCACTTGAACTGTTCGGCCTTGTAATAGCCGGTGTCGATCAGCGCGGTCTTCCAGTTGTCGAAATCCACCGCGACCGGCTTCAGGAGATAGGAGGGGACCACCTTGACGCCGTTGTTGTAGGTCTTGGTGTCGTTGACCTCGGGCTTGCCGCCGGACAGCACAGCGTCAACCATCTCAGCGGCAACTTTGGCAAGGTCGCGCGTGTCCTTGAAGATGGTCGAATACTGTTCGTGGTTGACGATGGATTTGACCGAGGGCACCTCGGCGTCCTGGCCTGAAATCACAGGCATCGGGGCTTCCCTGGAGCCGTAGCCGACGCCCTTGAGGGCAGCGATGATGCCGATGCTCAAGCCGTCATAGGGCGAGAGCACCGCGTCGACATGCTTGCTGGTGTAGAACGCGCTGAGTAGGTTTTCCATGCGGGCCTGTGCGACGGAGGCTTCCCAGCGCAGCGTCGAAACCTTGTCCATGCCGACCTGCTTGCTCTGCACCACCAGCTTGCCGCTGTCGATATAGGGTTTCAGCACCGACATCGCGCCGTCATAAAAGAAGAAGGCGTTGTTGTCGTCGGGCGAGCCGCCGAACAGTTCGATGTTGAAGGGGCCCTTGCCCTCTTTCAGTCCAAGCCCCTTTTCGATGCTGCTCGCCTGCAGCACGCCGACCTGGAAATTGTCGAAAGTGGCGTAGTAGTCGACGTTGGCGGAACCGCGAATCAGTCGGTCGTAGGAAACAATCTTGATGCCGGCATCGGCCGCGCGCTGCAGCGCGTTGGACAGCGTGGTGCCGTCGATGGCGGCGATGACAAGCACCTTTTCCTGCTTGGTGATCATGTTCTCGATCTGGGCGAGCTGGTTCGGAATGTCGTTGTCTGCATATTGCAGGTCGGTCTTGTAGCCCTTGGCCTGCAACACCTTGACGATGTTGTCTCCGTCCGCGATCCAGCGCGCCGACGATTTGGTCGGCATCGCTATCCCGATGGTGCCCTTGTCCTTGTCTTTTTCTTGCGCCTGCGCCGGGCCAGCCAGCATGGCCAATCCCAGTGCTGCCGCCGCGGCGACGGTCTTGAGGTTCAACATCGGGGTTCCTCCTGTTGGCGACTTTTGTTGTAACCCAACGTTGAACCTAATTTTTTCTTGGTCAAGGGATTGATCGAGCCTGCCATTAATTTCCGCAAGCCTGCGGCCATTCGGTGGTCATCGGGCCGTCATCTTCAGGCAAGCATCAACCCGCGATGTGCCGTCCCGCGATGTAGCCGAATGTCAGCGCCGGGCCGAGCGTGATGCCGGCGCCGGGATAGTTGCCGCCCATGATGCTCGCCATGTCGTTGCCGGCAGCATAGAGGCCTGCGATCGGCTGACCGTTTTGGTCGAGAGCGCGGGCGTTCTCGTCGGTCTTGATGCCCGCGTAAGTGCCGAGATCGCCGACCACCATCTTGATCGCATAAAACGGCCCGTCCTTGATCGGCGCGATGCAGGGGTTGGGGCCGTGCAGCGCGTCGCCCTGGTAGCGGTTATAGGCGCGCGAGCCCTTGCCGAAGGCGGGATCCTGCCCGTTGGCGGCGGTCTCGTTGAAGGCCTTTACGGTTGCTTCGAGTCCTTTGGCGTCGATGCCAGTGTTGGTGGCGAGTTCGGCCAATGTCTCGCCGCGCTTGAGATAGCCGGTCTTCAGATGATGCCCGAGCGGCATCGGAAACGGTGGCACGCATCCGAGGCCATATTTTCGAAGTGCGCGGTGATCACACAGCAAATACGCCGAAATCTCCCCGCCGGGTTTCGCCGCCTTCATCATCTCCTGCACAAAATCATGATAGGAGTTGCCTTCATTGGCAAAGCGCGTGCCGTCGCGCATCACCGCGATCACGCCGGGTTTGGCGCGGTCGATGAAATGCGGCATCGCGCCCTTGCTGCCGTCCTTGCGCGTGGTGACGGAAACTGGCACCCACGCAGCGGCGTTAGGCAATGTATCCTCGACCCGGCCGCCGGCCGCTTCCGCCAATCGCAAGCCGTCGCCGGTATTGCCGGTCGGACCCGGCGAGAAATGTTCGGTACCCGTGGGCGCGTGCGGAAACATCCGTTTGCGCCGTTCGACGTCATGCGGAAAGCCGCCGCAGGCCAGCACCACGCCGCGTTTGGCGGTGACGCGCACGCGCTTGCCGTCGCGTTCGACGATGGCGCCGCGCACCGCGCCGTTCTCGACGATCAGCTCGCGCACCGGCGACGACAGCCACAGCGGAATGTTGAGGTCGAATACCGATTTCGCCAGCCGTCCGGCCAGCGCGTTGCCGTTGGTCAGCGTCATGCCGCGGCCGAAGCGCATCACGTCGAGCGCGTGGCGGGAGAGCCGCCTGGCGACATAGAACGCCGACACGAGCGATTTCGTCGCGCGCATGAAATGGATGATCTCCTTGCCGGAGCCGAGCATCATCCCGAACACGGTGAGTTCGGGCAGCGGCTTGCCGATATCTTTCAGCTTGGGGCCGAGTTCGTGGCCGTCGAACGGCCGCGTCACCATCGAGCGGCCGCCCTGCGCGCCGCCCGGCGCCTCGGCGTGGTAATCCGGAAAAGTCAGCGGCATGTCGAACCGCAGCGCGGTCTTGCTGGTGAAAAAATCCACGGCCTCGGGGCCCTTGGTCAGGAACGCGTCGACGCGCGCGGCATCAAAACTGTTGCCGGCCTCGTGGCGCAGATAGGTCCGCGCCTGGTCTGGGCTTTCCTCAATGCCCCAGTCCTTTGCCAGCGAGGTCCCGGGAATCCACAGCCAGCCGCCGGAGCGCGCGGTGGTGCCGCCAAAGTGCGGCTCCTTCTCGACGATGAGAACGTTGAGGCCGCCATGCCCGGCGGTGACCGCCGCCGACATCCCGGCACAGCCGGACCCGACCACCAGCGCGTCGCACTCATAGGTTTCTTGTTCGTCGTTTGCCACGCGATCCGCCCTGCTTTTTCTTTTCTAGGGCCGACATTTGGGTAGGGATCGATTGTCCTGTCAATCGCGAGGCGTCCTTACTTCCCCTCTCCCACCCAACTCGGGTTTACCCGAGTTGGGCATTATATTTTGACGAAGTCGGATAAATCCGACTTCGATGGGAGAAGGGAAGAAGAGCTTTCGCGTCCTAATTCCTCGGTTCGAACGTGCAGTTCGCGCCGCTACCGTCCTTTTGCTTGATCGCCTTGGGATCGAGCGTGCAGTTCAGGTTCGACAGGGTTTCGAACGTCGATCCGGCGGTGCCGTCGCCGGGGACGCCGGCCATCGCTTCGGTGGCAAAAATCTCGCTGGCACGGCGCCCGGTGAGGATTTGCTTCTTGCCGTTGAAGGTCAGTTCGCAGGACCGTGCGGCGATGTCGACATTGCTGACCCGGCAGGCGATCTTGTCCGCCGTGATCGTGATCTTCTTGGCGTAGCGCACGTCCTTTTCGCCGACGAACAGCGCGGCCGCGGTTTCCCGTTCGTCCGCCGACAACAGCGGCGAATACAGCGCCACCACGCCGGCCAGGGCCAGCGCACTGGGGCCGTTGACGGTCGCGGGTGCTGCCTGCGCGGAGAACGCACCGGTTACGAGAAGCGGGATGGCGAGGACCGCCGGTCTGCCGGATTTCATCTTGGTCTCCTCACATGGGACGGCTGCGCGGTACGCGGCTGTCGTCCGTAGCACAGCCGGCAGACTTCGCCAGTGACGAATATTTCATGGGGCGGGCCTGCGAGTGCAGTCTCTTTTTGCAGCGCCGCTGTGCTTTCCGGACAGGGTGGACGCACTGTTAAGCGCTTGCGCCTGAAGGGTATCGGCGGCACAATTCGCATTGCGACGCAAAGATCGCCAAGAACGAAGTTTCGAGGAAACCCGATGGCGGCCACGCGGATCGACTGCGACATCCATCCGGCGGTGGGCGGAACCCGTACCACGCTGCTGCCCTATCTGGACGACCACTGGAAAGAACAGGTGGTGAGCCGGGCGATCGACGGTCTCGACCTCAATTCATACCCGCCCAACATGCCGTTCTCAGGCCGCGCCGACTGGCGTCCGGCGCAGGGCAAGCCGGGCAGTGACCTTGCGATGGTGCAGCGCGGCGCGTTCGATCAGCTCGGCGCCAGTCACGCCATCTGCAACGTGCTCTATGGCGCCCAGGCCGTGTTCGATCCCTATATGGCTGCCGCCTTCTGCAAGGCGATCAACGACTGGATCGCGGCCGAATGGCTGTCAAAGGACAAGCGCCTGCGCGCCTCGATCGTGGTGCCCTTGCAGGCGCCGGATCTCGCAGTGGAAGAGATCGAGCGACTTGCCGGTGACAACCGCTTTGTCTCCGTACTGGTGCTGGCGCAAGGCGACAGCCTTTTGGGCAAGCGGCACTTCTGGCCGGTGTGGCAGGCCGCTGAAAAACACAAACTGCCGATCGCGATCCATGCCGGCAGCCAGTATCGGGGCTCCCCGAGTTCGATCGGCTGGCCGTCCTATCGCTACGAATATTATCTCGCTGAAGCGCAGGCGATGCAGGCGCAGATTCTGAGCCTCGTTTACGAAGGCGTGTTCGGAAAATTTCCCGGGCTCAAGGTGGTGCTGATGGAGTCCGGCGTCAGCTGGCTGCCGGCCTTCATGTGGCGCGCCAACAAGACCTGGCGCGGCGTCCGCGTCGAGGTGCCTTGGGTCGAGCGCGAGCCGGCTTCCATCATTCGCGATCATTTTCGCGTCACCATGCAGCCGTTCGACGGCCCGCCCGACGCGGCGGGGGTTGCCGACATCATCGAGCAGATCGGCTCCGACAAGATGTTCCTGTTCGCGTCTGACTACCCGCACTGGCAGTTCGATGGCGACGATCCAATGCCGGCGCATCTGCCGGCCAGTCTCATTGCGCGTATGTGCGAAGACAATCCGCTTGAAACCTTTCCGCGGCTGAAACTCGCGGCGTAAAGTATGATCCGGAAAAGTGGGAACCGGTTTTCCGATAAGATCATGCGCAAACAAAGAGCTATAAGGAGGACAGCATGAGCGACGTCATCGACCGTCCCATCCTCGAACAGGAAATCGCCGCCAAGAGCCGGCTGCGCATCATCGACTGCGACGTTCATCCGAGCATTCATGCGCATGCCGATATTGAGCAGTTCATGACCAAGCGCTGGGCGGAGCATTTGCGCACCTATGGCAGCCATCTGCGCACGCCCTATATCGGCACCACGCCCTATCCGCGCTCCTCGCCGCTGATCGCGCGCCGCGATGCCTGGCCGCCGACCGGCGGGCCTCCCGGCTCCGATCTCGCTTTCATGCAGAAGCAATACCTCGATCCGCTCGATGTCGAGATCGGCATTCTGCAGGTGCTCGATCTCTTCATCTTCTCGCAGCAAAATCTCGAATTCGGCGCCGCGATTCAGCGCGCCATCAACGACTGGCAGCTGGCGTTCTGGTCCGACCGCGACCCGCGCCTCAAGGCCTCGATCCTCGCCGGGCAGGACGATGCCGAGCTTGCGATCGCCGAGATCGACCGCTGCGCCAAAACCGGACGCTACGTGCAGGTCAATATCTGCCCGCGCGCCAACGAGCCGCTCGGACGCCGCCGCTACTGGCCGATCTACGCGCGCGCCCAGGAACTCGGCCTGCCACTCGGCATTCACGTCGGCGGCTATGGCGGCCACGCGCCGACCGGCGGCGGCTGGCCGTCCTATTATGCCGAGGAGCACCAGAGCAATGCCCACACGATGGCGGCGCAGCTCACGAGCCTCGTGCTCGAAGGCGTTCCGGAACGTTTTCCGAATCTCAAGATCGTCTTTATCGAGGGCGGGTTCGGCTGGATCCCGTCGGCGACCTGGCGCATGGACCGGCATTTCGAGGCGTTCCGCAGGGAGGTGCCGCATCTGAAGCGCAAGCCCTCGGAATACGTCAAGGAGCATTTCTGGTTCACGACCCAGCCGATCGACGAGCCGGACGAAGGCAAACATCTGCGCTCGCTGATCGATTGGGTCGGCGCCGACCGGCTGCTGTTCTCGTCGGATTATCCGCACTGGGACTTTGACGATCCGCGCTATGCCTTCAGGACGCCGCTGACCGAGACCGAGCGGCAGAAGATCTTCCACGACAACGCCCGCGCGATCTACAAGCTCTGATCAGGATCATATGGCCCGTCACATCGTCGCTCGCACGTCAGAGATCCCGCCCGGCGGCAACAAGGTCGTCGGCGTCGATGGCCGCGACATCGTCGTGTTCCACGTCAATGGCGAGTTCTTTGCGCTGCTCAATCGCTGTCCGCATGCCGGCGCGCCGCTGGAGAAGGCGGCGTGCGTGGCGCGGCTGACCTCGCCGGAGCCCGGCGTCTACCAACGCTCGCGCGTCGGCGAACTGCTGCGCTGCGCGTGGCACGGCTGGGAATTCGACATGCGCAACGGGCAATCCTGGTTCGACCCCAAGCGCGTCAAGATCCGCTCCTATCCGGTCGCGGTCGAAAGCGGCGAGGACCTGCAGAAG
>JBBRSX010000062.1:0-32185 GCA_038244925.1 Hyphomicrobiales bacterium | reverse complement strand
CCCATCCCTCAAGCGCGTTGCAAAGTACGGGTCGTCAGGCGGTGAAAAGCCGAAGGCAATCCTGTGCGCCTTGTCGGAGCAGAGGTGCGGACGCATCAATCGGGTCAAAAAACCGTACCCTCACGAATAGGACGGGCTAGCTGTCTATTGAAGCAGGCGAGCAGCACGCGCTTTCCAGACAACGAAAGCCGCCGTGCGGCCTCGATAGCGATGTTGGTCTTGCCGGTGCCGGCCGGGCCTTTTACCAGACAGACGGCGTTTTCGGCGACTGCATCCAGGACATCATATTGTTCCTCAGTCAGCGATTTGATGCGTCGCTCGGCGTCCCAGGTCGATGCCGAAGCCATCTCGACCCGGTCGAAATCCGGTCGGAGGAAGTTGAGAATTCGCTTGCATGTACCAGTCGTGGGGGCGCACAGGTCGCTTCGGCCCGCCAGTTGCACAAGCGACGGTGCCTTCTGAATTCGAGCCGAAACATCATGCTGCATGTCGGCTTGATCGATAACCTCTGGTCTTGTGAACTCCGTTGTTACGGGAGGGCAATCGACGTCAGGAAGTACCGCAATCCAGCCGATCGGGCACTTTGCTTCAAAGGATCCGTTACCAAACTTGGTGGCAAGCGCGCTCTTGAGTTTCCACATGCCCTCCTGCGCCTGCAGAAACGGACTTCGTTTCAACCGGTCAGGCTCCGCCGCGCCGTGCCTCCGCGTGTACCAGGTGCCGTTCTTGTGGCTGACCGTTCCCCCTTTGACTTCCACGCATACAATGCCGAGGCGTGGAATTATGACGACAAAGTCGATCTCGCCGAACCCACCCGTGTATGCACTTGAAATCCCCAATGAATGAAGGATCGTCCAGTCGTCCGTGTTTGCTCCGGATTTGAGAGCCTCAAACACGCGTCGCTCCGAACCTGGAGTATCCGACGAGACAATGGGCGGGATCATCGTGGCCATTTCTACGCGGCCATGATCTTCAAGCGCTCGCCGTATCGGCGGGCCTGCCAGGCGTTGTTCAGCCACTGGAGTCGGTTGATGAGGCCGCTCGGGGCGCTGCGCGTCGCCGGTTCGACATCCGCCACCTCGAGAATCCAAACGGTGCCAAGCTGAAATTCGACTGCCGTTTCGGTTTCCGTAGGTTCAAGCAGCATTCGTCCGCAGCGGGTGACGAGATGGTCGGCAAGTCTGGTTCCGGCTGAAAGGTGCAGGCCACGCAACTCGCTGATGGCCTCGCAGCAACCTTTCCAATCCGCCGCGAATTTTCCTTCGATCGGAAATGCCTTGGCGATAGCGAGAACGTCGTCGTCTGATCGCGGCCCGATCAGGGAAGGGTTTGTCAGCCATGAACGCAAGGTGACAATATGACGGCGTACACCGCTGTCTTGCAGCCGCCTCGCCACACGGGAAGGGTCGGAATCCCCGGATTTTAGAGCATCTCGCCAGAGAGAGGCACGTTTCCAGAGACGCTCGTATTTCTCATCGCCGCAGATGTCCTGCGCGACAGCCTTGATGACGTCCTTCTCGCCGCCCTCGCGAACGATGATCCGCATTCCGGGCCGCAAATCCGAAATCTCGATATGCTCGACTCCGGATTTTCGCCCTTCTGATCCACCCTGGACTAGGCAAACCGGGCGATAGTCGACCGCCATTGGCATCCAGGACTGACCGACGAAACGGACGATATGGGCATCTTCGGTATGCTCGTTCGAAGATATGTCGATGCGGATCGGTCGAGGTGCATCCGATTTGGCTAGTCGTGAAAACTGCTCGAACGGTTCCGACTGCTGGTCGAGGGTTGCCTCAGGAAGGAGGTTGTCAGCGTCGGTGGCCGGTGTGGGAGAACCGAAGGAAGTGGCCGGTAACGACGTCAATGAGGTGCGGACGTCTGAATTGAGTTCAAGACGTTTCTTCTGGGAACCGCGTGCGCGGAGGCGTCGTTTATACAGGTCGACTTCAAAGTCGTACCCGGCCAGGACAATTTCCTTGGATGGCCAGGGATCGATGAACTTCTCGAACATGTCTCTCCGCAGGATCGAGAATGAAATGGCGCTGAGAAATTCGTCGCCATCGGTAAGCTCGGTTGCCAACTTGCATTGCAGGTCAATACTGTTTGCGGCGAGGAATGCGTCCGCCTCTTCGCGACTTTGTCTCGATCCTGTGACAAGAACCTGCTTCAGCGTTGGGTTCAGCGCGGCGTTTCGAGCAAGCTCCAGCAGGGCTTCGCCTTTTGGGGTGATGCCGCCCTTTCGTGGGGATGTCACGAAGCTCTCGATGGCATCGGCGAACGCTCCTACCGCCGATCCCGCATCCGGGCCGAGATATCGTGAGACGTAGGTTTGCTCTCCACGGAGATGTTGCAGTGAAGCCGAGCACTCTGCCAACTGGGCGGACGGTGGCACGGAGAGCCAATTCGCTACGCTGAAGAAGATCTCCCGGACGGTTTCCATGCTCGCCTGCATCCGCAAGTCATCGACTGCAGATTCTGCACTGAAAACCTCGCCTAATTTACCGAGCAATTCGTAGGCAGACGAGAGAGCGCGCGCGCTTTTAGGCAGATAGGCGAGACCCGGTCGTCGTTCCGCGGAAGCGCTGTACAGGGTTCGGTCGAAGCCGAGCAGGCCAGTCTTCGTCGACTCCGCGGCTTCCAGTGGGGAAAGGAGTTCCCAAGGCTGTGGTTCCCAAACCTTCCAGCCATTTTTTCGTAGGGTCAACGCATCGGCCCGTTTTCGCCCGTCGGCGAAGACTATGAGACGCTGGCGTTCGCCCACTCGGTTGGCAAGATCAAGGTTCTTCAAGACGTGCTCAAGGCGATCTGTAAGAACTATTTGTGAGCCAGCTTCGACGTCCGGATGTAGACTCGCACGTTCCAATTCGGCCAGATCGCGAGCAATGGCGACCAGGGGAGCGCCGCCGGATCCCTCAGGGTAGAGCGCGAACGGTTGACCGTTCTCGTCGAAATTGCCCCAAGCAAATCTATCGGCGAGAGGCTTACGAACCTGGTTCGATTGCTGGGAAACAAGCGAAAGACCCTCCAGGACTCTTCCAAATTCCTTTTGTGATCCAACGAGAATGATCCGATTCTTGTTGAGGCCGCTATTTCCGAAGGTCCGCACGCCGGCAAGCTCGTCAACTTTTGTACGTTCTGGATCATTGAACTTGATCGATCGTTTACTTTTTGGAAGTTGCCTGGTCGTCGGTTCGTAACGAAAAAGTTCCCCGTTTGGCGCTAAACGTCGCCCGTCCCCAATCAGAGTTTCCTTTTCTGTGAACCCAAGGAATATGCCGTCTATCCCGAGTCCGGTACTCTTCTCCCCGACCACGAATACGTTTCCGTCGGGCAATATCCGGACGCCTGAGCCGGGTTTAAAATAACGGTCTATGAAATGTTTTTGATTGTCGGAGAAGTCTGCAGCTAGGCACTGCAGAGATGCCAATATGGCGGTGAACTGTGCAACTTGCTCCGTGGATGGCAGAATAATACAGATTGGATCGGTGGCCTTGGTCTGTAGTGCGGTGGAAACGACAAGCCTTGCGATATGCGGTATGGGTAGGTGCTGGCCGCCATTCTCAATGAATACGCTGTCCAGTAGTGTCGGATTGATCTCGACCTTGGTGTGTTTCCCTGCATCGCCTCGCGTAGCATCAACAGATGGAATGATTGCGGTCTCTTTGTCCGCGCGCGATAGCGTTTGAGCTATTGGCCCAATGTCAGGTAACAGAGCCGTACGATCGTTGGCAGCGGGTCGTGGGACGAGTGGAACGATTTCCGCTGTCGGAGCAACACGTCGGCCATCATCCGGCTTCTGGTCGACCACTGGCGCTTCGTTAGGCGTGCGCGGCGCATTGTCGCCGGACAAACGTTGTAGCAAGCGTGACTCGGATGTGGCTTCTCGCACCGGCATTGTCGTGGTGGCCGGAACCGTACCGGCGGTGGGTGCGCTTTTAACGTCAGGACTGTTCGGTGGCTTGGAGTCGCCTCCTGGTGGAATCGGAGATTTTAGATCAAAGGTCTCAGCGATCGTTCGGTACCGACGATTGACAGCTACAGCCCTGTCATTCAGTAACTTGCCGAACTCCTCGGGCGTTCGCGGTGACGCTCGCCAGGAGACGATTGGCTGCCACCCGATTGCGCCAAGTCGGCGAGCGACGTCTGCAACGGTTTCATCTCGCCCATCCATTGCGACGGTCTCGTCGACCAATACGGCCGCGCGCCCGCCTTTTTCAAGGAGTGCGCCGTCGGCAGTCTCCACGACAAGCCTCCATCCCAATGATTGCGCGAGCAGCACGTCCGGTGAATGTGCCGGCTCTACGGTTGTTGTGTTCGTGCGCCGGTCGTGCCTGCAAAGGATCGCGAGACCTTTGCGCGCGCGCCCTGCGAGTATCGGCAGATCGGCGTCGTGCAGTTCATCCCGGCTGGCTACGATGAAATCTGCTGCGGCATCAGAGTTTGCAAGATCAACGTTGCAACCGGCGTTCTTGAGCATCATCAACAATCGGCCGGCAGCGGAATGTAGCTGCTCGCTTGTCAAGTCAGGAGCGCTGCGTACGATCAAACCGATCCCGTCCGGCGCTCCGAGCCAACGGTTCGGTTGGCCTGAGGCTGCGCTCGCAACCTCGGCGTCTTGCTGGCGATGTGGTATTTCCAAAAGGATTGCATCTTCATCCGAGACACCAATCCGATGCACAACAGCGCCATTTGTAGCAAAGGCGTCCAGGAGTTGTGCGGCGACATTTGGGGCATCATCTGCAACTACGACATCGAACTTGCGCCCGCTTTCCGCGATTTCGACGAGTTCTTCCTTGCGTCTGGCGCGGACGATTGAAGTCGGCCAATCAATCAGATTGCCGTATTCCTTGTACGTAGTGAGATCGAGCAGCAGATCGAGCACCTCTGCATTATAGGTGGACGTGGCGACCTTTGTCGTTGCCACGGGCGGGCGGGCATTCTCGATCCTGCTTTCGAAGTCTGGTGGAGCGCTGAAGGGATCTCCAAAGCCTGTCTCGGTGAACAGGGCCCGAAGTTGCCGGACTTCAGTAGCTGCTCTTTGGCGCGGGCTGTTGTCGGTTCCTGCCTCGAGTACGGCGCCGGCGTCCTCGATCGCTACCGACTCAAAGCGTTGACCCAGGGACCTGGGGAGCGAGGCGCGGATTCGTTCAAGCAGGCCAGGCAATTGACGCGCAGCGTAGCGTGCTGAGCGAATTCGCTGAACAAATGAACCTGGATTGGCTTCCACTTGCTGGCCACCATCGTCGGTCGGACGAGCGAAACTGCCAAGAGGCCGGCTACCGTATTGGTTCAGTTGCGGGTCGAGTGTCGCGCTATCATGCTGATAGTCGCGCAATGCGGAGTCAAAGGCGCGGACTGCGGACGCCGAGCCCTGGTCTGGTCGCATACGAATGAAGTGGCCGATTGCTTTGGCGCCGTCCGAGTCCGGATTTGCGGCCAAAGCGGCCTTCAGGCTTCCGTGCTTTCGAACCAGAGCGATGGCATCATTCAACACTCTCGACATCCAGACCGCATGCTGATGGCAGTCGGCGAGGCTTTTCTCTGCCGAACGCGGTCGTCGCAACTGACTTACGACCGCCGCGATAGCCTGCTCTTCCTTTTGCTCGCTGCGCCTGGACAGGAGTTTTAAGAGCGCCGCTTCGAAGGCGGCGTCGTCGCATAGAATGAGCTTTAGGGTATGCTCATTGGCGGGAATTTCGACGTTGGCGCCTGCAAGCAGATCCTTTAGGTCTCGGAAGCTTCGTCCGGCCCTCGCATTGCCAGACCACAACTCATCGGCAAGCTTCGCGGCATCGTCAGCCGCCAAGAATGCCAAGTCGAGGGTTTCGGCGGGGAGCGCCTGATTGGAAGTGACGCTCTCCTCCACTTCGTCGGCGTCGAATTTGAATTGTTGGATGAGTTCGCGCGCTCGACGTAGCAGACTTAAGGCAGCCTTCGCAGCGATGGGATCCACTTTCGCGCGTGCTTCGATTGGGTCGAAAGGGAGCGTGGATCGCTGCACGATGCCGGGGCGCGAGACATCTGTTTGACTATTTAGTTGGGACCGTTCGGACAGAACTTGATGAACATGGTCCACCATCCGGAACGCGATTGGATGATCAAGCGATGGGTCCAGCCCGATTAAGAGACAGGATAGGCCGTTGCGAGCCGATTGTGCCGCTATCGCGTTGGCCAGGGTCGACTTGCCGGTGCCGTTGCCGCCGGCTGCCTGAATAGCTTCGCTCTCGGACTTGCGTAGGGCGTATAACTGAGCGGGATCCAGGGTGATCATATTTCACCAGGACGTCCCGAATGCTGTGTTGAACTATTCAATTTGGCCCCTTCGACGGCGTCTCGAGCGCACCGGTTGCAATCCAGTTTACACACTCGCTCTAAAACGCCAAGACTCGGGCACAGACGCCTCTAGGTAAATTAGTCTAGTACGAACAGCCGCTTGCAGAAATTGAGACCATCAAAGGCTGGTCGGTTGCTGGATTCCGCTTGCGCGACCGATTCAGTCAAATTAGCCAAAAAAAACCGGCTCGAATTTCTATTTCGAAAAAATCCGAACTACTAGATGCGGCTCAATATTTCCACCTGTTTTCAGTTAGATAACTAAATCGAGTCGTTCTTAAAGGCGCGGATCGAGTCGTTCTTAAACGGTGATCGAGTCGTTCTTTCGTAGTCCGCACAGCGGATCATCCATGCGGTGGGCCCGGCAGGACTCGAACCTGCAACCAGACCGTTATGAGCGGCCGGCTCTAACCATTGAGCTACAGGCCCCGCCGCGAGCGGTCGCGCGAGGCGGCCGGCAACGGTGCTGGCATCGTTTACAGGCCGGATCGCGATCCGGCAATGCCGGGCTTAATCGACCGAAACCCCGGCGAATTCCACCACCTTGCGCCATTTTTCGGTCTCGTCGGTGACGAGTTTGCCGAATTCGGCAGGGGTCATCGGCGTCGGGATGCCGCCGACCTCGGCGAGCCGGGCGACCAGTTTCGGGTCCTTCAACGCTTCGCCGATCGCCTTGTTGAGGATGTCGACGATCTCGGGCGGCGTGCCCTTGGGTGCCGAGATGCCGTAGAAGCCGACCGACTCGAATCCGGGTACGGTTTCGGCGATGGAGGGAATTTCGGGCAAGGTCGGCCAGCGTTTTGGCGAAGTGACGCCGAGCGCGCGCACGGTGCCGCCCTTCGACTGTTCCAGCGCCGAAGGCAGATTGTCGAAGATCAGCTGCACCTTGTCGGAAATGATGTCCGGAAATGCCAGCGCCGAGCCACGATAGGGCACATGCTGCATGTCGCATTTGGTCATCGCCTTGAACAGTTCGGCCGACATGTGCACCGAGGTGCCGTTGCCCGAGGAGGCGTAGGACACCTTGCCGGGATTGGCCTTGCAATAGTCGATGAACTCCTGGACGGTCTTCACCGGCATTGCGTTCGACACGACGAGCATGTTGGTCAGCTGCATGATGCTGGCGACCGGCGTGGTGTCGCGGAGGAAGTCAAAGGGCAGCTTCTTGTAGAGCGAGGTCGAGATCGCGTTGTTGGGCGCGACGAACAGCAGCGTGTAGCCGTCGGGCGGTGAGTTGATCGCGGCGGCTGCGGCGATATTGCCACCGGAGCCGGCGCGGTTCTCGACCACGAATTGTTGGCCCAGATGGTCCGAAAGCCACTGGCTCATGATCCGCGCCACGATATCGACCGGGCCGCCGGCAGCAAAACCGATCAGCCATTTGACCGGGCGGTTGGGATAGTCGGCTGCGGCGGATGGCGCGGTGCCGGCCGCAAGGCTGCAAAAAAGGCTCAAAAAGCAAACCAGCAATGCTCTACGCAAATATCCGGACATTAGGCTTCCCGTCATTTTCTTGTTACGCTTCCGGACATGCTTTCATAAAACGCAGCGCTTGCCTACAACCTCGGCTGCGTCATTTCGTACGCAAGACTTTGCCGCACGCAACGCTTGAGGTCGTCCATGAAACTCGCTCATATCGCCTTTGCCGGCGTCCTGCAGCTGGCTAGCGGCGCTGCGGCGCAAACTGGAGACAAGGCCATTACCAAGACCACGATCAGCACCCACATCAGTCTTGGAACCGCGACGCCCGGCGGCGGCTTTCCGCTCTATGGTAACGCCTTCGCGGAAGCCATGAATGCCGCCGATCCGACGCTGTCGATCGAGCCCCGCAACACCAAGGGCTCCAACGAAAACATTCCGCTGCTGGAATCCGACCAGCTCGACATGGGGCTGGTGGCGGGGGAGCCGTCCTACGAAGCCTTCATGGGTATCGGCCGGTCGGCCACCAAACTGAAAATCCTCACCGCGATGTATTCCAGCCCCGGGATGTTCGTGGTGCGCGCCGACAGCCCCTACAAGACCATCCGCGACCTCGTCGGTCAGCCGGTTGCGTTCGGCGCCAAGGGCTCGGGGCTGCCGATCCTGTCGCGCTACATGCTCGACGGCATCGGGCTGAAGCAGGATGAAGATTTCAAGTCGATCTATCTCGACCGCGCCGGCGACGGGCCTGCGATGGTACAGGACGGCCGTGCCGCGGCGCTGTGGGGCGCCGGCATCGGCTGGCCCGGTTTTAATGCGATGTCGGAAGCGCCCGGCGGCGCGCGGTTCATCGTGCCGGATGCGGGTGAGATCGCGCGCATCCGTGCCAAACATACCTTCCTCAAGTCGTTGACGATCCCCGCCAACAGCTATCCAAACCAGGCAAACGCAATCGATTCCCTGGGGTCATGGAGTTTCATTCTGGTGCGGGAAAGCCTGCCCGACGACGTCGCCTACCGATTGGCCAAGACGCTGCACGGGATCGAGGCTGCATTGTGCAAGAAACTGCCGCAGTCCTGCGAGACCACGGCAGCGAACACGGTCGTCGCGGCGCCGAATACGGGGCTGATCCATCCTGGCGTGATGAAGTATTTCAGGGAGATCGGGGTGGTGAAGTGACCATCGTTCTGAGGCGCGGGCCTCAGGACGATGGTCATTCCGGGGCGCGAGCGTAGCGAACGAACCCGGAATGTCGAGATTCCCCAATGTGCAATCGCACATCTGAGGTCTGGTCCTGCGGACCATCCCGGAATGACTGCTACGCAGTCATTTCTTCGCCATCGTGCAGGCCGGATCGATCGGCCCGAACGCTTCCTCGCCGGAGATCTTGGCGAGGATCTTGTAATAGTCCCACGGATACTTCGATTCCTCCGGCGTCTTGACCTGCACCAGCATCAGATCGTGGATCATCAGATTGTCCTCGCGCAGCTTGCCGTTGCGGGCGAAGAAATCCTCGATCGGCTTTTCGCGCATCTTCGCCGCCACCTTGAGCGGTTCGTCGGTGCCGGCGTCCTTGACGGCGTTGAGATAGTACGTCACGGACGAATAAACGCCGGCCTGCCACATCGTCGGCATCCGGTTCATCTTGGCGAAATAGCGCTTCGACCATTCGCGGGTCTTGTCGTCCATGTCCCAATAGAACGACGTCGTCAGCAGCAGGCCATGCGCCGCCGGCAGTCCGAGCGAATGAATGTCGGTGATCAGCGCCAGCAAAGCCGCCATCTGCTGGCCGCCCTTGAACACGCCGAACTCCGAGCCGGTCTTGATCTCGTTCATGTTGTTTGGCGGGCCGGCCGCGATGCCGATGATCTTGGCTTTGGAAGCCTGCGCCTGTAGCACGAACGACGACAGGTCAGGGGTAGCAAGCGGCGGCTTCACCGAGCCCAGCACCTTGCCGCCATTGGCGTTGATCACGGTCGAGGCGTCGCGCTCGAGCGAATGGCCGAACGCGTAATCGTCGGTGATGAAGAACCAGCTGTCGCCGCCGCGCTTCACCACGGCCTGCGCGGTGCCGACGGCGAGCGCGCGGGTATCGAACACCCACTGCATCGCGTAAGGCGAGCAGAACTTGCCATGGAAATCGGCGGTGCCGGTGGAGTGGGTGATGAACAGTTTCTTCTTCTCATTGGCGACGTTCTGGACGGCGAGGCCGACCGCCGACACCGGCACGTCGACGATCAGGTCGACCTGTTCGGTGTCATACCAGCGGCGCGCCAGCGCGGCGCCGATGTCGGCTTTGAGCTGGTGATCGCCGATGATGACGCTGATCGGCTTACCCAAAACCTTGCCGCCGAAATCGTCGATCGCCATTTGCGCGGCGGTGACCGAGCCCTGGCCGGTCGGGGTCGATGCGGGACCGTTCATGTCGGTGAGAACGCCGATCTTGACCACATCGTCGGAGACTTGCGCCAGCGCGGCGGTAGACGCCAGCATCGCAACCGCAAGCGCTCCCAATGTTGATAGATTCCTGGATAGGTTCCCGGCGAACATCCTGTCTTCTCCCTGAGCACGTCACATTGGCCGCGATGGCTTGTTTCGGCGGCTTTTTGGGCGCCGATTGGTCCCATTTGCAACTATTCGAAAGCCGACGTCAACTTGGCCGGATGGATGAGACGGCGGCAGCCGGTACCCGGTTCTATTTATTTCCGGCCCGATTCAGGGCATAGGCGAGCGATGAGCTCACCCCAGCGCCTGCCGGCTTCGCTTACGCCGCTCGACGTCGCATTCGCCGCCCTGCTGCGGGGCGCCGCGCCGGTGTCGCCGGTCGAACTGCCGTTGGCGGAAGCGCTGCGCTGCATTGCCGCCGAAATGCCGCCGCTGAGTGCGCATCCGCCGCACGACATTGCCGCCGCCGATGGTTTTGCGCTGCGCGCCCGCGATCTCGTCGGCGCGTCCTCCTATTCGCCGTTGCCATTGGCCGCAGCGCCAGTCTGGGTCGAGGCAGGCGCGGCCATTCCCGATGGCTGCGATTGCGTGCTGGATTCCGATTGCGTCGATGTCACAGGCCCGATTGCGCAAATCGTCGCAGAAGCTATCCCGGGGCAGGGTATTCGCCGCGCCGGTGGCGATATCGCCGCGGGAAGTTGGGTCGTTGAAGCCGGGCGGCGGGTGCTGCCGCGTGATCTCTTGATCGCGCGCGCCGCGGGCATCGGGACATTGAAGGTGCGGCGTCCGTGCGTCGGCATTCTCAATATTCCCGGTGGCACCGTGACCGCCGACCTGATCGCGGAAAGCGCGCGTACCGCCGGTGCCGATGTCGTGTCGCGCACCGCTGCGGAGCGGGATGCCGTGTCGATTGCCGCTGCCATCGATGTCGGCGCCTGCGACCTGCTTCTGATCGTCGGCGGTTCCGGCGTCGGCCGCACCGATGCGGCGGTGACGGCATTGGCCGGACGCGGCGAGGTCATCGCGCATGGCATTGCCCTGCAGCCCGGCCGTACTTCCGCCGTCGGCCGCATCGGCGAGACACCGGTGGTGGTCTTGCCGGGCGCAGCCGATCAGGCGTTCGCGGCATGGTGGACGCTGGCGTTGCCTGCGCTCGATTGCCTGTCGGGCCGGAGGCCACGCAAGACACTGAATTTGCCGCTGGCGCGCAAGATCGCCTCAGGCGTCGGCATCGCCGAACTCGTACTGCTGGAACGGAAGCAGGGCACTTGGGCCACGCTGGCGGCCGGTGAATTGTCGCTCGATGCGATTGCGCGTGCCGAAGCCTGGCTCGTGGTGCCGGGCGGCTCGGAAGGATTTGCGGCGGGCGCGGCTGTCGATGCCTATATGCTCCGGGAGTGACAGGGATTCCCGCATGAGCAAGACCCCGCTGCCGAAAAGTTCCGACAATCCCGATCAGGACCAGTTTCTGGCCGTCCTGTCGCGCGAAGATGCGCTGACGCGATTCGAGGCGGCGCTGTTTCCGCGCGCGGTGCCCAGCGAGACGAAGCTGCTCGCGGAGGCGCTCGGCTACGCGCTTGCGGAAGATATCGTGGCGCCGATCGACGTGCCGCCGTTCGACCGCTCCAATGTCGATGGCTTTGCGGTGCGTTCCGCCGGTCTTGCCTCGGCCGGCGAAGCCTCGCCGGTGCGGATGATGCTGAACGAGGAAGTGATCGCCTGCGGCACCGCGCCGCTGCGGCCGGTTCTATCGGGGACGGCCACCTCCATTGCGACCGGCGGCCCGGTGCCGCGCGGCGCCGACGCCATCGTGATGGTCGAACACACCCAGCCTGTGGGTGCTCGCGCGATCGAGATCCGCCGCGCGGCGTCACCCGGGCAATTCGTCTCCTATGCCGGCTCCGACATCGCGCGCGGCGAGGCGCTGCTGCGCGCCGGCACCATCATCGGCTCGCGCGAGATCGGCATGCTGGCGGCCTGCGGCGTAGCCGAGGTCAACGTCGCGCGCCGGCCGCGCGTCGCGATCCTCTCCACCGGCGATGAACTGGTGCAGCCGGGCCTGCCGCTGCGCCCAGCTGCGATTTACGACAGCAATGGCGCGATCGTCGCCGCGGCGGTCACGGAGAACGGCGGCGAGGCGCACTTTCTCGGCGCGATCCCCGACGACGAAGCGCTGCTCGAAGCCGCGATGCGCAAGGCGCTCGAAACCTGCGACATGCTGGTGCTCTCGGGCGGCACGTCCAAAGGCGCGGGCGACGTCTCCCACCGCATCATCGGCCGGCTCGGCCAACCCGGCATCATCGCGCATGGCGTCGCGCTGAAGCCGGGTAAGCCGCTGTGCCTCGCGGTCTGCGACGGCAAGCCCGTGATTATCCTGCCGGGGTTTCCGACTTCGGCGATGTTCACTTTTCACGACATGATCGTGCCGGTGCTGCGCCGGATGGCCGGCCTGCCGCCGCGCTCCGACGCCAAGGTCACGGCAAAAATCCCGGTGCGGATTGCGTCCGAACTCGGCCGCACCGAATTCGTCATGGTGTCGCTGGTCGAAGGCGCGGACGGACTGATCGCCTATCCCACCGGCAAGGGCTCCGGCGCCATCACCTCGTTCGCGCAGGCCGATGGTTTTCTGCGCATCGACGCGCTGGCCGACCAGATGCCGGCCGAATCTCAGGCCGAGGTGACGCTGTTCACGCCGCATGTGCGGGTGCCCGATCTCGTGATCCTCGGTAGCCACTGCACCGGGCTCGATCTGGTGACGGCGCCACTGGCGCATGCCGGGCTCTCGGTACGCTCGATCGCGGTCGGCAGCCTCGGTGGGCTCGCTGCGGCCAAGCGCGGCGAATGCGATTTCGCGCCGATCCATCTGTTCGACGACAAGAGCGAAACCTACAACACGCCGTATCTCACCGATGCGCTCGAACTGGTGCCAGGCTGGAGACGGATGCAGGGCATCGTGTTCCGCAGGGGCGATGCGCGCTTCGAAGGCCTCAGCGCAGAGGCGGCGGTGCGCGCTGCCATCGCCGATCCCGCCTGCATCATGGTCAACCGCAACCAAGGCGCCGGCACGCGCATTCTCATCGACCGGCTGCTCGGTGAGGCGCGGCCTGACGGTTACTGGAACCAACCGCGCTCGCACAATGCGGTCGCCGCCGCCGTGGCGCAGCACCGCGCCGACTGGGGCATGACCATTGCGCCGGTGGCGCATGCGTCAAACCTGGGTTTTATTCCTTTTGCTGAAGAGCATTATGATTTCGCGCTGGTCAAGGCACGCAAGCAACGGCCGGCCGTGCAAGCCTTTCTCGACGCGCTGGCGTCGCGCGAAGGCCGTTCGGCGCTGGAGCGCGCAGGATTTCGGCCGGCTTAAAAGCGCAAAAAACGCGCGAGCGGGGGATGGGACTGGGGAGACCTTTGTCGATTGCGATTGTCGGCGCCGGCATGGGCGGCCTCGCGGTCGCCGCGGCGTTACGGCGGGTGGGCATCGACGTCACCGTGTACGAGCAGGCGCCGCAATTCGCCCGACTCGGCGCCGGCATCCAGATCGGCTGCAATGCCATGCAGGTGTTGCGCGGCCTGGGGCTGGAACAAAGACTTCGCGCGCAGTCGTTCTATCCACGCTCCTGGAACAACCGCAACTGGCGCACCGGCGAAATCAAGTTCGACATGATCTTCGGCGAAAGCGCCGAACAGAAGTACGGCGCGCCCTATCTGCTGGCGCATCGCGGCGATCTGCATGCGGCGTTGGCGAGCGCCGTGCCCGACGAATGTGTCAAACTCGATCACAAACTGGTTGGTCTCGATGAGACCGGGGATGGCGTGCGGCTGACATTCGCCAATGGCGCCACGGCGGTGGCCGACGCTGTGATTGGCGCCGATGGCGTTCATTCGGTGGTGCGGGACATTTTGTTCGGGGGATCGCCGGCCAATTTTACCGGGCGCATCGCCTACCGCACCACCTATCCCGCATCTCTGCTCGGCGGCGAGAAGATCGATGACTGCACCAAATGGTGGGGCGAGGACCGCCACATCGTGATCTATTACGTCAAGTCGGACCGCAGCGAGATCTATCTCGTCACCAGCCAGCCGGAGCCGGAGTTTCGGATCGAATCCTGGTCGGCGAAGGGCGACGTCGGGGAATTGCGCAAGGCGTATGCGGGCTTCGACCGTCAGGTCGAACGGGTGCTGGCGGCGTGCCCGGATGTGCACAAATGGGCAATCGTCGATCGCGAATCTCTCGCGTGTTGGACCGATCGCAACGTGACGCTGCTCGGCGATGCCTGCCACCCGATGACACCCTATATGGCGCAGGGGGCGGCGATGGCGATCGAAGACGCCGCGGTGCTGTCGCGCTGCCTCGACGGTGTGGGGCGTGATGAGATCGCCAATGCGTTTCGTCGTTTCGAGGCGACGCGGAAGGAGCGCACGGCGCTGGTCCAGGAAACCTCGCGCGCCAATAAATGGCTCAGCGGGAAAACCAATGGCGACTGGGTCTATGGCTATGACGCCTGGACCGTGCCGCTGGCGGCGTAAGTCCCTCGGCTATTTGCAGGATGGGCTGACATATTTGTCGATAAAGGATGCGCCGTCGCGCCGGGCTTCGGCTTCAGCCAGCGCACGTTGCGCGGCAGGCAGCAGGATTTTCGGCTCCGGCACTTCGACGATCGCATCGCTGCCGGTAACCCATCTGGCAAACCGCCGCATTCGCGAGATCGACACGCCGAGTTCCAGGACGACATTGATCGCCCCGAAGATGACGGCCAAAACGCCCGCGAAGAAATCGGCCATCTGGAATTCCCGATGCCGACCCGGCTAACCCGGGCGGCGTCCAGTGGTCGTCGCAGGCCACGACCGGGTTCACGGTCGTGGCGCGCAGAAGCGACTATTCCGGCATCGACTCGCCGGAACCGCCGAATTCGGCCGGAAAATCCTTCAATTTCGGCAGGCCGTCGCGTATCGGCAACACGGTCTCGGCGTAATTAACGTGAACGCCGGGTTCGAAGGCAAGCGTCGGGATCGTCGCGGTGAACACATCGACGAGGCCGAGCGGCGGATGGTTGGTCATCAGGTGCCCGCCGCACTTGGCGCAGTATTGGCGCTGGCTGAGGGCGGTCTTCTGAAATGTTGCGACGTGCTCGGCGCCCGAAGTGACACGTACATTCTCCGGCTTCCACAGGCTGAATGCATTGACCGGTCCGCCGGACCACGAACGGCAGGAGCTGCAGTGACAGTAACCCATCGCCTCCGGCGATCCCGTGACTTCTAGTGCGACCGCGCCGCAAAAGCATTTTCCGATATGGGACATTTTTTCTCGACCTCTGGCTTTCCGGATTTCTGGTTTTAGTGCGGCGCCCGGTCCGGTTCCGGCGCCGCGATCACGAAGACGACCGCGAGCAGGGCGCATGCGGCGCCGATCGCGATCGGGATGGTGTAGGATCCGAAGCGATCGAAGGCGTCACCCGCCAGCTTCGGACCGAGAAAGGAGCCAGCCGCGCCGCCGGTGTAGAGCACGCCGATGATGCCGCTGGCATGGCGGCCGCCGAAATAGTCGACGGTAAGCGCCGGATACAACGCGACGAAGCCGCCGTAACAGATGCCGAACACGAAGGCGAAGATGGCGAGCTGCCAGGCGCTGGCAGCAGTCAGCCACCACAGCTGCATCAACGCCACGCCTGCGAATACCGCCGCCAGCAACGATCGCAAGCCGATGCGATCGGCGGCGCCGCCGAGCAGAAAACGGCCGGCGATGCTGCCGATCCCGACCAGGCCGAAGATGGTCACGGCCGTGCCGTGCGACAGGCCGATGTCCTCGGCATAGGGCACCAGATGCACGAACGGGATCGAAGCCCCGATCCAGATCACGACGAGCGACAAATAAAGCAGGATGAAAGCGCGCGACGTGACGGCCTGGCGAAGGCTCATGCCCGCGAGCGGACCGGCATGGACATTGGCGCCAAGGCCGATGACGCCGCCGTCAGGAAGCGCGCCGTGCCGCTCGGGCGCATTGTCGATGAAAAACGCGGCGCCGCCGCCGATCAGGATGATCGACAGCCCCAGCAGGGTCCAGGCGCCCCGCCATCCCGCCGACGCGATCAGCATTGCCGCGACCGGCGGCATCACCAGCGTGCCGAATCCGATGCCGGATACTGCAATACCCGATGCAAAGCCGCGCTGGCGCACATGCCAGCGCTGTACCGCGGCGATCGCCGGGACAAAGGAGAACCCGATCCCGAGGCCAAGCCCCAGCCCAAAGCCGACATAGACCTGCCACAGCTCAGTTGCGGTCGCGGCGAAGATCAGGCCGAGGCCGGCGACGGCGATGCCGAACAGGCAGGTGGCGCGCGAGCCGAACCGGTCGGCGAGCGGTCCGCTGATGGCGCCGACGAGATAATAGAGCGGGACCGCGATCGAGAAACTGAGGGCGGTGTCGCCGCGAGAGGCAGCAAACGTCTGTTGCAGGGACGCGAAAAACGCCGAATAGCTGTAGGCGCCGCCAAACGTCACGAACATCACGGCAAAGGCGCCGGCGACCACGGTCCAGCCACGCTGGGTGGAGGCCAGCACCGCCCGCGCGGTATCGGCTTCGGAAAAAACCGTCATCACCTACATGCCTTTGCTCTCGATGATGCGGCCCGGCCGTGATCGGCATGCCGATACCACCGCGCGCTATCGGCGGTCACGCAGGAAAATCGAGACCAATGGCTGCAATTTTGCAGGCCGGCGTCAGGTATGGTATCGAGCTGCGATGGATTGGGACGATCTGCGCATTATCGCCGCCATCAGGGACAGTGGCACCTTCGCCGGCGCCGGCATTCGGCTCGGCATCGACGAAACCACGATTTCGAGGCGGTTGGCGCGTCTGCAAAAGACGCTGGGGGTGCCCCTGTTCGCGGCAACCGATGGCGTTCGCAAGCCGACGGCGCAGTGCGAGGCGATCCTCGACCACGTGCAGGAAATCGCCCGGCACGTTGCCGAGATCGGCGCGCTTGGCAACGCCGCGCGTGGCGTGGCCGGACGCATCCGCCTTGCCACGACCAATTCGCTGGCGGAGGAAATTCTGGCGCCGAAGTCGGCGGAATTTCTGCTGCGCAACCCCGGCCTGACGCTGCAGTTCATGACATCAGGGCAGAACGTCAATTTCGCGCGCTGGGAGGCGGATCTGGCGGTGCGGCTGCGCAAACCGGAGAAGGGCAATTTCACCATCACCAAGCTCGCGGACGTCCGCCTCTATCTGTTCGAGCCGCGGGCGACAATCAACGCCGGCGAGGAGCCGGTGATCTGCGGATATCCCGATGATCTCGACAACACAGCGGAGATGGCGTTTCTAAAGGCCCAGGGCCTCAAGGCGCGAAGCCGGTGCGTCACGGATAATCTTGGCGTGATACGCCAACTGGTGCAGTCGCATCAGGCGATCGGAATACTGCCCGAGCACGTCTGCGGCTCGTTGCTTGCCGATCGAAATCTTCGTGCGACGCTGCTGCCGCGCCGCCTCGAAGTATGGCTGCTGGTGCAAAATCATCTCAAGCGCAATCCCGCATCGCGTGTCGTGATCGACTGGATGCGCGGACTGTTCGATGAGTTTACTGCGAACTGAATTGCGCGCGTCGCAGCGAATTCAGGCACGGGAGATTAGCCCCCGTCCAGCGCCGCCAGCCGCTCGGCTTCCGCGATGTCATCCATGGTGTTGGCGTTGAAGAACGGATCGAGCGGGGTGACTGGCCAGGTCACGGTTGCGAGTTTGTAGCGCGCGGTCCAGCGGTCGATCTTCCTGACGTCCTCGACTACCAGCGCGTGGCGGAGTTGTTCGCGCAAACCCACGCTCCACAATCCGATCACCGGATGCGACTGGCCGTCCGAGGCGGCGACTGCGAGTTCGGCGTTTTCAGCGACCAGCGCGCCGTGCAGCCGCGACACCAGATCGCGCGGCAGGAACGGGCAATCCGCCGCCGCGCTCAGCACCAGCGATACGTCAGGGCGGTGGGTGGCCGCCCAGTCGAGTGCGGCCAGGATGCCGGCCAGCGGCCCCGGAAAATCGGCGACGCCGTCCGGGATGACAGGCAAGTCGAATGATGCGAAGCGCGCGGGATCGCCATTGGCATTGAGGATGAGACCGTCGCATTGCGGAGCCAGCCGCGCGATCACGCGTTCCAGAATGGTGCGGCCGGCAATGGTTCGCATCGGCTTGTCGCCGCCGCCCATCCGCCGCGCCAGGCCGCCGGCGAGCAGGACGCCTGGAATCTTAGTCGTCACTGTCTTCGCCCTTGCGCTTGTGCCGCGCCGATTCCTCTTCGACAAAGGCCAGATTCTGGTCGAACACGATGCGCTCCTGGCCGGACAGCGCAATGAAGCGTTTGCCCTTGGCACGTCCGATCAGCGTCAGCCCGACCTGTCGCGCAAGTTCGACACCCCAGGCCGTAAAACCCGAGCGCGACACCAGGATTGGAATGCCCATCCGCACCGTCTTGATGATCATTTCAGAGGTGAGGCGGCCGGTGGTGTAGAGGATCTTGTCGCCGGGATCGACGCCGTGGCGATAGATCCAGCCCGCGATCTTGTCGACGGCGTTATGGCGGCCGACATCCTCGGTGTAGCAGACAGGCTGGCCCTGCTTGCACAGCACGCAGCCGTGGATCGCGCCGGCTTCCAGATAAAGCGAAGGCATGGTGTTGATCGCATGCGTCATTTGGTAGAGCCAGGAGGTGCGCAACTCGGCCTTCGGCAGCGCGACGCTTTCGACGGCTTCGAGCAGATCGCCGAACGCGGTGCCCTGCGCGCAGCCGGAGGTTTGCGTACGCTTCTTCAATTTTGCTTCAAAGTTGGTGTGATGCTCGGTGCGCACCACGACCACCTGCAGGTCGTCGTCATATTCGACATCGGTGACGACGTCGTCGTATTTCAGCATGTTCTGGTTCAGCAGATAGCCGAGCGCGAGATATTCCGGATAGTCGCCGATCGTCATCATCGTGACGATCTCCTGCGTGTTCAGGTACAGCGTCAGCGGCCGCTCCACCGGCACCCGGATTTCGACGGTGGCACCAGTATGATCGGTCCCGGTGACGCGCTCGGTCAGCCGCGGGTCTTCCGGGTTGGGTACGATCAGGGGGACGGGGGTTTTGTCGATCTTCATGATACCGGCAGGTTAGCATGACTTTGGCTGCCTGCTGATATAAGCACCGAAGGAAGCAAGTCACGGCCTACTCTGTCATGGCCGGGCTTGTCCCGGCCATCCACGTCTTCTTTCGGCGATAGTGCCAAGACGTGGATGCCCGGGACAAGCCCGGGCATGACGGCATCGGATGTGCCGGTTCCGGAGAATGAAATGAAAGTGATAGGCCTCGCGGGATGGAGCGGCGCCGGCAAGACCACCTTGCTGACGCGGGCGATTCCGCTGTTGCTGAAGCAAGGCCTGCGCGTTTCCGTGATCAAGCACGCCCATCACGCCTTCGATGTCGACGTGCCCGGCAAGGATTCCTGGCGGCACCGCGAGTCCGGGGCGACCGAGGTTCTGGTGTCCTCCAGCCAGCGCTGGGCGCTGATGCACGAGCTGCGCGGTGCCAGCGAGCCGCGGCTGCCGGAACTTTTGGCCAAAATGTCCCGGGTTGATCTCGTTGTCGTCGAAGGTTTCAAGCGTGAGCCGCACCGCAAGATCGAGGTTCATCGCGCCGCCAACGGGAAACCGCTGCTGTTCCCCGACGATCCCGGCGTGATCGGCCTCGCAACCGATACCCCGGTTGAAACCACGCTGCCCACCGCCCATCTCGATGATGTCGAAGCCATAGCGGCGATGATGCTGCGGTCGGCGATGGCAGTCGACGACCTCAAGGCGATGAGCGAAGCAGAGGATTGATCCCCGCACATGGCGCAATTGTCCGACGATTGCTTTGCGTTCGGCGGTCCGATGATGTCGGTCGACGAGGCCGTCGGTCTGATCGCCGCGCGGGTGACGCCGGTGCGTGAGGTCGAGACCGTCGCGCTCGCCAGCGCGGATGGACGCGTGCTGGCACGCGATATGGCGGCGCCGTTGCCGCTGCCGCCTTTCACCAATTCCGCGGTCGACGGTTATGCGGTCGCAAGCCGCGATTTGCCGCAACAGGACGGGCAGGCATTTCCGGTCTCCGGGCGCGTTCAGGCCGGCGGCGCCGCGGCAGGGCCGCTCACGCCGGGGCAGGCGATGCGCATTTTTACCGGCGCGCCGATGCCCGATGGCGCCGATACCGTGTTCATGCAGGAAGATGTCCGCGTCGAAGGCGGTAGCGTCGTGCTTCCGGCGGGGCTGAAACCCGGCGCCAATGTGCGGCCGGCGGGCGAGGATATTGCGGCAGGCCATGCGGCGTTACAGGCTGGCCGTCGGCTGCGGCCGCAGGACGTCGCGCTGGTTGCGGCCTTCGGCCTGAACCAAATCGATGCCGTCAGGCGCATCCGCGTCGCGGTGTTCTCCACCGGCAACGAACTGGTTTCGCCGGGTGAGGCGCGCGGCACGGCGCAATTGTTCGACTCCAACCGCTTCATGCTGATGGCGATGCTGGCCCGGCTCGGCTGCGAGGTCAGCGACCTCGGCATCCTCAGGGATGACCGCGCCGCACTGGCGAGCGCCTTGCAGCAGGTGGCTGAAAGCCATGACCTGATCCTCACCACTGGCGGCGTGTCGACCGGCGAGGAGGATCACGTCAAGGCCAGCGTCGAAAGCGTGGGTTCGCTCGTGCTTTGGCGGATGGCGATCAAGCCGGGACGTCCGGTCGCGATGGGAATTATCGGCGGTACGCCGTTTATCGGCTTGCCGGGCAATCCGGTGGCAAGTTTTGTGACGTTCGTTCACGTGGTGCGACCAATCGTCCTGGCGCTGTCGGGTGCCGCACCTGAGAAGCTGGTTCCGATGCCGGTCCGCGCTGGCTTCACCTACAGGAAGAAGATCGCCCGCCGCGAATATGTCCGCGTCTTCCTGCGCAAGGCCGCGGATGGCGCACTCGAGGCGGTAAAATTTCCGCGCGAGGGCGCGGGGCTGTTGTCCTCGCTGGTCGACACCGACGGCCTGGTCGAACTGGGCGAACAGGTGACCCTGGTCGAGCCCGGGCAGACGGTCGGGTTCCTCTCCTATGCCAGCCTGGTGTAAGGCTCTTTTTTGACGCGTTTGCCGGCCCAGACTAAATCCACGCAATCTTGATTGTTGCGCGAACCGGCCTTCACTTCGCTCGGAAACGCTATTTGACGATGCCGGCCTGCTTCGCCATGCTTGTGACATGACCACGACAACGCTCGATCTCACCGGCCTGAAATGTCCGCTGCCGGCGCTGAAGACGCGTAAGGCGCTGAAGGCGATCACGCCCGGCGACTTCCTCGAAGTGCATTGCACCGACCCGCTGTCGGTGATCGACATCCCCAATCTGATCCGGGAAACCGGCGACAAAGTCGAGATTTCGGAGCGTAGCGAAGCCCGTATCGTCTTCCTGATCGAAAAGGCCAATGGCTCGATACAGAAAGCGCATAATGCGCCACCTGCAACCGGCTGAACGTTTGGGTTGAGTGATACCTCTACCTTTTTCCTATCGACTCCCGTCGCTGCTTCTGTCCCAATTGCAATTCTCCGTTTGGGTACGGAGTCGGGTCGTTTTTGTGCAGGACACAAAACCGTTCTGGGACAGGCCAAGTTTCGCCGAAGTTAATGCCGCAATTGGCATAGTCAGTGGTGGCGGGGGTTTATAATTCTCGAATGCGCTTATCGATCCCGGCGCATCCTGGAATTGTGCGGAGCAGCATATGGGGGCTGGTTCGCCGCGGTGTCGAGACAACGGGATCGTAGACGGCAGATGCGCCCACAAGGGCGGCTGCAGGGGGAGACAACAATGACGATTATCAGCAGCGCTGGAACTGTGTCTGGCGCCGGGGAAGGTATCCTCGATCGCGAGCACACCATCGCCAAAGCCGGCTTCAATCGCTGGCTGGTGCCGCCGGCTGCGCTTTGCATTCATCTGTGCATCGGCATGGCGTATGGCTTCAGTGTGTTCTGGCTGCCGCTGTCGCGCGCGATCGGTTTGACCGCGCCGAAGGCTTGCCCGGACATGTCGCTGATGCAGGAGCTGTTCACCACCACCTGCGACTGGAAAGTCGCCAGCATGGGTTGGATGTACACGCTGTTCTTCGTCGTGCTCGGCGTCTCCGCCGCCATCTGGGGCGGTTGGCTTGAACGTGCCGGGCCGCGCAAGGCGGGCTTCGTTGCCGCGTTGTGCTGGTCGGGTGGCCTCGTCCTGGGTGCGATTGGAATCATCACCCATCAGCTCTGGCTGATGTGGCTCGGCTCGGGCGTCATCGGTGGTGTTGGTCTAGGTCTCGGCTACATTTCGCCGGTGTCGACGCTGGTGAAATGGTTCCCCGACCGGCGCGGCATGGCGACCGGCATGGCGATCATGGGTTTCGGCGGCGGTGCCATGATCGGCGCGCCGCTTGCCAACATCCTCATGAATTATTTCAAGACGCCGACGAATGTGGGCGTCTGGCAGACCTTCCTGGTCATGGGCGTCATCTATTGCGTCTTCATGATGATTGGCGCTTTCGCGTACCGCGTTCCGCCCGCGGGTTGGCAGCCTGAAGGATGGACCCCGCCGTCAAAACCCAATGCGATGATTTCGACCAACAACGTTCACCTCGACAACGCGCACAAGACGCCGCAGTTCTGGCTGGTCTGGTGGGTGCTGACGCTGAACGTGTCGGCTGGCATCGGCGTGATCGGCATGGCTTCGCCGATGTTGCAGGAGATCTTCGCCGGCAAATTGATCGGATTGCCGAACGTCGGCTTCAACGCCCTCGATGCCTCTCAGAAGGCGACGATTGCGGGTATTGCTGCGGGCTTCGCCGGACTGCTGTCGCTGTTCAACATTGGCGGCCGGTTCTTCTGGGCCTCGCTGTCGGATAAGATCGGGCGCAAGAACACGTACTATACGTTCTTCATTCTCGGCATCGCGCTCTACGCGCTGGCGCCGACCTTTGCGGCGATGGGCTCGAAGCTCTTGTTCGTACTTGGCTTCGGCATCATCCTGTCGATGTATGGTGGCGGTTTCGCCACGGTGCCCGCTTATCTCGCCGACCTGTTCGGCACCCAGTTCGTCGGCGCCATCCATGGCCGTCTGCTGACGGCGTGGTCGACCGCGGGCATCATCGGCCCGGTGGTTGTGAACTACATCCGCGAGTTCCAGCTCGCGGCCGGCGTTCCACGCGACCAGCTCTACAACACTACGATGTACATTTTGTGCGCGATGCTGATCGCAGGCCTGATCTGCAACTACCTGATCAAGCCGGTCGATCACAAATGGCACATGAGCGAGGCTGACGTCGCCAAGCTGCAAGCCGCAACGGCGACCGCCGGTACATCGGGGCCGACTGGCTCGTACGGCATCGGCTTCGGCGGACTTGACGCCAAGGCTGCGATGTTCTGGGCCTTCGTCGGCATTCCGCTCCTGTGGGGTGTATGGAAGACGCTGGAAAGCGCCGTCAAGATCTTCTGATCGTTCATCACGTCGCGGGACGCATTCGTCGTCCCGCGGCGTCTTTTGTCTTTCCGTTCAATTCAACGACACGATCAAAGGAATTTCCCGATGCTTCGCACTGGAATCTGCCTCGCAGCCGCGCTGCTTGTCGCCGGCTCGCTCAACACCGCTTCGGCTCAAACCTCCACCGCTCCAGCCGCCGCGCCGGCGACAACGCCGGCTCCGGCCGCAAAGCCCTCAAAAATGAAGTTCAAGGAAATGAGGGCCAAGTGGCGCGAGAACAAACCCAAATACACTGCCTGCCGCAAGGAAGTGAAGGCCAAGGGTCTCGCCGGTGACGACCGCTGGTTCTACATCCAGGACTGCATGGCCAAGAGCTGAGCAGGGCCTGATGGACCCGAGAACTTCGGTTCCCGTACGGCGTTGAATTAAGGGGCATGGCAGCGACGCTGCGTGCCCCTTAAATGCTTATTGGGCCAGTCCTCTTTCTCTCTTGGCATCTGGCATGCCAGAGGTTAGAGTCATTCCAGAAGCCAGCAACGAGACCTTTCCATGAGTCATGACGCGCAAAAGGTCCGCCATTTCGAGCATCCCGGGGCGGGACGGAAACGGGCGAAGTCGACGCCGAAGGGCCGTCAGGTTGACCCCACCGCGGCGCACGAGATCGAGCTTCTGCTCGGCGACCGGTCGCGGCAGCGCGATCTCCTGATCGAACATTTGCACCTGATCCAGGACAAATACCGCCAGATCTCGGCGGCGCATCTCGCGGCCCTTGCCGACGAGATGAAGCTGTCATTTGCGGAAGTGTTCGAGACTGCAACCTTTTACGCGCATTTCGACATCGTGAAGGAAGGCGAGCCGGACATCGCGCCGCTGACCATCCGCATCTGCGATTCCCTGACCTGCGCCATGATGGGGGCCGAAGAGCTGCTGCAGGAATTGCAGGACAAGGCTGGCCCCGGCATCCGCGTGGTGCGCGCACCCTGCGTCGGCTTTTGCGACAGCGCGCCGGTCGCCGAGGTCGGTCACCGCTACGTTCTCAACGCGACAGCCCCCGAAGTCCTCGACACCGCGGCGCGGGGCGAGACTCATCCGATCATTCCTTCCTATGTCGACTATGAGGCCTATGTGAGGGAGGGCGGCTACAAACTGCTCGGTGAACTGCGCGCGGGGCGGACCAGCAAGGAGGACATCCTCAAGATCCTCGATGATTCAAGCCTGCGCGGCCTCGGTGGCGCCGGTTTTCCGACGGGGCGCAAATGGCGTGCGGTGCTCAACGAGCCCGGTCCCCGGATGATGGTCGTCAATGCCGACGAGGGTGAGCCCGGCACGTTCAAGGACCGCTTCTATCTGCTTCGTGACGTGCATCGCTTTCTCGAGGGAACGCTGATCGCCGCGCATATCATCGATGCCGCGGACGTCTATATCTATCTGCGGGACGAATATCCCGCCGCGCACAAGCTGCTTCCCCTCGAAATCGCCAAGCTGCCTGCAGGTGGCCCCCGCGTGCACATTCGCCGTGGCGCCGGCGCCTATATCTGCGGCGAAGAATCCTCGCTGCTCGAAAGCATCGAAGGCAAGCGCGGCTTGCCCAGGCACAAGCCGCCTTACCCGTTCCAGGTCGGGTTGTTCGGCCTGCCAACGCTGATCAACAATCTCGAAACCCTGTTCTGGATACGCGACCTCGTCGAGAAGGGCGCTGGCTGGTGGACAGGCCAGGGTCGTAATGGCCGCCATGGCCTGCGCAGCTATTCCGTGTCCGGCCGCGTCAAAAATCCCGGCGTCAAGCTGGCGCCGGCGGGGCTTACGGTGCGCGAACTGATCGACGAATTCTGCGGCGGTATGGCGGACGGACACACCTTCCACGCCTATCTGCCGGGCGGCGCGTCGGGCGGCATCCTGCCGGCGGCGATGGACGACATACCGCTCGATTTCGGCACGCTGGAAAAATACGGCTGCTTCATCGGCTCGGCCGCGGTCGTCATTTTGTCCGATCAGGATAGCGTGAAGGGCGCGGCGCTGAACCTGATGCGCTTCTTCGAGGATGAGAGCTGCGGGCAGTGCACGCCCTGCCGGGTCGGCACTCAGAAGGCGGCGGTCCTGATGGAGCGCCCGGTCTGGAACCGGGAATTGCTCGACGAATTGAGCCAGGCGATGCGGGATGCGTCGATCTGCGGCCTCGGCCAGGCGGCCTCGAATCCGCTAACATCGGTGATTAAATACTTCCCCGACGAGTTCAAGGAAGCGGCGGAATGACCAAAATCCAGTTCGAACTCGACGGCAAGCAGGTTGACGCCAACGCGGGCGAGACCATCTGGCAAGTCGCAAAACGCCACGACAGGGAAATCCCGCATCTCTGCTATTCGCCGGAGCCCGATTACCGGCCCGACGGCAATTGCCGCGCCTGTATGGTGGAGATCGAAGGCGAGCGCGTGCTGGCGGCGTCCTGCAAGCGCACCCCCACCGTTGGGATGAAGGTGAAATCGGAAAGCGCGCGTGCGGTCGCGGCGCAGAAGATGGTGATGGAGCTCCTGGTCGCCGACCAGCCGGCGCGCGCGACTTCCCACGATCCCGATTCCAAGTTCTGGCACTGGGCCGAAAAGGTCGAGGTGACCGAAAGCCGGTTTCCGGCGGCCGAGCGCTGGCATGGCGACAGCAGCCACCCGGCGATGAGCGTCAATCTCGATGCCTGCATCCAGTGCGGGCTTTGCGTGCGCGCCTGCCGCGAGGTCCAGGTCAACGACGTCATCGGCATGGCCTATCGCAGCCATGAAGCCAAGATCGTGTTCGACTTCGACGACCCGATGGGCGAATCCACCTGCGTGGCCTGCGGCGAATGCGTGCAGGCCTGTCCGACCGGCGCGCTGATGCCTTCGGTGATGCTCGACGAGAACCAGACCCGCGTTACCTATGCGGACAAGAAGGTCGACTCGTTGTGCCCGTTCTGCGGCGTCGGCTGCCAGGTCACCTATCAGGTCAAGGACGACAAGGTAATTTACGCCGAAGGCCGCGACGGCCCGGCCAACCACAACCGGCTCTGCGTCAAGGGCCGCTTTGGATTCGACTACATTCATCATCCGCATCGACTGACCAAGCCGCTGGTGCGGTTGCCGAATGCGAAGAAAGATTCCAACGACCAGGTCGATCCGGCCAATCCGTTCACGCATTTCCGCGAAGCGTCGTGGGAAGAAGCGCTGGATATCGCGGTCAAGGGCCTTGTGAAGATCCGCGACGAGAAGGGCGTCAAGGCGCTGGCCGGCTTCGGCTCGGCCAAGGGCTCGAATGAAGAGGCCTACCTGTTCCAGAAGCTGGTGCGTACCGGTTTCGGCTCCAACAATGTCGATCATTGCACCCGGCTGTGCCACGCGTCCTCGGTCGCGGCCCTGATGGAAGGCCTCAACTCCGGCGCGGTGTCGGCGCCATTCGCGGCGGCGATGGATGCCGAAGTCATCATCGTGATCGGCGCCAACCCGACCGTGAACCATCCGGTGGCAGCGACCTACATCAAGAACGCGGCCAAGCGCGGCGCCAAGCTGATCGTGATGGATCCGCGCAGGCAATCGCTGTCGCGCCATGCGACCAAGCATTTGCAATTCAAGCCCGGCAGTGACGTCGCGATGCTAAATGCGATGCTGCACACCATCATCACCGAAGGGCTGACCGACCAGCAATACATCGCCGGCTATACCGAAGGCTTTGATGAGCTCGCCGAGCGCATCAAGGATTTTCCGCCGGAGAAGATGGAAGCGATCTGCGGCGTTCCGGCCGAGACCCTGAAGGAAGTGGCGCGGATGTATGCGCGCTCGCGCGCTTCGCTCATCTTCTGGGGCATGGGCATCAGCCAGCACATCCACGGCACCGACAATGCGCGCTGCCTGATCGCGCTGGCGCTGGTAACGGGGCAGGTCGGCCGTCCCGGCACCGGGCTGCATCCGCTGCGCGGCCAGAATAACGTGCAGGGCGCCTCCGACGCCGGCCTGATCCCGATGTTCCTGCCGGATTACCAGCCGGTCGGCCGCACCGATCTGCGCGAGCCGTTCGAGAAGCTGTGGCATCAGGAGCTCGATCCGGTGCGCGGGCTAACCGTGGTCGAGATCATGAACGCGATCCATGCCGGCGAGATCAACGGCATGTATATCGAGGGCGAAAACCCCGCGATGTCCGACCCCGATTTGCAGCACGCACGCCAGGCGCTGGCCAAACTCGACCATCTGGTGGTGCAGGATCTGTTCGTGACGGAAACCGCGTTCCATGCCGACGTGATCCTGCCGGCTTCGGCGTTCGCGGAAAAATCCGGCACCTTCACCAATACCGACCGTCGCGTGCAATTGGCGCGCGAAGTGATCAAGCCGCCCGGGGACGCGCGGCAGGATCTCTGGATTATCCAGGAAATCGGCAAGCGGATGGGCCTGGCCTGGAACTACAACGGCCCTGCGGACGTCTTCACCGAGATGACGCAAGTAATGCCGTCGCTGAAGAACATCACCTGGGAGCGGCTGGTGCGCGAGGGCGCGGTGACTTATCCGGTCGACGATCCCCATAAGCCCGGCAACGAAATCATCTTCACCACCGGTTTCCCGACCGCGAGCGGCCGCGGCAAGATCGTGCCGGCCAAGGTGATTGCCCCGGACGAGGTGCCCGACGACGAATATCCGATGGTGCTGTCGACGGGCCGCGTGCTCGAACACTGGCACACGGGATCGATGACCCGCCGCGCCAGCGTGCTCGACCAGATCGAGCCGGAGGCGGTGGCGTTCATGTCGCCGAAGGATATGCGGCGTCTGAGCGTATGGCCCGGCGATTTCATCAAGCTGGAAACCCGCCGCGGCGCAGTCGAGGTCAAGGTGCGCTCCGACCGCGACGTGCCGGAAAACATGGTGTTCATGCCGTTCTGTTACGCGGAGGCGGCAGCGAACCTCTTGACCAACCCGGCGCTCGACCCGTTCGGCAAGATTCCCGAATTCAAGTTCTGCGCGGTGCGCGCCGAGAAGGCGGAATTGCGCTCGGCGGCGGAGTAGGCGGTTCTAAAACCAGGGCGTCAGAACCAAGGCTCGTCATAGATCGGCTGGCCATCGATCAACAGCCGCTTGATGGCGGCGCGTCCGGACGGCAAGACCGCTGCGACCACCGTCAGCTTGCGCTGGTTGCGGGCCTGCTCGAGCTTTTTGCCCTCACCCTCGGGAACGAAATAGCTTTCGAGATTGTAGCGAACCTGAAGCTTGTCGCAGAAGGCGTTCCAGCTTGAACCGCAACTGGCGCCATAGGCGACACGGCCGCGGATCAGCACCTCGGGGCTCGTGACGGCCACGGCTTCCGTGTGTACCGAGATCGCCTCGTAGAGGCCTTCGCGATTGGGCGCGAGCTTGACGAAAACGATGGGGTTGCGTGAGCTGGTGGGCTGGTTCTGCAGCGGACCGGCCGGCAATCGCGAAATGTCATAGCCGAGGATTACATAATCGCCGCGCAGGAGATCGCGCGGATCGACGACGCCGGTCTGCAGGGTCACCTCGGTGCCATCACGCAGGATCTGTGCGCGATCAATGATCATCGCAGCGAGCAGCGCGACCTGAACCAGGGCGGCAGCGGCGAACAGCGCGACCTTCGGGATGCGTTTGAAGCGTTCAGCGAGGAAGGCGGCGAAGGTTTCGGTCATGTATCGGATCTCGGCAGCGCGCGGTTGAGCACCGTCGCAAGCGCGATCGCAGCCGCGCCGGCCACGGCGAGGAACACCGAGCGGCGGAGCAGCGAACCCTTTACCGCCCAGGTGATACCTGCGATGACGCCGGCGATCCCGATCCAGCCGGCAACGATCCGCGGGCGGGCAGCATCCAGCATGCCGGAGACGACCAGGCAGAGCATGGCGGAGAGCTCGAACGCGTAGGCGAGCCACGGTTCGCTCTCCTTCACCGGTGTCCATACCGTTGCCGCGGCGAGGACGAGCCCTATCGCGCCCCCGGCAAAAGCAGCACCAACTCGCCGCGTCGTCGCCGCGGCCGCGAACGCGAAGATCGTTCCGGCGACACCGCACAGCATGGCCCACATCGGTTGGCTCGCAGCCAAGGATGGGCCGTGGAAAAATTCGTTGACCGTTGCGACCTCCAGGATCGCGGCTCCGGCCAGCGAAAAAGCTCCGTAAGACGACAGCACGGTCCCGAACGAAGACACCCTCTGCCACGGCGTTGCGGCAAGCGCGAGGCCTGCGCCGAACAGCAACGCGGCCCCGTCGGCGAGAACGAATGCCGGCTCCAGGCTGGGTTGCAACGCTGCCGCGATCCACCAGGGAAGTGCAGCCGATGCTACGAGATGCGCCGCCACGCGCGAGTTCCAGGCCAGTGCAAGGCTGGCGCCGATGAGCCAGATCGCCGGGAATGTCAGGTGCAGTCCGTCGCGCGCTTCAAAGATGCGCGAGCAGCTCCAGATGCTGGCGGCCGCCAATGCGACCGCGAGCGCGCCGCGCGAGCCGGTCAACACCGCCGCCGCGAGCGCGCCCACGGTCCACAGCAGCATGCCGGCCGCAAAGTCCTCGCCCAGGTGATACATCTGGCCGACCAGCGCGATCCCGGCCCCGAAGACGATCGAGCCGATGGCCGCGCACAGGTCGGCAAGTACCGGTCGGCTCGCACGGGCGAACCAGCCGCCAAAGCCAAAGGCGGCGATGCTGCCGGAGAACAGGATGGCAAGGCGCATCACGCGCGCCAACTCGGTCCAGTGCGCAGCAACAAAAGCGAGGAACGCGGCTGCAATCAGCAGGCCGCCGACGATGCCGAGAACCACGGAAATATTGATGCCGGGCACGAGCGGCGGAAGCGCTGCGCGGATAGCGGCGAGGACCGCAGGCGTGATCACGCCATCGGTCTCCCAGCGCGTGAGGTCAGCTTCGAGGCGCTGCCGATAGGTTCGATCCAGCATCGTCTACAGGCCCGCGTACCGGCCAGCGGCGTCAAGCCAGGTCCTGCGGCGCGCGATGCGCAGACGCGGTGCTTTCAGCTTCAAGATCAATTCCAGATGCAGCATCGATATACCCCCGGCCGTGAGGCCAGCCTACCATCGCGCCAGTTGTGTTGGAACAGCGCCGCTATCGCTTGACAGGAGATACATCCAGACGGCGGCCAAGTGAGTCGCCCATCCTTATATCGCGCCTATGCGAGACAGCGGCACCTCGTCTCGAATTCCTATGCCTGTTCTCGCATCTATCAGTCGCTGACGTACGTGCGCCGGTTCAACTGAAAGATCATGCCATGACCCCATTTCACTCGCATCCCGCTGATTTGTCGGTTCGTGCCGCAAGCCGCTTCTCGGTCGCAAAGGCGGCCGGCCGGCTCCGGGCGGTATTCAAAGCTATCCATGACGCGATCGTCGCCGCTAAACTGCGGCGGCTGCAGGGCGAGTTGACGCTTCACGAGCGCTGGCCGGCGCCGCCGGATACGGATGCCGCGACCTACCCGCGGCGTGCGCTGATCCTCGGCGACAAATGGGATTTCTAGTTTAATCAGTAGCCACGACGCTCAGTTTTCGCGGCCGGTCGCCGCGGCCTTGTTTTGTGCGACGATAGTTTCGAGCCGCGCGATGTTTTCAAGCAGGCGCTGGCTGGTCAAAACCAGAAAATAATAGCCGAATTGCGGGTTTTGAAAGTAGATCTCGAGCAGCTTCTCATAGGTGATGCTCAGTACCTGTCCGTCCTCGGTGCATTTGATCGTCGCGGTCCGCCGGTTGTCCGGCGAAAGGAAGCCGAGTTCACCCATCAGGCGTCCCGGTGGAACCGCGACGTTGATCTCGGTGACCAGGAACATCCCGGTGACGGTCAGCAGCATTTCTTGCGCCGCGTCGTCCTTTTTGAAAAGCGTATCGCCCTTGCGATATTTGCGCGTGGTCATGAACGGCTTGAGCCATTCCATCGACATGTCGCCCGCCGTGGCGGCGCGCGCCTTCTTGACGAGGTTGAGCATCTGATGAAGGCGAAGGCCGTTGATCGGAAGCAGCAGGAGATACAACAGGAAGGTCTTGATATCCCCGGCGAGCGCGCCAAAGGCGGCGAAGCACATGCAGCCGACCATGTTCGCGACGCGTAGCGGCACCATCGTATGTGTCAGCAGCGTAGCGACAAAGAAGATCGCGCCGACCAGGGCAAACGCGTTTGCCAGCGTGATGTTGGCCAGCAGAATTTCCAGCACGCGATTGAACAGGGCGTCGTAGGTGATGTTGTTGGGATCGAGGCCCAGTTCAATCAGGATCTTTGCGAACCGCAGATTGTCGGCCGCCTTGTCGAGGATGCGATCCAGAATGCCGGAAACGTCTGCGCCGATGAGGTTCATGGGTACGTCAATACTGATGAGGTGCGACGGAAGAGCTCTGGCTACTGGCGCAGCCGCAGGGCTAGCCCGTCCTATTCGTGAGGGTACGGTTTTTTGACCCGATTGATGCGTCCGCACCTCTGCTCCGACAAGGCGCACAGGATTGCCTTCGGCTTTTCACCGCCTGACGACCCGTACTTTGCAACGCGCTTGAGGGATGGG
>JBBRSX010000061.1:0-32725 GCA_038244925.1 Hyphomicrobiales bacterium | reverse complement strand
GCCGCCGAAGGCGCGCGCCATCGCGGCGTAGTCGCCGGAAATGTCGGTCGAACGGTATTTCTCGGTCGAGATCGGCATTACCTTCAGCTCGATCGCCATCGAGAAATTGTTCAGCAGGATCGACATGATCGGAATCCGCTCGCGCACCGCGGTCTCGAAATCCATGCCGGTAAAACCAATGGCGGCATCGCCCCAGACGTTGATGCAGAGCTTGTCGGGCTTTGCCAGTTTGGCGCCCATCGCAAGTCCCAATCCGTAGCCGAGCTGGGTGGTCTTGCCCCAGCCGATATAGGACAGCGGCTCGACCGATTTCCAGAACGGCGAAAGCTGGTCGCGCGGGCTGCCGGCATCATGGGTGATGATGGTGTTCTTGATATCGACGGTGTGCTGCAGGTCCCACAGCACGCGATAGGGATTGAGCGGCGCGTCGTTGTGCGTGAGTTTCGGCATCCACTTCGCCAGCCATTCCTTGTGCGAGGCCGCGATCTCGGCGGCCACGGCGCTGGCGTCGCGATCGCTCTTCACCGTCTTGCCGATTTCCTCCAGCAGCGCATCCAGCACCAGTCCGGCATCGCCGACCAGGCCGAGCTTGACCTCGACATCCTTGTTGAGGTGGTTGGGATCGAGGGTGGAATGGATGATGGTCTTGCCCTTCGGCATCGCGATGCCGAACGAGGTCTCCGTAAACGAACAGCCGATGCCGAAGATCACGTCGGCTTCGGCGAGAAACTTCGGCACCGCGCGCGGCACGGCGAGGCCGCCGGAACCCAGCGACAGCAGATGCGTCTCCGGGAATGACGACTTGCCGCCGAGGCTGGTGGTGACGGGAATCGCGAGGCGTTCGGCCAGCCGTTTGAGCTGCGGCCATGCCTTGGCATAGTGCACGCCCTGGCCGGCATAGATCACCGGCCGCTTGGCGCCGACCAGCAATGCTGCGGCTTCCTTGACGTGGACCGGATCGGCGCCGTAGCGGGTGCGCAGCACCGGTGTGTAGTCGAGTGGCTCCGGCACCTCCTCGTTCCACATGTCGGCCGGGATCTCGACGATGACAGGCCCGCCGCGGCCGTTCTTCAGCTTGGTGAAGGCGCGGCGGAAGATGTTGCAGACCTCGGCGGCGATGTTGATCGGCTCGGACGATTTCGAGAACGCCCGCATCGCCTGGCTGGAATTGAAATTGGGGTCGATATTGGCGAGCCTGCGCGCATAACCCATCGGCAGCACCAGCACGGGGACGGATTCGCCGTAACACTGCGCCACGCCGCCCATGGCGTTTTCGGCGCCGGGCCCGTGCTGCATGCAGAACGCGCCGATCGACTGGCCCGAGGTGACGCGCGAGATCGCATCCGCCATGTGGATGCCGATCCGCTCCTGGCGGACCATGACCGGGCGGATGTCGGCATTGGCCGCATATTCGATCAGGTGATTGACCGGATAGCCACAGAGGATCTCGATCCCCTCGCGCTTCATGATTTCCGCGATCGCGGTGCCGAGCTTCATGGCGGTGTCTCTCCCCTGTGCGGGCCGGTTTGGTCCGGTCCATTTGCGACAGTTGGAACAGGATTTTTGGCCGCGGTAAAGCGCAGGCGGCGGCTGGCCCGCGAAGTGCTGATATGCGTTTTGCCGGCTGGTGCGGTTGTCTCCGTCTCATCGGAGCGGGCCGATGGCCCGGTTCTGCTTCAAAACGAAAAGCCAGGGCGAGGCGAGGGACTACGGCGCTTCGCCGCGGAGGCGGAACAACGCTGCCATCAGCCCGCGAACGTAATCCTTGATGCGTTTATCGGCCGCGGACGGCACGGCGCGCGACTCCTCGAGCTCGTCGCTCAAGAGACCGATATAGTTCTTTCCCGCCGTACGCCTCTGCGCCGCCATGCGCGTTTGCTCCGGAACACGCCGATCGGGCGAGCATGGAAGTGCGAGGCATTAACGAAAGTAAATATTCGCTACCGTATGAATACGGGGCGCCGGGCGCTTCCGGCTTCATCCTGTTCGTCAAGGAGGGATCAACCGTCCCACCCTAGAGTCGCGCCCCTGAATGGCGCGGGAAAATCCCGAGGGAAGCGTCGACAGGAGTTTGGGATGCATCAATTTTTGAAGGATTTTTTCAACGACGAACCCGGTGCAACCGCGATCGAATTTTGCATGATTGCGGCCGGCCTCAGCATCGTCATCGTCACCGTCGTCAACAATATCGGTAGCACCATGAGCACCAGGTTCGCCGACATGAGCCGCTCCCTGAAGTAGCGGCAAGCGTGGGGAGGGGACCATGCAAGACCTGATGTTTGGTCCTCTGCTTCTGACCTGGGGTCCGCCGATCCTGGCCTTTATCAAGCGACATCCGTGGCAGGTGTTTGCCGCGGTGCTGGTCTTCGTCCTGCTGATGGATATGATGTTGAGCAAGCGGTCGTCGTCCCGCAGCGATGGCGGCAGCAGCGGCGACGGTGGCGATGGCGGCCTGTTCGATTTCGGCGGTGACGGCGGCGGTGGGGATGGTGGCGGCGGCGATTGAGACCGCCCAACTTTCCAATTGGAATATCGCCCAGCGGTGCCGGCTATCTATCGGATGAGCGCTTGCGCGATCATCCGGCCTTTTTGGCGCGGGCGGCAGTCCGCACCGGTTTTGCCGCCTTCTTCGGCGCTTCCTTCACCGTTTCCTTGACGGCGCGCTTGCCGCCGCCGCTGATCGGCAGCAACATTTCGCGCTGGCCTTCAATGCGCTTCTTCGGCTTCTTGCCCTTGGGCTGAGCCTTCTCTTGAGCCTTCTCCTGGCCCCTGGCGGCCGGGGCTATCTGCTTTTCACCCGCGAGGCTGCGCTTGAGCGCGTCCATCAGGTTGATGACGTTGCCGCTGGATTTCGGGGCGGCCTTGGCCGTGGTGCCCAAGCCGTTGCGCTTCTGGTTGATCAGGTCGATCAGGGCCTGCTCGTAGCGGTCCTCGAACTGCTCCGGCTCGAAAGACCCGGACTTCTGCTCGACGATATGCTTGGCGAGATCCAGCATGTCCTTGGTGATTTTGACGTCCTGGATGTCGTCGAAATATTCCTTCTCGCTGCGGACCTCGTAGGGGTAGCGCAGCAGGGTGCCCATCAGCCCGTTGTCGAGCGGTTCCAGCGCGATGATGTGCTCGCGGTTGGTCAGCACCACCCGGCCGATCGCGACCTTGTTCATGGTGCGGATGGTTTCGCGGATCACCGCAAAGGCATCGTGGCCAACCTTGCCGTCCGGCACCAGGTAATAGGGGCGGATCACATAGCGGCTGTCGATGTCGGTTCTGGGTACGAATTCGTCGATCTCGATAGTGCGGGTCGATTCCAGCGCGATGTCCTCGAGTTCGTCCTTCGACACCTCGATGTAGGTGTCGGTGTCGACCTTGTAGCCTTTCATGATGTCTTCGTTGGCGACTTCCTCGCCGGTGTCGGCATCGACCTTGGCATACTTGATGCGATGGCCGGTCTTGCGGTTGATCTGGTTGAACGAAACCTTTTCGGTGTCCGAGGTCGCCGGATACAAAGCGACCGGGCAGGTCACGAGCGAAAGGCGCAGAAAGCCTTTCCAGTTGGCGCGGGGGGCCATGGGATACTCCGAAAGACGCGGACCAAAACGTTGACGTGCGACCGGCAAGGATACCATCGGATCAGGCGGTCTCAAACATCAGGGCCCAAGGAATTTGCCAACGGCGTTAACCGTGCCTGAGACAGGTCTGACGGGCGGGTTGCCTGCGACCTTTTGGACCGTCGGGCCTTGCCGGAAAGGTGGAAAATCCGGAACAGCATGTCCCATCGTGCGTTGCTTTCGGTAGCCGGTGTCGACGCAATAGCTGGCAATACAGGCACTTACTCGAAGAGGTTCCCATGGCAACGCAACGACATGGCCAGATCGTCGAAACCGCAACCGAGGCCCGTCAGGCCGAACCCGGCCCGTCGGTGCTGGCGCTGCTGGTTGCTTCCACCGGGCTCGCCGTGCTGATCCTCGGCGTGGTCTGGTTCGTATTCTTCCGCACCTGAGCGGAACTTTGACGTATGATTGAGTACCGTTGAGAGGGCCGACCTGAGCCGGTGTGTCGTTCCCTTCATCCTTGCCGGAACGCGGGCTGGTATGAGCTTCACTTACGTCATTCCGGACATTCACGGCCGACACGATCTGCTGTGTAGCGCTCTCACCGACATATCCACGCATGCGGGCGGCGGAGGCGGGGTCATCGTCACGATCGGTGATTACGTCGACAAGGGCCCGCACAGCAAACAGGTTATCGACCGGCTCTCGCAGGGCATCCCGGGCTGGAATTTCGTGGCCCTCAAGGGCAACCACGACGCCATGATGGTCGCGGGTCTGCGCGATCCCGCCAGGATGGCGTCATGGATGGAAAAAGGCGGCGACGCCGCGCTCGCCTCCTATGGCGGCGACCCGTCTGCCGTGCCGGAAACCCACATCGCCTGGCTCGACGCGTTGCGGCTGATCCATGCCGATGCCCACCGCGTCTACGTTCATGCCGGTGTCGATCCCGAGCTTCCGCTGGAGCAGCAGAGCGAAGCGACGCTGTTGTGGAAGCGCTATCCTAGAGGATACGCGGGCGGGTTCGGTGACCTTCACGTGGTCCACGGCCACGACAATGATCCGGACGGCCCGTTGCTCTACGAAGGCCGCACCAATCTGGACACGGCGGCCTGGCGCACGGGGCGACTCACGATTGGAATTTTCGACGACGACAGCGCTGGCGGTCCCGTCGATCTTATCGAGGTCAGGGAGCCGCTGGCCGGGCGTTGACCACGGATAGCGCCCCTTGTAGTCCCCTCCTAGTCCCCTTGGGGCATCCGATCCGGCATGTTAGGCGTTGAATCCTGTGATTCAGGAAGTCCCCGGACCGCCTTGAACCGCATGAAGAAAAAGTAACATGGCGCCGGGTGTCCCGTTCATAGCCCGTTCACGCCGCTGAGCCTCATGATGAGGTCTGATATCGTGAAGCTCATGGTTGGAGGCCAGCTTGCGCCTGCTTGTTGTCGAGGATGATCCGGATCTCAATCGTCAGTTGACGACGGCGCTGACCGATGCCGGCTATGTGGTCGATCGCGCCTTCGACGGCGAGGAAGGGCATTTCCTCGGCGACAGCGAGCCCTATGACGCCGTGGTGCTCGACATCGGCCTGCCGAAGATGGACGGCATCTCCGTGCTGGAGGCGTGGCGCCGCAACGGGCGCGCGATGCCGGTCCTGATCCTGACTGCGCGCGACCGCTGGAGCGACAAGGTGCAGGGCTTCGACGCCGGCGCCGACGACTATGTCGCCAAACCGTTCCATCTCGAGGAGATCCTGGCGCGAATTCGCGCTTTGCTGCGCCGTTCGACCGGCCATGCCCAGTCCGAACTGACCTGCGGCCCGGTGTCGCTGGATACCCGCACCAACCGGGTCAGCGTATCCGGCAATCCGATCAAGATGACCTCGCACGAGTACCGGCTGCTGGCCTATCTGATGCATCACACCGGCCGCGTGGTGTCCCGCACCGAGCTGGTCGAGCACCTTTACGACCAGGATTTCGACCGCGACTCCAACACCATCGAAGTGTTCGTCGGCCGCATTCGCAAGAAGCTCGACTGCGATATCATCCAGACCGTGCGCGGGCTCGGCTACCTGCTGACGCCGCCGACGCCCGGCCCCTGATTTGCTCTTTTATGCGGGCATGATCTTATCCGAAAACCGGGCTTCATTTTGCGCTAACGCGGCCCTCCGGATCGGAATCTTGCTCTAATGCGCGGCAGCTCGCTTGCCACACGCCTGTTCCTGTCGGCGACCGCGTGGGTGGTCGTGATCCTGGTCATCACAGGCATTGTGCTGTCGTCGGTGTATCGTAATGCCGCCGAGCGTGCCTTCGACCGCCGTCTCAACCTCTATCTTCGGACCCTGATCGCCGAGGTCGCGACCCCGGACGAGCCGCCCGACCGTCAGTTCCAGTCGCTCGGCGAGCCCTTGTTCGAACTGCCCTTGTCCGGCTGGTACTGGCAGATCGTCCGCACCGACACCGAGAAAAGCGAGACCCGGGCGTCGCGTTCGCTGTGGGACAAGAAGCTGCCGAAGCTCGAGGAGCACGATGCGGAACTGACCGCCGCGGGCATCCGTCTCGGCTATGTCGACGGTCCCGAAGGCCAGAGTCTGCGCATGGTCGAGCGGCCGGTCGATCTCGGCGCCGACGGCAAATTCCTGGTCAGCGTGGCCGGCGACGCCACCGAAATCTTCGATGAGACCCGCAGCTTCGACTACTACCTCGGCGGCACCTTCTCGGCGCTGGGCATTGTGCTGCTGCTGACCACGATCTTCCAGGTCCGCTTCGGGCTGGCGCCGCTCAAGCGTATCTCGGAATCGATCGCCGACATCCGCTCCGGCCGCGCCGAACGGCTGGAGGGCGAGTTTCCGGTCGAGATCGCGCCGCTGGCGCGCGAGACCAACGCGCTGATCGACGCCAACCGCGAGATCGTCGAGCGCGCCCGTACCCATGTCGGCAATCTCGCCCACGCCATCAAGACGCCGCTGTCGGTGATCGTCAACGAGGCCGTCGCCCATCCGGTAGATCCCTTTGCGAACAAGGTGTTGGAGCAGGCCGATGTGATGCGGGATCAACTGGCACATCACCTGGAGCGGGCGCGCATCGCGGCGCGCGTCACCGTCATCGGCACCGTCACCGAGGTCGCGCCCGCGATCGAGGCGCTGCGGCGGACCATGGAGAAAATCCACCGCGACCGCGGCATCGCCATCGAGGTCAAGGCCGATCCGCAAGCCCGGTTTCGCGGCGAGCGGCAGGACCTCGAGGAAATGGCCGGCAACCTGGTCGACAACGCCTGCAAATGGGCGGCCTCGCAGGTCTTCATCGAAGTGCTGGTCGAGGCGCCCACCGCGCCCGGCGCTGGGCCTCGGTTGCGAATCATCGTCGACGATGACGGCCGGGGTCTTTCGGCTGCCGAGCGTGCACAGGTCTCCCGGCGCGGCCAGCGGCTCGACGAATCCAAGCCCGGCTCCGGGCTTGGGCTCTCGATCGTGGTCGATCTGGCCGGCCTTTACGGCGGCCACCTCGCGCTGGGCGACGCCCCGACCGGTGGTTTGCGGGCGGAACTGGTGCTACCGGGGATTTAGCGCGTTTTCGAGCCAGCGGGGTTCCGGCTGGCGCCGGAACCGAGTTACGGGCTGGCGTCATGATCCGTGCCGATACGGGGAAGCGGGAACCCGTCATCCCTCCGCCGATTTCATCATTCCTAAACGGCTTCTTAACGGGCACACTTTTAAGATCGCAGGTGGACGCGCTTTGCCGTCCGCCCGACACACGCATATCCACACCAGGCGCATGAGCCAGACATCGACCGAGCGGCTGAGGGACTATCTCGCCCAGCTCCCGCCCCAGGCGCAGGCGCTGCTGATGCGGGAGTTCGAGCGCGCCATCGAGCGTGGCGAGGACGTCACCGTCGCCAACTTCGTGCTGGAGCAACTGCGCAAGATCGTGCGCGGGGCCGAGGAGGACGACGAAACGCGGCCGCGTAGCGACGATCCGGCGCGGCTGTTGTTTCAGCCGCTCGAACCGTTCCTTGTCGAAAGCAATTTTCCGATCCGGCCGGGTCAGATCCGCCGCGCCTCGCTGGCGCAGATCTGGCAATGGCTTGGCCGTGACGGCGCGCCCGAGGCCGCGCGCGAGTTCGAAACCTCGCTTGCCGAGAGCAGGCGGAGCGGCTCGACAGGCGGTCTTGAAGCGGCCAGCCGCAAATTCCAGTCCGCCGTGGCCGATGCGGTCGTGAAGATCTCGACCCCGCTGCCGGGCCAGGACACGCAGCGCGCGCTGTCCCGCATCGGGCCGCCCAATGTCGTCGAGGACCTGCTGTCGATCGGGGCGGTGTTGCAGGCTCGCGAGGCCATGGATGCGCTCGGTAGCCGGCTGCCCAGCCAGCTCAGGGCGTTTACGGATGCCCAGATCGTGTCGACGACTGCCGCGCTCAACGTACCCTCGTTGCAAACGCCGCACATGCTGCCGTTCGCGCTGTCGCTGATCATGCAGCGGCTGGTGGCGCCGTGGCAGATCATCCGCCTGGCGATCAAGATGGCGGCCTCCGACGACGAAATCCGCGTCGCCGCAACGCCGTTCGGCATCGCCGTCTCGATCGCGCTGCACGATCTCTCCTTTGTCGCGGCCTGCCTGCGCACCGACATCCGGCGCGGCCAGTTCGACAATGTCGGCGAACAGCTGAAATCGATGCATGAAAGCGTGCGCGGCTTGCGAACCGAACTCGATCTGCGCCAGGATTCGGCGTGGGGCCGGCAACTGGCGTCGATCCGCGCCGACATCTCCAACTCGCTGCAGTCGGAAATCGACAGCGTGCCGGGCCGGGTCCGCCGCATCCTGCGCCAGCGCGCCGACAAGGACATCAGCGCCGCCCCCAAGATCGACGATACCGAGGTCGAGGAAACCGCCGCCTTGATCGACTTCGTCGCGGTGTGCCGCACCTATGCCAGCGAACTTGCCATCAACGAGGTGACGCTGCGGACCTATTCCGACCTGCAGCACTACGTCGAGCGATCCACCGAAAGCCTGGTGCAGTCGCTGCGCGGCGGCGATACCAAGTCGCGTGCCTACCGGCAGATGCAGGTCAAGGCGGCGATCCGGTTCTGCGAGGTGCTGTTCGGTCAGGACTACGCCTCGCTGATGCGCCGGGCGGCCGAGAATGCCGTGGTCGTCGAGCGCAAGCCGAACCGGGCCGGGTAGGCGGAATAGGGCGTTCGCCTCGTATCGCCGGGAAGCCGGCTTTCCGTCCCCCGTTTTGCTCCTTTAATTGTCAATTGCCGGGCTTGCCGCCGGTGGTGTAAAGCGGCGCATCGGGACCTCCTGAGAAGGTGCCGTTCCGCCCGGGAACCGCTTGATGACATTGTGGTTTGTGTTCGCGCTGATGACGGTCGCGGCGATTTTTGCCGTGCTCTGGCCGTTGAGCCGCGGGGCGCGGCCGGCGGAAGGTGGAACTGAGGCCGCCGTCTACGCCGACCAACTCGCCGAGATCGATCGTGACGTCGCCGCGGGCCTGATCGGCGCGCCGGAGGCCGAGGCCGCTCGGATCGAAATCAGCCGCCGCCTGCTGGCCGCCGCGGATAGCGGGCGCACGGCTCCGGCGCAGTCGAACCTGCGGTTGCGCCGCGCCTCGGCGATCCTGGCGCTGATCGCGCTGCCTGTCGCCGCAGCGACCTTCTACCTTTCGCTGGGGTCGCCGCAGCTCGGCGATTTCCCGCTGGCCGAGCGCAGCCGGGTCGCCGACGCCAACCAGCCGCTCGACAATCTGGTGGCCCAGGTCGAAGCCCATCTGGAGAAGAATCCGACCGACGGCCGCGGCTGGAACGTGCTGGCGCCGGTGCTGGCGCGGCTCGGCCGCTACGACGAGGCGATCCGGGCCTTCCGCAATTCGATCACCTACAACGGCGACAGCGCCGAGCGGCGGTCCGACCTCGGCGAGGCCTTGATCGGCTCGGCCGGCGGCGTGGTCACAACCGAGGCCAAGGCCGAATTCGAGCGCGCGGTGGCGCAAAACGCCGTTGACCCCAAGGCCAACTACTTCTTAGGGCTCGCGGCCGAACAGGACGGCCGTCAGGCCGATGCGGCCTCGATCTGGCGTGCGATGCTGGAAAAGGCCCCCGCGGAGGCGCCTTGGCGGCCGCTGGTACAGGCGGCCCTGGTCCGGGTCGGCGGCCCGGAGATGCCCGCGCTCTCGAACGACACCATGGATGCCGCCAAGGACATGACCGAGACCGACCGTGGCGCGATGATCCGCGGCATGGTCGATCGGCTGGCGACGCGGCTGAAGCAAAACGGCGACGATGTCGAGGGATGGTTGCGGCTGGTCAAGGCCTATATGGTGATGGGCGAACGCGACAAGGCGGCAAGCGCTGTTATCGACGCCCGCCAGGCGGTCGCCAGCGATGCCGAACGCTTGCGCCAGCTCAATGAGGGCCTGAAGAATCTGGGGCTTGATGGCTGATATCAGACCCGAAGATAGAGGAACCCGATGACGCGCAAGCAGCGGCGTTTGACGATGATCGGCGGCTCGCTCGCGGTGCTCGCGGTGGCGGCGGCGCTGGTGCTGAACGCGATGCGCGATTCCATCGTGTTCTTTTCCACGCCGTCGATGGCGGCCGAGAAGCATATTCCGCCCGGAAAGCGCTTTCGCCTTGGCGGGCTGGTGCAGCCGGGATCGCTGGTGCGCGGCGACAATCTCGCGGTCTCGTTTGCGGTTGCCGACGGCAGCGTGACGCTGCCGGTCGCCTACAAGGGCATCCTGCCGGATCTGTTTCGCGAGGGGCAGGGCGTCGTCGCCGAAGGCGCGCTCGATGCATCCGGCGTCTTCAAGGCCGATACCGTGCTGGCCAAGCATGACGAGACCTACATGCCGAAGGATGTCGCCGACGCCCTGAAAAAACAAGGGCACTGGAAGGATGACTACGGCGCCAAGCCGAGTGCGTCCGCCGCACCCCAGCCCGGGCAAGGAGCGATGCGGTGATCGCCGAAGCCGGACATTACGCGCTGGTGCTGGCACTGGCGCTGGCGCTGATCCAGTCCACGGTGCCGATCGCCGGCGCTCGCTGGGGCGATGCGGCGCTGATGAATGTCGCGCGCTCGACCGCGCTGGCGCAATTGCTGTTCGCCGCGGCCTCGTTCGCCGCGCTGGTGTGGCTGCACGTCAGCTCGGATTTCTCCGTCGCCAACGTGTACGAGAACTCGCATTCGATGAAGCCGCTGATCTACAAGATCACCGGCGTCTGGGGTAACCACGAAGGCTCGATGCTGCTGTGGGTGTCGATCCTGGCGCTGTTCGGCGGCCTCGTCGCCGCCTTCGGCAACAACCTGCCGCTGTCGCTGCGCGCTTATGTGCTGGCGGTACAGGCCTGGATCGCCAGCGCGTTCTATCTGTTCATCCTGGTGACCTCGAATCCGTTCCTGCGCATTGCCTCACCGCCGATCGAGGGCCGCGACCTCAATCCGGTGCTGCAGGACATCGGCCTCGCCGTGCATCCGCCGATGCTTTATCTCGGCTATGTCGGGTTCTCGATTTCGTTTTCGTTCGCGGTCGCGGCTTTGCTCGAGGGCCGGATCGATGCCGCCTGGGCGCGCTGGGTGCGGCCGTGGACGCTGGTGGCGTGGATTTTTCTCACGCTCGGCATCGCGATGGGGTCGTACTGGGCCTATTACGAACTCGGCTGGGGCGGCTGGTGGTTCTGGGACCCGGTCGAGAACGCCTCGCTGATGCCGTGGCTCGCCGGCACCGCGCTGTTGCATTCTGCCGTGGTGATGGAAAAACGCAACGCCCTGAAGGTCTGGACCATCCTGTTGTCGATCCTGACGTTCTCGCTGTCGCTGCTCGGCACCTTCCTGGTGCGTTCGGGCGTACTGACGTCGGTGCATGCGTTCGCGACCGATCCGACGCGCGGCGTGTTCATTCTGCTGATCCTCTGCCTGTTCATCGGCGGCAGCCTCTCGCTCTACGCCTGGCGCGCCTCGGCGCTGAAGCAGGGCGGGCTGTTCGCGCCGATCTCGCGCGAGGGTGCACTGGTACTCAACAACCTGTTTCTGACCACGGCCTGCGCCACAGTGTTCATCGGCACGCTGTACCCGCTGGCGCTCGAAGTTCTGACCGGCGAGAAGATTTCGGTCGGCGCGCCCTTCTTCAACTTGACCTTCGGGCCGTTGTTCGTGCCGCTGATGATCGCGGTGCCGTTCGGGCCGCTGTTGGCGTGGAAGCGCGGCGACCTCATCGGCGCGGCACAGCGGCTGATGGCCGCCGGTATCGCAGCGCTGATCGCGATGGCGGTGCTGTTGGCATGGAATCACGGCGGCAGCACGTTTGCGCCGCTCGCGATCGGACTTGCGGTGTGGGTCATCACTGGCGCGTTGTGCGATCTCACCGAGCGCACCGGATTGTTCCGCATTCCCTTCGGAATTGCGATGCGGCGCGCGCGCGGCCTACCGCGCTCGACCTGGGGCACGGCGTTTGCGCATGCTGGCGTCGGCGTGGCGCTGATCGGGATCGTCTGCGAAACCACCTGGAACAGCGAATATATCGCCACCATGAAGCCGGAAGAGGTCGCCAAAGTCGCCGGCTATGAGTTGAAGCTCGACGGCCTCAATGCGCGGCAGGGACCGAATTTTCGCGAGATGATAGCGCAGTTCACGGTAACGCTCGACGGCAAAAAACTCAGCGTGATGACGCCGTCGAAGCGCAATTTTACCACGCGGGGATCCTCGACCACGGAGGCCGCGCTGCTGACGCGCGGCGCCAGCCAGTTGTATATCTCGCTCGGCGAGACCAATGCCGACGGCGCGATCGCGGTGCGCATCTATCACAAGCCGATGGTGCTCATGATCTGGTGGGGACCGGTGCTAATGGCGTTCGGCGGCATGCTGTCGCTGTCGGACCGGCGCTTGCGCGTCGGCGCCCCGAAGCCCGCCAAGGCTTCGCGCGCGCTGCAGCCGGCGGAGTGAAGGTTTGAAACAGCTCCTTCTTGCATGGATGTTCGTCGCCGCCGTGATGATCGGAAGTCCCGCGGCGTTCGCCGTGCAGCCCGACGAGATCATGGCCGATCCGGCCAAGGAAGCGCGGGCGAGGGACCTGTCGCGCGAACTGCGCTGCATGGTCTGCCAGAACCAGTCGATCGACGATTCCGAAGCGCCGCTGGCGCGCGACCTGCGGCTTCTGGTGCGCGAGCGGATCGCGACCGGCGACAGCGACGCCCAGGTGATCGATTTCCTGGTGGCGCGCTACGGCGAGTTCGTACTGCTGAAGCCGCGCGTCAATCAGCATACGCTTGTGTTGTGGCTGGTGCCGCCGCTGGCGCTGTTGGGCGGCGGGCTGGCGCTGTGGCTCTACAGCCGTCGGCGTAAATCCGCGGGCGATCTGCCGTTGCTTCGGCTGACGGAAGAGGAGGAAGCACGGATCGAACGGCTGATCTCGGGCGAAAAGCAGGGCTAGCTCCCGGCGGATTGCCAGCGGGCCGATTTCCGCTAAGACGTTGACCTGTCGAAAAACAAACATCATCCAGGGAGAAATTTGATCATGGCCTTGTCGCTCTATGACGCCACCGTGGCGAACTATTTGCAGATCCTTGGCGGCCTCAGCGGCGTGCTCGAGCGCGGCCTCGCGCATTTTCAGGAAAATAACGTCGATCCGGAATCGATCGTCGAGACGCGGCTGGCGCCCGACATGCTGCCGTTCCGGTTTCAGATCATCTCGGTCGCCCAGCACTCCCGCGGCGCCATCGAGGGCGTGCAGCAGGGCGTGTTCAAGCCGCCGGCGTTCAAGACGCCTTATGATTATGCCGGACTGCAGGGACTGGTCGCCGAGACCCAGAAAAACCTGTCGGCGCTGACGCCGGAGACGGTCAACGCGCTCGGCGGCAAGGACGTCGTGTTTCATCTCGGCGAGCGCCAGTTGCCATTCATCGCCGAGGGTTTTCTGATGTCGTTCTCGCTGCCCAATTTCTATTTCCACGCCACCACGGCCTACGACATCCTGCGCACCAACGGTGTTCCGCTGGGCAAGCGCGATTTCATGGGCCGGTTGAATATCAACAAGGCGTGAGCGTACGCTCTGCTATCGGCAGGTTGGCTATCGTCGCCTCGCGCTGCGTCATGCCCGGGCTAAAGCGCGAAGCGCGTCTTCGCGCAGATGTCCCGGGCATCCACGACTTACTTTCTCTGTAGCGCCGAAGACGTGGATGGCCGGGTCATAGGCGAGCGGAAGCGACGCCGTCCTTCGGACGGCTATGCCTGGCCATGACGAGATACTGTGCGCCTCGAAGCGCCATGTGCGGCCATCATCTGAGAGGGCCCTTCCGCCCTGAGAAAGCCGTTTTCTCGCCGCCGCTAAGCCATTGATTGCCTGCGCTAAACTGCCGCATCCATAACCCCCTCCATTACAAAAGTTTAATTCGCTCGCCAGCGCGCGGTAAGGCGGCAACCCCCATCTTCAGTCCTGTCAGGTGCACGGCCCCCCGCACCGTCGATTTATGGATCTGGAGATTTGAAACCAATGACCGAACGCCCCGTCGATCTTTCCTCGCTTCCGTCCCATCAGGCGTCTTATCAGACCCCTCGGCGCTCGCTGTTCTCGGCGCGCAAGTTCGCGTTGATGGCCTCCGTCGTCGCCGGCCTCGGCGCCGCCATCTATGGCTTCTCGCCGTCGCAGGGCCCGGTCGATGTCTTCACCACCGCTGCGCACGCGCAGGTCAACAACGAGGTGCGCAAGGTCGCGCAGCCGGTCGGCTTTGCCGACATCGTCGAGCGCGTGAAGCCGTCGGTGATTTCGGTCAAGGTCAACATCAACGAGAAGGTCGCCAGCAAGGACGATAGCGCCAACAAGGAAGAAGATTCGCCGTTCCAGCCGGGTTCGCCGATGGAGCGCTTCTTCCGCCGCTTCGGCGGTCCGGACGGCTTGCCCCCCGGCATGCGCGGTGGACCGCGCGGCGGTGGCGGCCGCGGCGCCGTGACTGGCCAGGGTTCCGGCTTTTTCATTTCGCCTGACGGGTACGCCGTGACCAACAACCACGTGGTCGACGGCGCCGACAAGGTCGAAGTCACCACTGACGACGGCAAGACCTATAGCGCGAAGGTGATCGGCACCGATCCGCGCACCGACGTCGCTTTGATCAAGGTCGAGGGCCGCAACGACTTCCCGTTCGCCAAGCTTTCGGATAGCAAGCCGCGGATCGGCGACTGGGTGCTGGCGGTCGGCAATCCGTTCGGCCTCGGCGGCACGGTGACGGCCGGCATCGTCTCGGCCTCCGGCCGCGACATCGGCAACGGCCCCTATGACGACTTCATCCAGATCGACGCGCCCGTCAACAAGGGCAACTCGGGTGGCCCGGCGTTCGACGTGTCGGGCGAGGTGATGGGCGTCAACACCGCGATCTACTCGCCGTCCGGCGGCAGCGTCGGCATCGCGTTCTCGATCCCCGCCTCGACGGTGAAGAGCGTGATCGCGCAGCTCAAGGACAAGGGCACCGTCAGCCGCGGCTGGATCGGCGTCCAGATCCAGCCGGTGACCGCCGATATCGCCGACAGCCTCGGCCTGAAGAAGGCGGAAGGCGCGCTGGTGGCGGAACCGCAAGCCAACGGTCCGGCGGCCAAGGCCGGCATCGAATCCGGTGACGTCATCATCGCCGTCAACGGCGAGACGGTGAAGGATGCCCGCGAACTCGCCCGCACCATCGGCGGCCTTGCCCCCGGCAATGCGGTCAAGCTCAACGTCATGCACAAGGGCCAGGACAAGGTCATCAACCTGACCCTCGGCCAGTTGCCGAACACGCTCGAGGCCAAGGCTGACATCGGCAAGGACGATAACAGCAACGCGACCAAGGGAACCGACGTGCCGAAGCTCGGCATGACGGTGGCCCCCGCCAACAGCGTCGCCGGCGCCGGCAAGGAAGGCGTCGTGGTGACCGAGGTCGACCCGAAGAGTGCGGCGGCCGAACGCGGCTTCAAGGAAGGCGACGTCATTCTCGAAGTCGCCGGCAAGAGCGTCACCACCGCCGGCGACGTCCGTGAGGCGATCAACGCGGCGCGCTCCGACAACAAGAACAGCGTTCTCATGCGCGTGAAGAGCGGCGGTTCGTCGCGGTTCGTGGCAGTGCCGCTGGCCAAGGGTTAAATACGAGATGGAAGGTTTCGCCGGCATTGTCGCCCCCGCCGACGGCTCCTTCCGGGGAGCGGGTCAAAAGCTCGCTCCCACTGGGTACCTTTCGATGGAATACGCCCCCCTCCGTCGGAAGGTTCTAAGGGCGGTGGAGTCCCCCAGCTCCACCGCCCGCTTTTTTCAACTATTTTTTTCACTTCATCGCGAGACCGGCCGGTCGCCTTGCATGTGCAGGGCGGTCGCGCCATGGTGAGAGAAAGCCCCGTTCCCGTGACCCCAACTGCCTCCGAAATGCGCCTGTTGATCATCGAAGACGACCGCGAGTCCGCCGACTATCTGGTCAAGGCGTTCCGCGAAGTCGGACATGTCGCCGATCTCGCCAGCGATGGCGAGGAGGGCTTGTCGATGGCCGACGGCGGCGATTACGACGTTTTGGTCGTCGACCGCATGCTGCCGAAGCGCGACGGACTGTCGGTGATCGGAAGCCTGCGCGAAAAGGGCAACCGCACGCCGGTGCTGATCCTCTCCGCGCTCGGCCAGGTCGACGACCGCATCAAGGGCCTGCGCGCCGGCGGCGACGACTATCTGCCAAAACCCTATGCATTCGCCGAACTCTTGGCGCGCGTCGAAGTGCTGTCGCGCCGTCACGGTGGTCCGGCGGAAGAGACCACCTACAAGGTCGGCGATCTCGAACTCGACCGGCTGTCGCACCGGGTCGCCCGCGGCAAGGACGAATTGACGCTGCAGCCGCGCGAGTTTCGCCTGCTCGAATATCTGATGAAGCATGCGGGGCAGGTGGTGACGCGCACCATGCTGCTGGAAAACGTATGGGACTATCACTTCGATCCGCAGACCAACGTCATCGACGTGCACATTTCACGGTTGCGCTCCAAGATCGACAAGGGCTTTGAGCGGCCCTTGCTGCACACGATCCGCGGCGCGGGATACATGATCCGTGACGGCATTCGGTAAACTGATCCGCACCACCGCGTTCCGGCTGACGCTGGTCTATCTATTTCTGTTCGCGCTGTTTGCCGCCTCGCTGCTGGGCTATTTCGCCTGGAACACGCGAAGGCTGATCACCGAGCAGATCACCACCACGGTCAACGCCGAAGTCGGCGAACTCACTGATCTCTACACGCGCCGCGGCTTGCGCCTCGTCGTCGCGATCAACAATCGGGCGCTGCGTCCCGGCGCCAATCTCTATCTCATCACCACGCCGAACGGGACCTCGCTCGGCGGCAACGTCGCGTCGCTGTCCCCGGGCGTGATGGGCTCAAGTGGCTGGTCGGAGACGGCCTATCGCAGGCTCGACGATCAGGACAATGGCGCTCACCGCGCGCTGGTCTATGTCACTCAGCTGGACAACGGTTTTCGCCTGTTGGTCGGGCGCGACCTGGAAGAGCGCAGGCGGCTGTTCGGAATCGTCGCCCATGCCGCGCAATGGTCGCTGTTGGTCGTGATCGTGCTCGGCATCGGCGGCGGCATCTTCGTGGCGCGGCGGGTGCTGCGCCGGATCGATGCCATGACCGGTACCGCCCAGCGCATCATGGCCGGCGACTTGAGCGGCCGTTTGCCGGTCGGCCGCAGTGGCGACGAACTCGATCGCCTCGCTGAAAACTTCAACGCCATGCTGGAGCGGATCGAGGCTCTGATGGTGGGCCTGAAGGAGGTTTCCGACAACATCGCCCACGACCTGAAGACGCCGCTGACTCGGCTGCGCAACCGCGCCGAGGAGGCACTGGCGAGCTCCGGCACCGAGGGCGAGTACCGCGCTGCGCTGGAACGCACCATCGAGGAGTCCGACGGCCTGATCCGCACCTTCAACGCGCTGTTGATGATTGCACGCGCCGAATCCGGGCAGGCGCGTGGCAACATGGACGATTTCGACGCCGCCGACGTCGCCAACGGCATTCACGAACTCTACGAGCCGCTGGCCGAAGACGACGGCATGACTTTACGCGTCAAGACCGCGCCGGTGCGGCTGCACGGCAACCGCGAACTGATCGGCCAGGCTTTGGCCAATCTGGTCGAGAACGCGATCAAATACGGCAAGCCGTCAGCGGTGGTACAGCCGCTGGATGCCGCCGCCGCGGCCCGCACCTGGGAGATCCTGATCGAGGCGCGGCGTGAGGGCGATTCCGTGCTGCTCAGCGTCAGCGACCACGGTCCCGGGATTCCGGAAGGCGATCGCAAGCACGCCGTGGAGCGGTTCGTGCGGCTGGAAGCCAGCCGGACCTTGCCGGGCTCCGGCCTTGGCCTCAGTTTGGCCTCGGCGGTGGCGACGCTGCATGGCGGCGAACTCCGGCTCGGCGATTCGCATCCCGGCCTGATCGCGACGCTGGTGATCCCGGCACTGTCGGCGACCACAGCGTTTTCGAGCGAAGTGGACGCCGGTTCGCGTGAAGAAAACGCGTCAAAACAAAGAGCTCGGGCCTGATCCCATCAGGCCCGGGACAGGCTTGCGGCTCAAACGCAGGATGTGCCACAGAAGGTGGCATGAACTCATCCGCGCCGGGCAACGCGGAAGGACATCGGCTGGCCGCGCGGTTTGTGTGCGGGCCGTATGTCGCTGCCGCCAGCAATGCCGAACAGTACTTGAAAGACTGGCTCGCCGAACTCGAGCCGGCGCAGTCGGCTGTGATCGATGATTTGCTGGGTCATCCGCATGCGAGGGGCATTCTGCTCGGAATCGCGGAATTCTCGCCCTATCTGTTCGATTTGGTTCGCGCCGACGCCGCGCGGCTGATCCGCCTGCTGGCATGCGACCCGGAGTCGCACCTCGCTTCGCTGATCGAGAAGACCTCGCGCGAGGTATTGGCTGCCGCGGGCGAGACCGATGTCATGCATCTGCTTCGCCGCATGAAGGCCGAAGCAGCCCTCATGATCGCGCTGTGCGATATCGGCGGGGTCTGGCCGGTGATGCGGGTGACGGCGGCGCTGACCGATCTGGCGGTCAGTTCTGTACAGACCGCCTTGCGCTTCCTGCTGCGGCAGGAAGTCGCGCGCGGCCGGATGACCGCGGTCAATCACGACCGCCCCGAGGAGGGCTCCGGCCTGATCGTGCTGGCGATGGGCAAGATGGGCGCGGGCGAACTGAACTATTCCAGCGACATCGACTTGATCGTGTTTTTCGACCCCGCCGCTACCTCGCTGGTCGCCGACATCGAACCGGCGCCGTTCTTCGTGCGGGTGACGCAGGCGCTGGCGCGGCTGCTGCAGCAACGTTCGGGCGACGGCTATGTATTCCGCGTCGATTTGCGGCTGCGGCCGGATCCGGCCTCAACGCAAGTAGCGATGTCGATCGAGGCAGCGCTACATTATTACGAGCGGGAAGGGCGGACCTGGGAACGCGCGGCGATGATCAAGGCACGGCCCTGTGCCGGAGATCCCAGGGCGGGCGAAGCGATGGTCGCAGAGCTTGCCCCGTTCGTCTGGCGCAAGCATCTGGATTTCGCGGCGCTCGCCGACGTCCACGACATGAAGCGGCAGATGCAGACCTATCGCGGCCAGAGCGAGATTGCGGTCGAAGGCCACAACGTCAAGGTCGGCCGCGGCGGCATCCGCGAGATCGAATTTTTCGCGCAGACCCAGCAACTGATCGCCGGCGGCCGGCATCCGGAACTTCGGGTGCGGCCGACGCTGCTGGCGTTGAACGTGCTGGCGAACAGCAACTGGATCACCTTCGACGCCTGCCACGAACTGACGGCGGCCTACGAATTTCTGCGCCGGGTCGAGCACCGGCTGCAGATGGTCGCCGACGAGCAGACCCATGCGCTGCCGGACGACGCTGATGCCGTCGAGCGTTTTGCGAACTTCTTCGGCTATGACAGCCGTGCGTCCTTCGCCAAAGATCTGCTCGGCCACCTCAACATCGTGCAGGGGCATTACAGCAAGCTGTTCGAGGGTGATCCGACCGGAACGGCGAAACTGCCTGACGTCAGCTATAGCGGCGGGCCTGATGATCCGAGGCTGCTCGCGCATCTGGCGACGCTCGGTTTCAAGAAGCCGATCGCGGTCGCCAAGACCGTGCAGCAATGGCTGCAGGACGACTATCGCGTGCTCCGCAACGAGAGCACGAAGAGCGCGTTCGTCGAATTCGTTCCCGGCCTGATCGACGGTCTCGCGCACGCCGAAGATCCCGATGACGCGGTCACCGCGTTCGACCGTTTCCTCGGCGCGTTGCAGCGTGGCGGTCGACTGATCTCGCTGTTGAGCCAGAACCGCGATCTGGTGGCGCTGGTGGCGTTGATCCTCGGCGCAGCCCCCCGGCTTGGCGACATGCTGGCGCGGCAGCCGCAAATCATGGACGGGCTGATCGATCCGCGGTTCTTCGGCGCGATGCCGGACCAGAAGGAGTTGTCGGCGCGGCTGGCGGCGACCCTGAAGGATGCGGACCGTTACGAGGACTTCCTCGATCGCCTCCGGCTGTTCGGACAGGAGAGCCTGTTCCTGATCGGCACGCGCATTCTCTCAGGCACCGTGTCCGCCCAGCAGGCCAGCGTTGCCTTTGCCGACGTCGCTGAAGGCATCGTCCATACCGTACATGGCCTGGTCACCGACCAGTTTGCCGCGCAATACGGTCGGATCAAACGGCAGGAGACCGCGATCCTGGCGATGGGCCGGCTCGGCAGCCGCGAGATGACGGCGTCCTCCGATCTCGACCTGATCCTGCTCTATGATTTCGACGACGAGGTTCCGGATTCCGACGGCGAACGGCCGCTGCACGGCGCGCAGTATTTTGCCCGCTTCACCCAGCGGCTGATCTCGGCGTTCACGACCCGGACCAATTACGGCGTGCTCTATGACGTCGACATGCGGCTGCGGCCGTCGGGCCGCGCCGGTCCGGTGGCCTCGCGGATCGATTCCTTCGCGGACTATCAGGAGCGCGAGGCCTGGACCTGGGAGCACATGGCGCTGACGCGGGCGCGGGTGATCTCGTCGTCGCCGGTGTTTCGCAAGAAGATCGAGGACGTCATTCGCAGCGTGCTGACGCGGCCGCGCGATCCTGCAAGCACCGCCGGCGACGTCGCCGACATGCGCCGGGCGATCGCGCTGGAGAAAGGCGAAGATGACGTCTGGGATTTGAAGCTCGCCGCCGGCGGCCTCGTCGATATCGATTTCATCGCGCAGTATCTGCAGCTCGTTCATGCTTCCGAAAAACCGGAAATCCTCAGCGTCTCGACGCTGCAAGTGCTCGATCACGCCGCGCGCCTCGGCGTGCTGGCGCAGCCGGACGCCGAGATTCTGCGCTCGGCGACACGGCTCTATCACGACCTGACTCAGATCATCCGGCTGTGCGTCACCGGAAAATTCAATCCGGAGACCTCAGGCGAAAATCTCTTGCGCGTCATGGCGCGGGCCGGCGATACGCCTGACTTCTCGACGCTGGAAGCCCGCGTGCGGGAGACGCAGGCCGAGGTGCGGCGGGTGTTTCTGGAAATTGTGGGCTAATCGTCATTCCCCGGTGCGCAATTGCGCACCTGAGCGCGCGCAGCGCGAGCATTGATGTGCAGTTGCACATCAGAGAATCCATACTCACGATCGTGGTTATGGATTCCGGGTCTGCGCCAAGGGGCGCATCCCGGAATGACGAAGCAGCTACGCCTTCTTCAGCGTCTCCAGCGCCTCGTGCACATTGGGGTCGAGTCCGGCGCCACCGGCATCCAGATGCGCAAATATCTGCTTGAGCATCCGCGGGTCCCAGAATTTCTTGATGTGGTCGGCCACACCCGCCACTGCCTTGTCCTGGCCCTGGCTCCGGAAGAATTGTCCGATCTGGTTGGCCATGTAGATCAATCGGTCAGGCGACGACATGAACTGCTCCAGTAACGTTGGCCCCTTGTCCGGACGCGTTTTCTTCACGTGAACCGGTACTCGCTTCGCTCGAAAACGCTGTTGCACCGGTCGTGATCCGCTCCGGGTGCGTGAAAATCTCAAATCCATCCGACCGGGCAATCGCGGCCAGCGTGATCCCGGCCGCATCCGCCATTCGCACGGCGAGTGCGGTGGGGGCCGATACCGCAACTATCAAAGGCGCGCCGATGGCCGCGGTCTTTTGCACCATCTCGACCGAGACCCGGCTGGTCAGCAGCACCATGCCTTCGCTGGTCAAAACCTTGTCCTGCGCCAGCGCACCCGCAAGCTTGTCGAGCGCGTTGTGGCGGCCGACGTCTTCCCGAAGGGCAGCGATGCCGCGCGCCGGGGTCCAGAACGCGGCGGCATGCACCGCGCGGGTCTCGATGTTGATCGTCTGCAGCGGCGCGATGCCGGCCATCGCCGCCATGATCTCGCGCGGTGAAAACGAACGTCCTCCCGTTACCACGGCCGCAGGCCGAATAGCCTCGGCGATGGAATCGATGCCGCAGATACCGCAGCCGGTAGGACCCGCGATATGCCGCCGCCGCTCGCTCAGGAACTCGGCCTTCGACGAGGCCAGCCACATCTGCAACTCGATGCCGTCATCGATCTCGATGATGTCGAGCGATTCGATATCGTCAGGCGATTGCACGATGCCCTCGCTGAGGCTGAAGCCGATGGCGAAGTCGCGCAGGTTCTGCGGCGTACCCATCATCACGGCATAGGTGCCGCCGTTATAGGTCAGCGCCAGCGCGGTCTCTTCGGGGATCAGGCGCGTACCGTCACTCATGCGACCGTCGCGCCAGATTTTTCGATCCGCTGAACTGACCGGCCCGGGCATCCGTTACTCCGCGGCTTCCGCCGGTGCGATCCGGCGGGAGTGACGGGCCTGCTCGTCATAGGCCTTCTGCCAATCGGACGGCCCGTTCGAGGGTGAAATCTCCACCGCGGTGACCTTGTATTCCGGACAGTTGGTCGCCCAGTCGGAATACTCGGTCGTGATGACGTTGGCCTGCGTGTCCGGGTGGTGGAACGTGGTGTAGACCACGCCCGGGGCGACGCGGTCGGTGATGTCAGCACGCAGCGTGGTTTCGCCGGCGCGGCTCTTGAGCCGTACCCAGTCGCCGTTGCGCACGCCGCGCTGCTCGGCATCGTGCGGATGGATTTCGAGCAGGTCTTCGCTGTGCCAGACCACGTTCTCGGTGCGGCGGGTCTGCGCGCCGACATTGTACTGGCTGAGGATGCGCCCCGTCGTCAGCAGTAGCGGGTATCTTGGCCCGGTGCGTTCGTCGGTCGGGATATATTCGGTGATGACGAACTTGCCCTTGCCGCGGACGAAGCCGCCGATGTGCATCACAGGCGTACCCTCCGGCGCTTTCTCGTTGCAGGGCCACTGCACCGAGCCGAGTTCCTCGAGCTTGGCGTAGGAGACGCCGGCGAAGGTCGGCGTCAGCGCCGCGATCTCGTCCATGATCTGCGAGGGATGGTCGTAGTGCATGTCAAAACCCATCGCCTTGGAGAGGGCGATGGTCACTTCCCAGTCGGCCATGCCGTTGCGCGGGCTCATCACCCTGCGGACGCGCTGGATACGGCGTTCGGCGTTGGTGAAGGTGCCGTCCTTTTCCAGGAAGGTCGATCCCGGCAGGAAGACGTGGGCGTAGTTGGCGGTCTCGTTGAGGAAGAGGTCGTGGACGATGACGCATTCCATCGAGGACAGCGCCGCCACCACATGTTTGGTGTTGGGGTCGGACTGCAGGATGTCTTCGCCCTGTACGTAAAGGCCCATGAAGGTGCCTTCGATCGCGGCGTCGAACATGTTGGGAATGCGCAGGCCCGGTTCCGGGTTGAGCTTGACGTTCCACATCGCCTCGAACTGGTCGCGCACCGCATCGCCCGAGATATGGCGATAGCCGGGCAGTTCGTGCGGGAACGAGCCCATGTCGCACGAACCCTGGACGTTGTTCTGACCACGCAGCGGGTTCACGCCGACACCGGGACGGCCGATATTGCCGGTCGCCATTGCGAGGTTGGCGATGGCAATGACGGTAGTCGAGCCCTGGCTGTGCTCGGTGACGCCGAGCCCGTAATAGATCGCGCCGTTGCCACCGGTGGCGAACTGCCGTGCGGCTTCGCGCAGGTCGTTCGGATCGACCCCGGTCATGATCGCGGTGGCTTCCGGGCTGTTGTTATTCTGAGCGACGAAGGCTGCCCATTCCTCGAACTCGCTCCAGTCGCAGCGCTCGCGCACGAAGGCTTCGTCGACCAGGCCCTCGGTGACGATGACATGTGCCAAGGCGGTCAGTACGGCAACGTTGGTGCCGGGCATCAGCGGCAGGTGTAACGCCTTGACATGCGGCGATTCCACCATCTCGGTGCGGCGGGGATCGACCACGATCAGTTTGGCGCCCTGGCGCAGCCGCTTCTTCAGCCGCGAGGCGAACACGGGATGGGCGGAAGCCGGGTTGGCGCCGATGATCATGACGACGTCGGTATGCTCGACCGAGTCGAAGTCTTGCGTGCCGGCCGAGGTGCCGAATGTCGTGGACAGGCCGTAGCCGGTCGGCGAGTGACAGACCCGGGCGCAGGTATCGACGTTGTTGTTGCCGAACCCGCCGCGGATCAGTTTCTGCACCAGATAGGTTTCTTCGTTGGTGCAGCGGGACGAGGTGATGCCGCCAACGGCGTCGCGGCCATACTTGGCCTGGATGCCTTTGAACTTGGCGGCGGCAAAGCCGAAGGCTTCGTCCCACGACACTTCGCGCCAGGGATCGGCAATGTTCTCGCGAATCATCGGCTTGAGGATGCGCTCCTTGTGGGTGGTGTAGCCCCAGGCGAAGCGGCCCTTGACGCAGGAGTGGCCACGATTGGCCTTGCCGTCCTTGTAGGGCACCATGCGCACGACTTCCTCGCCGCGCATTTCCGCCTTGAAGGTACAGCCGACGCCGCAATAGGCGCAGGTGGTCACGGCCGAATGCTCGGGCTGGCCGATCTCGATCACGGATTTTTCGGTCAGCGTCGCAGTCGGGCAGGCCTGCACGCAGGCGCCGCAGGAGACGCATTCGGAGCCGAGAAAACTCTCGCTCATGCCGGGTGAGACGCGGCTGTCGAAGCCGCGGCCGGAAATCGTCAGCGCGAAGGTGCCTTGCACTTCCTCGCAGGCGCGGACGCAGCGCGAGCAGACGATGCACTTCGAGGGATCGTAGGTGAAGTAGGGGTTGGATTCGTCCTTCGGCATCCAATGGTCATTGCCATCGGACTTGTTACCGAAGGACTTGGCGAAAACGTGATTCTCGCCCTCATAGCCGTAACGGACATCGCGCAGCCCGACGGCGCCGGCCATGTCCTGCAATTCGCAGTCGCCGTTGGCGGCACAGGTCAGGCAATCCAGCGGATGGTCGGAGATGTACAACTCCATCACGCCCTTGCGGATTTTCTTCAACCGGTCGCTCTGGGTGTGGACCACGAGGCCGTTCATGGCCGGCGTGGTGCAGGAGGCCGGCGTGCCGGCGCGGCCCTCGATCTCGATCAGGCACAGCCGGCAGGAGCCGAAAGCGTCGACCATGTCGGTGGCGCAGAGTTTCGGGATTTGCGTGCCGGCTTCCATCGCCGCGCGCATGATCGAGGTGCCCTCAGGGACAGTGATGCTCTGGCCGTCGATGGTGAGCGTCACCATCGTTTCGGACTTCGAGCGCGGGGTTCCGAAATCGATTTCCTGGATCAGCGACATGGCGATCTCCTATTCCGCGGCCTGAAGTTTGGTGGGTACGGGGCCGAAATCTTCCCGGAAGTGTTTCAGCGCGCTCGAGACGGGGTAGGGCGTGAAGCCGCCGAGCGCGCAGAGCGACCCGAATTTCATGGTGTTGCAGAGGTCTTCGATCACGGCGATGTTCTCGGCCACGCGTTCGCCGCGGCGGATCTTGTCGATGGTCTCGACGCCGCGGGTCGAACCGATCCGGCACGGCGTGCACTTGCCGCAGGATTCGACGGCGCAGAATTCCATCGCAAAGCGCGCCTGCTTGGACATGTCGACGCTGTCATCGAACACGACGATGCCGCCATGGCCGATCAGCCCGTCGCGCGCCGCAAAGGCCTCGTAGTCGAACGGGGTGTCGAACAGCGCGCGCGGGAAGTAGGCGCCCAAGGGACCGCCGACCTGCACCGCGCGAACGGGGCGGCCGGTAAAGGTGCCGCCGCCGATATCGTCGATGAGTTCGCCGAGCGTGACGCCGAAGGCGGTCTCGAACAGGCCGCCATATCTGATATTGCCGGCAAGCTGGATCGGCATCGTGCCGCGCGAACGGCCCATGCCGAAATCCGCATAGGCCTTGGCGCCGCCGGCGAGGATGAAGGGGATCGCCGCGAACGACAGCACGTTGTTGATCACGGTCGGGCGGCCGAACAGGCCCTTATGCGCGGGCAGCGGCGGCTTGGCACGGACGATGCCGCGGCGGCCTTCGAGACTTTCCAGCAGCGAGGTCTCTTCGCCGCAGACATAGGCGCCGGCGCCGACGCGGACTTCGAGATCGAAGCTGTGGGCGGAGCCGCCGATTTTTGCACCGAGATAGCCGGCGCGCTTCGCCGCCGCGATCGCGGCGTTCATCGCCGCCACCGCATGCGGATATTCCGAGCGAATGTAGATGTAGCCTTTGGTAGCGCCGACGGTGATGCCGGCAATGGTCATGCCCTCGATGACGACGAAGGGATCGCCTTCCATGATCATGCGGTCGGCGAAGGTGCCGCTATCGCCTTCATCGGCGTTGCAGACGATGTATTTGCGGTCGGCGCTGGTCTGCGCCACCGTCTTCCACTTGATGCCGGTAGGGAATCCAGCTCCGCCACGGCCGCGCAGTCCGGATGTCGTGACGTCGGTGAGGATCTCGTCCGAGGTCAATTTCAGCGCCCGCTCCAGGCCCTTGTAGCCGTCATGGGCGCGATAGTCCTCGACCGAGCGGGGATCGATCACGCCGCAGCGCGCGAAGGTCAGGCGGGTCTGGCGCTTCAGCCAGGGAATCTCGTCCGCGACACCAAGCCGCAACGGGTGCGGGCCGTTGGTGGCGGATTCTTCGAGCATCATGGCCTCGAGCACGGAGGGGACGTCGGCCTCGGTCACCGGACCGAACGCGACCCGGCCCTTGGGCGTTGCGACCTCGATCATCGGCTCCAGCCAATAGAGTCCGCGCGATCCGGTCCGGACGATTTCGAAAGCCAGACCGCGATTGCCGGCGGCCTGCGCCAGCGCGACGGTGACTTCATCAGCGCCGACGGCAATGGCACCGGCATCGCGGGAGACGAAAATGCGCATCGTCATCGCTGTGCCTCTGCGACCAGCGCGTCGAGGCGCTTTTCATCCAGCCGTCCGACGATGCGGCCATCCAGCATTGCCGATGGCGCGGTGGCGCAGAGCCCGAGGCAATAGATCGGTTCCAGCGTGACCCGCGCGTCGGCCGTGGTGTTTCCAAGGGATATGCCGAGCTTCGCTTCCGCGCGCGCAGCCAGCGCATCGCCGCCTGCGGCCTGGCAGGCTTCGGCGCGGCACAGTTTCAATACGTGGCGGCCGGCGGGCTTATGACGGAAGTCGTGATAGAAAGTGAACACGCCGTGGATTTCCGCGCGCGAAAGATTGAGCGCGGCGGCGATCATCGGAATCGCCGGCTCCGGCACATAGCCGAACGCTTCCTGCAGCGCGTGCAGGATCACCAGCGTCGGGCCTTCGGCCTTGTCGTGTTGGGCGATGATCTCGGCGCCGCGCGTCTCGTTCCAGGGTTCGTAAACCGGTGTCATCGGCGCTCTCGATCAGAGGGTTATGGCACTCTGATTGAGACTTGGAATGGCTCCAAATATCAATAAAGCTGTCTCATGCTGCGATACGGAAACGCGATCAATAGGCGGATACAATGAGGCGATATGAAATCGCAATGAAGGCCGAAACCGTGCGCATCAGACGCGGCTTCGGACGTAGGGAAGCCGCGGTGGCCGTGCTATTTGTGACAGCGGGACCAGCCGCAGTTACGGTTAATTTTGTGAGGCATTCTTGATCGACAAACTTGAACTTCTGCTGGCGCTGGCCAAGGAGCGACATTTCGGACGGGCCGCGGAGGCCTGCGGTGTCACCCAGCCGACGATGTCGACCAGCCTGAAGCAGCTCGAGGAAATTCTGGGCGTGATGCTGGTGCAGCGCGGCTCCCGCTTTCAGGGCTTTACCCCCGAGGGCGAACGCACGCTGGACTGGGCGCGGCGCATCGTCGGCGATGCCCGCGCGATGCGGCAGGAGATCAACAGCCTCAAGGACAAGCTGTCCGGCGAAATCAGGATTGCCGCGATCCCCACCGTGCTCGGCATGGTTGCATCGCTGACGACGCCGTTCCGCGCCCGCTATCCGGACGTGCGGTTTCAGATCCGCTCCTGCACCTCGGCCGACGTGCTGGGGCTCCTGGAAAATCTCGAGGTCGATGCCGGGCTGACCTATATCGAGAACGAACCGATCGGCAAGGTCCGCACCATCCCGCTTTATAACGAGAGCTATCGCCTGCTGACGGCGCCGGATGCGATGTTCGGCGACCGCAAACAGGTGACGTGGAAGGAGGTCGGGCAGGTGCCGTTGTGCCTCTTGACCCCTGACATGCAGAACCGCCGTATCATTGACCGCGCGCTGCTGTCGGTCGGCGCCGAGGCGACGCCGACGCTGACGTCGAACTCGCTGCTGGTGCTCTATACCCATGTGAAGACCGGGCGCTGGGCCAGCGTGATGCCGGCCAAGCTCGCCGAGACGCTCGGGCTCGCGGATACCGTCCGCAGCATTCCGATCGTCGATCCCGTGGTCAATTACTCGATCGGCCTCGTGGTCCCGCAGCGCGACCCGATGACGCCGTTGATCGCCGCGCTGGTGCAGGTCGCCCGCGAAGTCGCGCCAACCCTGGAATAAGGGTTAGTACGCCGCCGCGGAGAATTTATCCTTCGGCTTCTCCGGATCGCGCGGCAGCGTGATGCGCACCACGGTGCCGGTGCCGAGTTTCGAGCGCAGCCGCATCTTGCCGCCATGCAGGTCGGTCAGCGAGCGCGCGATCGCAAGGCCGAGGCCCGAACCCTGATAGGTCTTGGTGAGCTGGCTCTCGACCTGCTCGAACGGCTTGCCCAGCCGTCGCAGCGAGTCCGGCGCGATGCCGATGCCGGTGTCGGCGATCACAAGCACGATCGAATCCTGCAGCACCTGGCTGCGGACGGTCACCTTGCCGGCGTCGGGGGTGAACTTGACCGCGTTCGACAGCAGGTTGACGAAGATCTGCTTGACCGCGCGGCGGTCGGCCACGACAGAGATCGTGCTCTCGATGTCGGCATCCAGCGTCAGCTGCTTGTCCTCGGCGCGGCCGGAGACCACGCGGAGCGATTCCGCCAAAATCTTCGACAGATCGAGCTGCTCCATGTCGAGCTTCATGCGGCCGGCCTCGATCTTCGACATGTCGAGGATGTCGTTGATGACTTCGAGCAGGTATTTGCCTGACGTCAGGATGTCGTGGCAGTACTCCTGGTACTTGTCGGAGCCGAGCACGCCGAACATGCCGCTGCCCATGATTTCGGAGAAGCCGATGATGGCGTTCAGGGGCGTGCGCAGTTCGTGGCTCATATTGGCGAGGAACTTTGATTTCGCCTGGTTGGCTTCCTCGGCGCGGTTCTTTTCCTCGGAATATTTTTCGGCGAGATCGGCCAGCTCCGTCTGCGAGCGCTTGAGGTCGATGACGTTGGCGCGCAGCCGGCTGTCGTTGTCGATCAGCTTCTGCTCGTGTTCCTTGATGCGGGTGATGTCGGTGCCGACAGAGACGTAGCCGCCGTCCTTGGTGCGGCGTTCCGAGATGTGGAGCCAGCTGCCGTCGTCGAGCTGGGCTTCGAAGGTGCGCGCGCCCGGGGCCTGGGCGCCGGTTTCCTGCAGCCGGGTGCGGACTTCCGGCATGCTGCCGACTTCGATCACGGTCTCGTAGGAGGTGCCGGGGCTCACCGCCGTGTCCGGCAATTTGTGCAGGCGCTGGAAGTGCGAGTTGCAGAGTACCAGGCGGTCTTCGGCGTCCCACAGCACGAAAGCTTCCGGGATGGTCTCGATGGCGTCGCGTAGCCGCAGATCAGCCTCCACGGTCTTCTCGGCGAGGCTTTTCTGTTCGGTGATGTCGACGGCAATGCCGATCAAATGCAGGCCGTTATCGGCCGCGGCAACGCTGAGCTCGCAGCGCACCCGCAGCCAGATCCAGTGGCCGTCGGTGTGCTGCATGCGGAAGGTCTGGTCGATGTGGTCGAGCTTGCCGGAGATCATCTGGTCGGCGATCGCAAACAGGTCGATGTCGTCGGACTTCACCAGCGCGTTGACTTCGCCGAACGTCAGCAGGTCGTGGCGGGTGTCGAGCCCGAGCAAGGTGAACATCGACTGTGACCAGAAGATGCGGCCGCGCGACAGGTCCCAGTCCCACAGCCCGCAGCGACCACGATTGAGCGCGGTATCGATCCGGCCGCGCACGGCGTCGTTGATCAGGTCGCCCTCGCGGGCGCGGGTCGATTGCCAGTGGAAGGCGAAGCCGAGGATCAGCACGACGAACCCCGTGGTTGCGGAAAGCGTCACCGACAGCGCGGCATCGGAGCCCCAGATCGGATCGAGCTTCTCCTGGATGACGATGACCTGGCCGGGCAGCTGCTTGACCAGCTTCGAAATCGCCATGGCGCCGTTGCCGTTCGGCAGCGTCATGTCGTTGACGACGCCCTGCTGGCCCGGTGCGGCCATCAACTGCGCCATGCTGATGACGTCGAGCACGCCGTCGCTGGCGCCGAGGCCGCCCTCGACCGGGAGGCGGGCCAGAATGCGGTGATCGGCGCCGGCGATGATGATGTGACGGCCATTGGCGTTGGCCCAGGGCGGAATGAGGTCGGGCAGCAGGCTTTGCAGCGCTTCGATGTTGGCGGGACGGTCCTGCCGGACCGAGGCGAGCCGGTCGAGGCGTTCGGCGAGCAGGTCGGTGAGCGCCGCGATGTCACGCTTCGAGGCGATGCGTTTCTGCCGGGTCTGGTCGATCACCTGCACGAAGGCGCCGAGGCAGATCGTGATCAGAAAGGCGATGATCAGCGTCGGCACGGCGCGGCGCAGCGCCGGCTCCGCCGTCAGCAGCCTGTGGTAAGCCGGTTTTGCGATCGACTGCGCCAATCCCTTGATCGAATCGGATTGGACGCACGCGTTCGCCGCATGCGCGCGCGCCATGCTGTAGACCCCCACCGGAATGCTCTTCTGCACCTGTCCGGAAGAACCCCACGTCGCTCCCGAATCACAACGATTTGAATCCACTTTGCCGGGGCTGTCGAGAGTCAACAAAACGTTAATGCGAAAAATATCTTGTCCAACGCAAATTTGGATTCCGAAAGCGAGTCCGAAACGGGAACGGACCCGCGGGATTACGGTTGCTTTTTGTTTTGACGCGTTTTCTTCACGCGAACCGGTGCCCACTTCGCTTGAAAACGCTCTTACGCATGCGGCGGTTCCGCGTGGCTGATGACGCGCTTGATCGACGGGAAGGCGCCGCGCAAGGCGCGCTCGATCTCGTCGACATTCTCGTGGACCTTGATCACGCTCATCGAGGGGGCGGCGCGGCAATGGAAGTTGACGATCTCGCCCGCATCGGTGTCGCGCACCCGCACATTGTGGATGTCGTGGATGGCGCCGTTGGCGGCAAAGCGGGTCAACGCCGCCGTGATGGCCTCGACGCGCGTAGGCGCGGCGTCGGTGCCGTGGGGCAGTTCCGGCTCCAGCGGCTCGATATGGGTGTCGACCTCGACGTCATCGCCAAAATCCTCGCGGATGCTGTGCTCGAGGTCGTGGGCGATGTCGTGGGCTGATGTCAGCGCCATCTCGCCGTCGACCTCGAGGTCGATCGAGACCGTCAGCCGGCCGCCGAGGTCGTGCACGGTGACATGGTGGATGGCGAGGCCGGAATTGCGCGCGATCACCATGATGCGCTCGCGTACGCTCTCATTGTCGCGCGCCACCGGCACCGCGGTGAAGGTGAGGTCGGCATCGCCGAGCGCGGCGGCGACGGCGGCCTGGGCGTTGCGCTTGATCGCCTCGACGCGGTCGATCGGGGTGCTGCGCGGGACGTGGACGATGGCGTCGATGAAATGGGTCGGCCCGACCATGCGCACGCGCAGCCGCTCGACGTCGACGACCCCGGCCACGGCGCGGATCGCGCTGGTGGCTTTCTCCGAGGCGCCTTCCGGCGCCTGGTCGAGCAGGGTTTCGATGGTGGAGCGCCCGAGTCGCAGGCCGAGGATCGAGATCATCACGGCGACGCCGATGGCAGCGACGGTGTCGCCCCAGGCGTAACCGAAGCCGGTCAGCGCCAGGCCGATGATGACCGCGATCGAGCCGAGCACGTCGGAGGCAAAATGCAGCGCGTCGGCGGCCAGCGCCTGGCTTTGGGTTTCGTGCGCGGCGCGATGCAGCGCCCGCGCGCGCCAGAAGTTGACGCCGATATCGACCAGCAGCACCACGAACGGGATCGCGGACAGGGTAGGGGGCGCAGCACCTTCGCGCAGCCGGCTCCAGGCTTCGACCAGGATGCCGCCGGCCAGCACGTACAGCATCGCGATGACGCCGAGCGCCGACAGGCTTTCGAGCTTGCCGTGGCCGTAATGATGCTCGTCGTCGGCGGGCTTGTCGGACACCCGCACCACCAGCCAGGTGATGACGGTGGCGACCACGTCGACCGAGGAGTGCAGCGCCTCCGAGATCAGCGCCAGCGAGCCGATCGCGATGCCGACCGCAAACTTTGCCGCGGCCATGCCGGCGCTGGCAAAGATCGAAATCGCGGCGACGGAAGATTTTGTGGAGTGGGATGCGCTCATGGGCGGCGGTGTAGCAGGGGGGTGGTTAACATGAAAGCCGCCAATCTGCGCCGCAGTCGCCACTCACTTGCAACAGCGATGGTTCCGGGTTTAATTTCCAACGCGCCGCCCATTCGTCGTCCCTGCCTTGATCTGACCCACGCCGCGAAAAATATCGAAAACAACCCCATGCAAAGTAACCGGCGGCCCATCTTGCCCGGATGAGCGGAGAGAAATCCTGCAAAACTCGTCGTCCCTGCCTAGTGCGCAATTGCGCACGTGGCGCAGGAACCCATACCGCGTGATCCATCGATGAAGCACGGTAGCAAACACCTTTCGCACGATGGCCGCCGGTGGCTATGGGTTCCTGCGCCCGTGCGCAATTG
>JBBRSX010000060.1:0-32987 GCA_038244925.1 Hyphomicrobiales bacterium | reverse complement strand
TCGATAGACGGGCGAGCATGCGGATCAGTTCCTGGCGAGGCCCAGCTTCTTGAAGGCCCTGGAAATATAGGACCCCTGATTCTCGCTCGGCTCGAGACCGCCTGACTTTACAAGATTATAGGCGTCCTTGTACCAGGGACTGTCAGGAAAATTATGGCCCAGCACGGCGGCGGCGGTCTGCGCCTCGCCGACGATGCCGATCGCCATATAGGCCTCGGTCAGGCGCGCCAGCGCTTCCTCGACATGCCGGGTGGTCTGGTAGCGGGTAACCACGGTCTTGAAGCGGTTGATGGCGGCGGTGTAGTCGCGCTTTTCGATATAGAAGCGGCCGACGTCCATTTCCTTGCCGGCCAGCTGGTCGCGCTCGCCTTCGAGCTTGGCCTTGGCGGAGGTGGCGTATTCGGAAGTGGGATACTTGCGGATCACCTCTTCCAGCGCCGCGATCGCCTTTTCGGTGCGGCCCTGGTCTCGCGAAATGTCCGGGATCTGGTCGTAATGCGACGCCGCGATCAGGTATTGCGCGTAGGCCGCATCGGGGCTGCCCGGATGCAGCGTGACGTAACGGGTCGCGGCACCGATGCAGCTGTCGTAGTCGCCGGCATTGTAGAACGAATAGGCCGACATCAGCAGCGATTTGCGCGCCCAGTCGGAATAAGGATGCTGACGATCGACTTCCTCGAATTTCTTCGACGCCGCCTTGTTATCCTTGCGCTGGTTCATCAGGTACAAGCCCTCATTGTAGAGCTTGTCCGCAGGTTCCTCGTTGAAGGTGTCGTCCTTGGCAGTGAACTTGTCCCACAGCGCACCGGAACCGCAACCGCTCAAGGGAATAGCCAGCGCGATCAGGCCCGCCGCCAGCCGCAGCGAGCGGATCAGGCCGGATGAAGTGCGTGGTTCGAGCGTCATACGCTGTGCCGACATGAAGTTTGGACCTGACGCCTTTGAAACGATCGATCGTGATGCGGTAGCGGTGATGCGGTCGAAACCAGTACCCGCCCGTCCGTGAACCGCGGTCATGGACGCAATATCCCCGTGCCCCACTCTGCAAAGGCCAGCGATGCCTTGTTGCGCATCCGCCGAGCCTGTGTAGCCGAAAAATGGTCGTTAACCAACCGAATACGGGGCCAATTCGCCCGGATTAAGGCGGCAGAACAGCATCGTTACCAATTGTGGTTACTGCGGAAAACGCCCCCGTAACGACCGCGACTCACTTGATCGCGTCAGGACGCCTTCACTCTGCCCCGGGAAGGCAAAAGCGCAGGGATAATCGACGGAACAGGAAAGAGTCAGGACATTTTGAAGACGAAAGTCAGGACATTTCCAAGGGGAAAGTCAGGACGTTGCGAAGGCGCAAGTCAGGATAGTTCGAAGCCGAAACTCAGGACAGATCCGGGCCGTAAGCCGGAGCGATCATACCGCCCACCATGCCCGCGCCTGCTTCGGCATGACCGCGGGGACGGCGTGCCGGTTCCGCCTCGACCACCCGCCAGGCGCTCGGATCGGCCAGCAGGGCCGTCAGTACCGCATGGTTGAGCTTGTGGCCGCCACGCACCGAGCGGTAGGCACCGAGCAACGGCAGGCCCGCCAGCGCGAGGTCACCGACCGCGTCGAGCGCCTTGTGGCGGGCGCATTCGTCGCTGTAGCGCAGCCCTTCGGTGTTGAGCAGACGCGCTTCGTCGAACACCACGGTATTCTCAAACGACGCGCCGAGCGAAAAACCTGCGCTCCAGAGCCGCGCCACATCGCTCATGCAGCCGAAAGTACGGGCGCGGGAAATCTCGCGGCGGAAGCTTTCGGGGTTGAGATCGAGCGCAAAGTTCTGGCGGCCGATCAACGGGTTGGCGAAATCGATTTCGATCTCGGCACGGAAGCCGTTGGCATAGGGGCGCAACTCGCCAAAACTGTCGCCGATCGCGACCTGCACCGGCTTCAGCACCTGGATGAAACGGCGGGAGGCGGACTGGGTGACGATGCCGGCCTGATCGATGGCGGCGACGAAAGCAGCCGCACTGCCGTCCATGATCGGAACTTCGGGACCATCGACCTCGATGATGGCGTTATCGACGCCCATGCCGCGCAGCGCGGCGAGCACGTGTTCGGCGGTGGAGACCAGCGGACCTTCGCTGTCGCCAAGAACGGTTGCCAGATTGGTGGCAATCACGGACCCCGCTACCGCGGGAATTTCACGATCGGCATCATCGAGACCGGTGCGGACAAAAATAAAACCTGCATCGACAGGTGCAGGTCCAATGGTGAGATTGACGGGCAAGCCCGAATGTACGCCGACGCCTGTCACGGTGGCCTGCGACCGAAGCGTTGTTTGACGGCTGAACTTCATGCGAAAACTGCCCACTACCAGACTTAACCCAAAGACCGGAACCACGCTTTGCACGCTGATTCGATGTTTGGGCATCCCCAAGTCACGGCAGACCATAGTCACTGCCCCAAAGCGCGCCAACTCACGCTTTTTTACCGATTGTTACCCAATCTCTGCCGCATTCGCGCCAAGGCTTAACCAAATTCGAAACCGGTTGGCGACGATTTAGGCGGCGTTATCTGACCACGAAATGAATAATTAACGGTTTAAAATCAGTCGGTTGGCTACCTGGCGTCAACCGGCGACGGGCCAAGAAAAAAGGCCCCGGCTGGGTCAGCCGGGGCCTCTTGTTTCCGTGAGGATTGTTACAAGCTTCAGGTGGCCTGCCGGCGCAGAAAGGCGGGGATATCAAGATGGTCGTCGCCCTGTGGCGCCGGTGCAACAGGTGCCGGGCGGCCATGGACATCCAGACCTTGCGGCGCGGGACGCCGCGCATACTCGGATACCGGATCGCTACCCATCTGCTGGGCGACGGAACGCTGTGGCTTGCGCTCGGGCAGCGGCGGCAGCGGTGACATCGCCGGGCCGGAAGCACGGGCCGCGATCGGCGGCTCGGTCTCTTCGTCGCGGCGGCCGAGGCCGACATTGGCCAGCCGCTGCAGCAGCGACAGCCGGGTCTTCTGCGGATGTTCCTCGTCCGAATCGCCGCGGGCCTGCCGAATTTCGGCCTGAGCCGGCATCGGGAGGTCCTCGAACTTCGGCATCCGGGGGCTGCGGGCCGGCCCTCGTTCGGCCGCCTGCGGAATGAAGTTTTCAGGCACGGCCTGCTGCTCGGGTTCGGCGCGCGGGGCCTCGTTGTGATCCGGGAACAAAGTCGGCTTCTGCGCGATCGGGCGAACCGTGACGTCGCCATAGGACGCGGACTGTAGCGGCGTTTCCGGAGCGACGGCGGCCGCGATGGCGGCGAGCGCGGCGCGCTCGACATTGCTGGACTGGCGCTGCTGCACGGGCGCGGCTACCGGGGCTGCAACCATCGCCGCGGCCTGCGGTGCAACCGCCGGCTCGAGCTTCTGGGCGCGTTCGGCCAGGCGGGCATTGTCGGCACGCAGCCGGGCGGTCAGTTCAGCCAGACGGGTATCCGGCGCCGAGGTCACGGCGGGGGTGACCACCGAGGCCGGCAAGGCATTGCGCGCGATCTGCGCCTGTTCGATGCCGGTGGCGACGACGGAGACGCGGATGATGCCGTCGAGGGTTTCGTCGAAGGTGGCGCCGACGATGATGTTGGCGTCCTGGTCGACTTCCTCGCGGATACGCGTGGCCGCTTCGTCGACTTCGAACAGGGTCAGGTCCTTGCCGCCGGTGATCGAGATCAGCAGACCGCGGGCGCCCTTCATCGACGAGTCGTCGATCAGCGGATTGGCGATCGCAGCTTCGGCTGCGGTCAGCGCGCGTTTGTCGCCGGTGGCTTCGCCGGTGCCCATCATCGCCTTGCCCATTTCGCGCATCACGGCGCGAACGTCGGCGAAGTCGAGGTTGATCAGGCCTTCCTTGACCATCAGGTCGGTGATGCAGGCGACGCCCGAATAGAGCACCTGGTCGGCCATCGCGAAGGCGTCGGCGAAGGTGGTCTTTTCGTTGGCGACCCGGAACAGGTTCTGGTTCGGGATGATCAGAAGCGTATCGACCACCTTGTGCAGTTCGGCAATGCCGGCCTCGGCGGTACGCATCCGGCGCGCGCCTTCGAAGTGGAACGGCTTGGTGACGACGCCGACGGTGAGGATGCCCATCTCGCGCGCGGTCTTGGCGATGACGGGGGCTGCACCCGTGCCGGTGCCGCCGCCCATGCCGGCGGTGACGAACACCATGTTGGCGCCGGTCAGATGATCGCGGAGCTCATCGATGACCTCCTGCGCGGCGGCAGCGCCGACATCGGGCTGCGAACCGGCACCGAGGCCCTGGGTGACAGCCGTGCCCATCTGCACGATGCGCTGCGCTTTCGACATCGTCAGCGCCTGCGCGTCTGTGTTGGCGACGACGAAATCGACGCCCTGCAACCCGGCGGTGATCATGTTGTTGACGGCATTGCCGCCAGCGCCACCGACGCCGAAGACGGTAATCCGCGGTTTCAGCTCGCTGATGTCAGGGGGGGTCAGATTGAGTGCCATGGTTGCCTCTCGATTACGTCGCGCGCGTTGGTTCGCCCCGGCCGACGGCCGCGGGATTTGGTGAAAGTCGTTTGGTCACAGTATCGGTCATCAGAAGCCCTCGCGAAGCCATCGTCCGACCTTTCCGAAATAGCCGTCAGTCCCTGTCCTGACCTGCCGCGTATGCCGCGGTTCGACGTGTTCCAGATGGGCGTATTGCGGATAGACCAGGAGGCCGGTGGGCACCGCGAACGAGGCGCCCTTGGCCTCGTTCGGCAGCCGGCCGAAACCGAGTGGACGGCCGATCAGGACCGGCCGGTTGAGAATGCGGGTGGCGAGTTCGACGGTGCCGGTCAACTGGGAGGCGCCGCCGCTCAGGACGACCTGTGCCCTCGGCTCTGCCGCCAAGGGAGAATCCGCGAGCCGGTCCCGGATCATCTCAAAAATCTCCTCGGCGCGATGCCGGACGATGTTGGCGATCGTGGCACGCGACACGATCTGCGGCGCATCCCGTTCGTCACCTGCCGCCGGCACGGACATCAGTTCGCGCGCGTCCGACCCGCCGGTCAGCACGGTGCCATATAACGTCTTGATTCGCTCGGCATCCGCAATGCATGCGCCGACGCCGCGTGCAAGATCCATCGTCATATGCTGTCCACCGACGGCAAAGCCGGAGGCATGGACGAAGCGGCCGCCGGAATAGGTCGCAATCGTGGTCGTGCCGGCGCCCATTTCGACCACGGCGGCGCCGATATCGGCCTCGTCATCGGTCAGAACCGAAAGGCCTGCGACATAAGGACTCGCCGTCATGGCCTCGACGTTGAGGTGGCAGCGTTCGACCACCAGCATCAGGTTGCGGGCTACCGTCGCATCTGATGTCACCACGTTCATGTCGACGCCGAACTGCCGCGCCACCATCCCCCTGGGGTCGCGGATGCCTTTGACGCCGTCGAGCGCGTAGCCGACCGGCAGCGCGTGCAGCACGGTGCGGCCCTCGCCGGTGGCGTGGCGCATGCCGGTCGAGGTGATGCGGGTGACGTCGTCCGAGGTGACCGAGCCACCCTTGATATCGGAGGCCGCCTCAACCAGTTGCCCCTGCAGCCGGCCGCCGGAAACCGACAGCAGGACGGACTCGACGCGGACCTTGGCCATGCGTTCGGCCAGCGCCACCGTCTGGCGCACCGCCTGCTCGCATTCGGCGAGATCGACCACGGCGCCCGACTTGACGCCGCGCGACTGGATCTGGCTGTAGCCGATCAGTTCGACCGCGTGGCTGCGGCCGCGCAAAGCATCATTGGGCGGCGACGGCTTCAGCCGCGCGATCATGCAGGCGATCTTGCTGGTGCCGATATCGAGCGATGCCACCAGCGCGGTGCGGTTCTGCGCCATCGGCCGCGTCTTCGGGGTCTGGGTGCGATCAAAGCCGGTCATGCGTCACCGGCCTTCTTCTTGGTCTTCTTGTCCTTGAACAGTTCCTCGCGGGCCTTGGCCGCGTCCTCGGAAAGCTGCACCGACAACCGGTCCGGCAGCCGCATGTCGACGGCCGTGATGTCGCGCGAGAACAGTTTGTCGTCCTTGTCGAGCTTGCTCAGCAGCGCCAGCGCGTTGCCGACGTCGTTTTCCGGCAAGCGAACGTCGAGGCCGTCCTTGAGCCTTAGATTCCAGCGCCGTTCGCCAACGAAGATCGCGGCCCTGGTCACGGCACGAACCTGCGGGTAACGATCCAGCAGCGCGAGGAACTCGCGGGCCTTGCTGTCGGCGCCCTTGCCCACCACCAGCGGCAGCGACACGAAGCGGCGCGCCACGAACGGTTCCAGCACCGCGCCGTCTTCGGAAATCACGGACAGGCGACCGTCCTGCTGCCACAGCGCATAGGCGGTGCGTTCGACGATGTCGATCTGCAGCCGGCCGGGATAGAGCTTCAGGATCGTGGCATCCGCGATCCACGGATTGGCCTTGAGCTTGTCGCGCACGGTGGCGGCGTCGAGGAACAACAGCGAGGAACGGCCGTTGACGCCGCCGATCGCGAGCACCTCGTCCTGGCTCAGTTGCTTGCGGCCGTTGATGGCGACCGTGGTGATGCGGAAACCGGCCGAATTGGCCAGCGCGTTGCGGGTATCGCTGACGGCCACAACGAAGTCGTCGAGATGTCCGCCCTTGACGACCCCAAGGCCCAGGCTGCCGAGCAGCATCAGCACGGTCAAGGCGACGCCGGTCCGGTTGGGAAGGTAGCGCTCCAGCCACAGGATGACGCGATTCGGCGGCGCGCGATCAATCGCAGCGGGGCGCGCGGGAAGGCCCAGCCACTCGCGCAGCAGCACCACCGCTCCAATAGCGGCTGCTTTCAGGTCAGTTCGGGGCCCCGGCGATCTCTGCGATCGAGCGAGGCGTCCTGCACCATCCATTGCAAGAGCCTGTCCAAGTGTTGATCCCGCAAGCTTTTTTGCGAGTCCTGGCACAGATGACGCTCGGTGAGCCGGGCTTGCGTGCTGACCTCAAAAGTCGGAACAGCGCACGCCCCGGCAGCCAAGCGCCACATGCGCCGCCAGCGTTAACCTTCGGACTTCCTGGTAAACAAAGTGTAAATTGGGGGAGCCAGCGACGCGTTTTGGTGCGCCTTCTGAGTAGTTTGCCGGACATTGGTTAGGATTTTAGTAATAATACTCATGGCCAGGCCGGTTCCCCACCCAAGCGACTGGGGAAGCGGTCAAATCCGTTCGCGGCTGCGCTTTTCGGCCAACACGATCTGGTCGCGCAAAAAATCGGCGAATTCGATCCCCTGCGCCTTCAACGCCTTGGGATAAAGCGAGGCCGCCGTCAGGCCCGGCAAGGTGTTGGTTTCCAGGTAAATCGGCCCCTTGGCCGAGACGATGAAATCGGTTCGGGAATAGCCGCCGCAGGACAGCGCCCGGTGCGCCCGCAGCGCTTGGTCCATGATCGCGGTGGTGATCTCGGGCGAAAAGCGGCCCGGGCAGATCTCCTGGGTCGAACTCAGCAAATATTTGGCGGTGTAGTCGAAGGTGCCCTCCCCTGGGACGATCTCGACCGGCGGTAGTGAAACGACCAAGCCGTCCGACCGCTCCAGCACGCCGCAGGTGGCTTCCACGCCCGAAATGAACGGCTCGATCAGGTATTCCTCGGTCCTGGCCGCGTTGCGGACGGCGACGAGGTCCTGCTTCGCGTTGACGAAGATCAGCCCGTAGCTCGATCCGTCCTTGGCCGGCTTTGCGATCAGCTTGCCGTATTCGGCGAAGGCCGCATCGAGCTGTTCCAGCGCGATACCGGCCGGCGCGCTGACGCCGGCAACGGCGACAAAGCGCTTTGCGGCGGTCTTGTCGAAGGCCAGATGCGACGACGCCGAGCCCGATCCGGTGAACGGAAGCCCGCGCATTTCGCACATCGCCTGCAGTTCGCCGTTCTCGGCCCGGCCACCGTGCAGGCCGAGCACCAGCACGCGGTCTTCGGCCTTGGCCCTGTCGAGCGCTTGTTCGAAAGCCATGCCGCGGTTGCCGGGATTGAATTCATCCTCGAACGGCCGTGCATGTTCGAGCAGCGCTTTCGACGTGACGTCGTGAACGGTGTCGGCGGGGTCCCAGAACCAGAGATCGGCTTCCGGCAGCGCGCGATGCAGCGCCTGCGCCGAGGCGACCGAAACCAGACGTTCCTTGTTGGTGCCGCCGAAGAGAATGGTCGTTCGCATTAGTTTTGCGCCTCGTTCATTCGTCATTCCGGGGCGATGCGAAGCATCGAACCCGGAATCTCCTTGCTAAATTATATCGAGATTCCGGGTTCGCGCTGCTCGCGCCCCGGAATGACGGCTATAAAGAAATCCCGATCCGCTTGATTTCCCACTGTAACTCAATTCCGGAATTCGCTTTAACCCGTTCACGCACGGTTTCGCCCAGTGTTTCAATATCATGCCCGGTGGCGTTGCCGGTATTGATGAGGAAGTTGCAGTGCATTTCCGAAACCTGCGCGCCGCCGACGCGCAGGCCGCGGCAGCCGGCGGCATCGACCAGTTTCCAGGCGCTGTGGCCGGGCGGATTCTTGAAAGTCGAACCGCCGGTCTTTTCGCGAATCGGTTGCGCGGTCTCGCGGTGGGTCTGGACCTCGTTCATCCGTGCGCGGATGATTTCGGGATCGGTGATCGGCCCACGAAACCGCGCCGAGGTGAAAATGATCGAGGGATCGACGCCGCTGCTGCGGTAGACGAATTTCATGTCGGCATTGCCGAAGACATGGCTGGTGCCGTCGCGGCCGATGCCGGTCGCCTCGACCAAAACGTCCCTGGTCTCGCTGCCGTTGGCGCCGGCGTTCATCCGCAGCGCGCCGCCGATGGTGCCGGGAATGCCGAAGAAGAATTCCATGCCGCCGATGTTGGCCGCCGCCGCGGTCTCGGCCACGCGCTTGTCGAGCGCGGCGGTGCCGGCGCTGACGATGTCGCCTGTTGCGCTGGTCTCGCCGAACGCGCGCGGCGACAGCCGGATCACGACGCCTTCGATGCCGCCGTCGCGCACGATCAGGTTGGAGCCGACGCCGACGACGTAGACCGGCAATGGCTTCGGCAGGTTTTTCAGGAAGTAAGCAAGGTCGTCCTCATCCGCCGGCGTGAACAGCACCTGCGCCGGACCGCCGACGCGAAACCACGTCAGCTCCGCCAACGACTGGTTCGCCAGCAGCCGCCCGCGCAGCAGCGGCATCGCAGATTTGAGGTCAGGCGTGATGTCGGGGAAAGCCACGGCTAGCCCAGCGCCTTCAGTTCGCCGGGCAGCGCGTAGGCCCATTGCGTGATGTTGCCGGCGCCGAGGCACACGACCAGATCGCCGGGACGAGCGAGGCCATGGATCAGCTTCGCCAGTTCGCCGGCATTCGGCAGCGGGATCACTTCGCGATGGCCATGCGTGCGCAGGCCGAGCACGAAGTGGTCGCGGTCGATCCCTTCGATCGGTGCCTCGCCGGCCGGATAGACCTCAGCGACGACGACCGCATCGGCATCGTTGAAGCAGGTGCAGAATTCCTCGAACAGCGATTGCAGCCGGGTAAAGCGATGCGGCTGCACCACGGCGACGATCTTGCCGTTGGTGGATTCGCGCGCCGCCTTCAGCACCGCCGCGATCTCGACCGGATGGTGGCCGTAATCGTCGATCACGGTGACGCCGTTCCACTCGCCGGTTTTGGTGAAGCGGCGCTTGACGCCGCCGAAGTCCGCCATCGCCTTGCGGATCGAATCGTCGGAAACGCCGAGTTCATGGGCCACGGCAATCGCCGCCGTCGCGTTCAGTGCATTGTGCCGTCCCGGCATCGGCAGCATGATGTCAGCGATCTCATGCGTGGCGTCGGTCTTGCGGTCGCGGAACACGACCTTGAACCTGGAGCCGCCGCCCGTCGGCGTCAGATCGACCAGCCGCGCGTCGGCCTGCGGGTTTTCGCCATACGTGACGATGCGGCGATCCTCGATCTGGCCGACGAGACTTTGCACCACGGGATGATCGGTGCACATCACCGCAAAGCCGTAGAACGGCACGTTCTCGACAAAATTGCGGAACGCGTCCTGGATCGCTTCAAAGGTCTTGAAGTGGTCGAGATGCTCGGGGTCGATATTGGTGACGATGACGACGTCGGACGGCAGCTTCAGGAAGGTGCCGTCGCTTTCGTCGGCCTCCACCACCATCCAGTCGCCGGCGCCGAGGCGCGCATTGGAGCCATAGGCGTTGATGATGCCGCCGTTGATGACGGTCGGATCGAGACTGGCGAGCAGCGTCGCCACCATCGTGGTGGTCGTGGTCTTGCCGTGGGTGCCGGCGACCGCGACGCAGCTTTTCAGCCGCATCAGCTCGGCCAGCATTTCGGCACGGCGCACCACCGGAATGCGCTGGGCGCGCGCCGCCATCAGTTCCGGATTGTCGCGCTTGATCGCGGTTGAAACCACGACGACGTCGGCGCCGTCGACATTCTCGGCTTTGTGGCCGACCGAAACCTTGACACCCTTTTCGCGCAGCCGCGCGACATTGCCGCTTTCGGAAGCATCCGAGCCCTGCACGGTATAGCCGAGATTGCACAGCACCTCGGCGATCCCGCTCATGCCGATGCCGCCGATCCCGACGAAGTGAATGGGTCCGATCTCGCGCGGCAGTCTCATGGTGTGTCTCGTTCCTTGCCGTCATGCCCGGGCATAGTGGTCTGCCGTGCGCAGACTACGTATACTTGTCTGCGCTCCCGGGCATCCACGTCTTCTTCTATCGACTTATGAAAGACGTGGATGGCCGGGACAAGCCCGGCCATGACGTGAAAGCATCAAAAAATCGAAGATAAGGCCTAGATTCCGGCCACTTTTACCACCAGATCGGCGAGCCGCTCGGCCGCATCGAGCCGGCCGACCTTGCGGGCATTGGCCGCCATCGCGGTCAGCCGCGCCGGTTCGGCGGCGAACGCGGAGATTTCGGACGCCAGGCGGTCGGACGTGAATTCGGTTTGCGGAATCCGCAACGCTGCATCCACCTGCGACAGCACGCCGGCATTGGCGAACTGGTCCTGATCGATGGCCCCGGGCAACGGCACCAGGATCGAGGGCCGGCCGATCGCGGCGAGTTCGGCGACGGTGCCGGCGCCAGAGCGCGACACCACCAGATGGCTCGATGCCAGCCGCGCAGGTAAATCACTGAAGAACGGCGCCAGTTCGGCGTTGATCTTGAGCCGGTCGTAGACCGCGCGTACCCGCGCCATGTCTTCCTCGCGCACCTGTTGCGTCAGGATCACGCGGCTCCACAGCGCCGGCTCCAGCCGTTCGATCGCTGATGGCACGATGTCGCTCATGACGCGCGCACCCTGGCTGCCGCCGACGACCAGCAGACGAAGCTGGCCGTTCGGTTCGGGCGAGGCAAACGGCACCGCGGCGGCGGCGAGAATCGCGGGACGCATCGGCGTGCCGACGGTGGTGGTCTTGCCGGCGAGCAAGGGGTCGCGGTCGAGCACGCCGGGCAGCGAGGTCGCGATCGCATTGACGCGGCCGGAGAGAAAACGGTTGGCGCGGCCGAGCACGGCATTGGCGTCGTGAATGACGGCGGGCACTCGTAGCAGTTTCGCCGCCATCAACGGCGGCACCGTCGGATAGCCGCCGAAACCAACCACAGCAGCAGGCTTCAACCGCCGCACCAGATTGGCCGCGACCAGCGTGCCATAGCCGAGCATGAAGGCGGTGCGCGCCAGCGACAGCGGATCGCGGCCGCGCACGGTCTCGCTCGGCACCACGTCGATATTTTCGGGCGTGAACAGCCCGCTGTAGCGCAGCGCGCGGGCATCGGTCGCCAGCCGCACCCGAAGGCCGCGCCGGATCAATTCGACGCCGAGCGCCTCGGCGGGAAACAGATGACCGCCGGTACCGCCCGCGGCGAGAAGGATCAGAGGTGGATTGTCCATGGCTTCAAATAGCCGATGGCGGGGCGGCAGTCACCCCTACGCGTAACTGCGCGCCGCATTGGCGTCGTTCATCGACTGTATCTCGGTGCGCGGCCGCAGCCGTGTCAGCGCCAGCATCATGCCGACGCCATAGGCCAGCGAGACGATCGACGAGCCGCCATAGGAGATGAACGGCAAGGTCATGCCCTTGGCGGGGATCAGTTGCAGGTTGACCGCCATGTTGATCGCGCCCTGAACGCCGAACAGGATCGCGAGCCCAGACGCCGCGAAACGCGAGAACATGTCTTCGCTCCGGTAGGCTCGCAACAGCGTGCGGATCACGATGAAGGCGAACAACGCGACCAATGCCAGGCACAGGATGATGCCGAATTCTTCGGCGGCGACCGCGAACACGAAATCGGTGTGGCTGTCCGGCAGGCTGCGCTTGGCGATGCCCTCGCCGGGGCCAAGGCCGAACCAGCCGCCGTTCCAGAACGCTTCCATCGCGGTGTCGACCTGAAAGGTGTCGCCCGAGGCCGGGTTCATGAAGCGCTTGATGCGGCCGGCGACGTGCGGGACCAGAAGATAAGCACCGAACAGGCCGGCAGCGGCGGCGCCGGCGAGGCCGGCAACCCAGATCATCCGCATGCCCGCGATGAAGAACAGCGCGCCCCATACCATCAGGATCAGCATGGTCTGACCGAAATCCGGCTCCATCACCAGCAGCGACACCAGCATCAGCAGCAGCACGATCGCCATCGAGGTCGCCGGCATTTCCGGCCGCTTGGTCGATTCCGCGAACAGCCAAGCCGCCATCACCACGAACGCGGGCTTGGCGGATTCGGAAGCCTGGATGTTGACGCCGAGCAACGTGATCCAGCGCCGCGAGCCCTTCACTTCAGGGCCGATCGCCAGCGTCGCCACGATCAGCAGGATGGAAACTGCGAACACCAGCAGCGCACTGCGCCGGATTGCCTTCGGCGACATGAACGACACCGCGATCAGCACCATGAAGGACGGCAGCAGGAACATCACGTGGCGGTTGAAGAAATGGAAGGGATCGAGCCCGATCCGCGTCGCCACCGGCGGGCTCGCCGCCAGCGACAGGATTACGCCGGCCAGCATCAGCGCCGATATCGCGGCAAGTAGCAGCTTGTCCACGGTCCACCACCATTCCGAAAACGGGGTGCTTTGGTCACGGGCGAGCATGGGCGTCCCCAAATGGCAGAGGTAGCGCCCATTGGTGGCCGAGGATGGTTGCCAAGGGGTTAATGGGATCGGTAACTTTTGAGGGAAGCCCTCTCTCCACCGTCATGGCCGGGCACAGCCGTCCAAAGGACGGCGTCGCTTGCGCTCGCCTATGCCCGGCCATCCACGTCTTTGCCGCAAGGAAGCAAGACGTGGATCACCGGGACATCTAGCGCGAAGACGCGCTTCGCGCTTTTGCCCGGTGATGACGGCATCAGCCATTGGCGTCAGGTATCTGAAAATTCTAGGATGGCGCCAACGATAACAAACTTCGGAGGAAACCCGCCATGCGCTCGCTTGCCCGCCTCGTTACGGCTTCGCTACTCACTTTGATATCGCAGGCCGCCACCGCCCGGGATGGCGAGAAGTGGGTGGTGTCATGGACCGGACCAGTTCAGGGGCCCTACCCCGTCGGCAATCCCTCCGCCCAGCCCGACTAGAAATTCGCCTTCCCGGAGCCTGCGGCCGGCGCACGGGATCAGACGTTTCGCCTGGTGGTGAGGCCCGAAATCTGGGGGGCGTCAGGCCCGCATTCGCCTCAGCAATGCCTTCGGCAAAAAGCCAGTGACGTTCGACGGTGTTCATGTCGGCTTGCAATGGGGCAGCGCCGCGCTGGTGCGCGGCTCCAACCGTCCGGTGATGTTCGGCGGAAAATCTTCGATCACGGTCGCGCCGGGAGACTCCGCATGGAGCGATCCGGTCGCGCTAGCTTTTGTAAAGCAGCCGGATGATCTCGCCGGCCGGCGGCTCGCGGTGAGCTTTCATGTCGCCGGCGACAGCGGTCCGATGACATGGCACGCCAAGGCGCTCACCACTTCCTACGTCACCGCGCCCGGCGCCGGCGCCAAGGGCGCGTTGGAGGACGAGGCTGCATTTCCCTACACCACGGCGTCGTGGTTTTTCCTCGACGCGGTCGAGATGATGGCGCCGGCTGATGCGCTCGCGATCATGGCGTTCGGCGATTCCATCACCGACGGCACCGCCTCGACCATGAACGGCGACGATCGCTGGCCCGACGTGCTGTCGCGCCGCCTGAAAGCGCTCTATGGCAACAAGGTCGCGGTAGTGAACGGCGGCATCGGCGGCAACCAGATCGCGGGGCCCGCCGAATACGGTCCCGACAAGCCGTTCGCCGGCGGCCCGGGCTCGGGCCAGCGACTCGATCGCGACGTGCTGGCGCTGTCGGGCATTTCCAGCGTGATCTGGCTCGAAGGCATCAACGATTTTTCCAAGAACGGCAACGCGTCAAGCGATCAGGTCATCGCCGTCATGAAGGATGGTGTCGGACGGCTGCGCAAGAAGTGGCCGCAACTGCGCGTCATCGGCGCCACCGTTACCTCGGCGCTGGGCAGTTCGAGCGCGGCGCACGGCTTCCCGGAGCAAGACGCCAAGCGCAAGGCGCTCAACGATTTCATTCACAGCTCAGGCACGTTCGACGGTGTGATCGACTTCGACAAGGTCGCGCTCGATGCGCAAACAGGTGGCCTGAAGCCGGAGTTCATTCCCGAAAGCACCACCGGCGGTGCCGGCGACAAGCTTCACCCCAACCGCACGGGATATCTGGCGATGGGGCAGAGCATCGACCTCGCGCTGTTCAAACCGGGCGCAACCGGCCGCAGTGCGAAAGCAAAGGAGTAATACGAAGGTAGTGTGTTCGCCTGTTGCGTTGTGTTTCGTCTTCGCTGTTGCGAACGGCGGGCATGTTGACTTTACGACACGGCCGCCAAATACTCCGGCAAAAGCAGAAAACACGGTCAAAACGACCAGTTAAGTGGGGAGGATACGATGCCGACTTCACGACGAACGCTGCTCAAAAATTCCGCCGCTGCTGCCGCGGTAGCGAGTCTCGACTGGACACGCGCACAGGCGCAAGCCGAAACGGTGCGCATCGGTGTGATCTACGACCTGACCGGTCCGTTCGCGGCCGGCGGCTCGGTCGCCTCCTCGGTCGGCACGCAAATCGCGATCGACCTCGTCAATGAAAAGGGTGGCGTCGGCGGCAAATATAAAGTTGCTCCGGTCAATGCCGACTCCCAGAGCAAGCCTGATATTGCCATCAACGAGGCGGTGCGCCTGATCGACCAGGAGAAGGTCGACATCATCAACGGCGTCTTTGCCAGTTCGCATGCGGTGCCGCTCTCGACCAAGGTCGAGCAGCAGAAGAAGATCCTCTGGATCACCACCGCGGTTTCAACCGCCGTGTTCAAGGACAAGAACCTGCAATACGTGTTTCGCGCGCAGATTCACTCCGATCAATACGGCCAGGCGTTTGCGGGCTTCCTTGCCGAACACGCCAAGGCCAAGCTGGGCATGGAGCCCAAGGACGTCAAGGTCGCACTGATTCACGAGGACGGCCCCTACGGCGTCGGTGTCGCCGCCGCCGACGAGGCCTATGCCAAGGAAGCCGGACTGCAGATCGTGCTCAAGGAGGGGTATTCCGCCTCCGCCCCCGACCTCTCGGTGCTGATCACCAAGCTCAAGCGCGCCAAACCCGACGTGATCTCGCATGCCGGCTACAATCCCGACATCACCCTGATGTTGCGACAGGCGCGCGAGAGCGGCCTCAAGTTCAAGATGCTGTTCGGCGCCGGCGCCGGCTACAGCCAGCTCGACAAATTGCGCGCGACCTTCGGCGCCGACATCGACAATTTCTGCAATATCGATCCAGTGCCCGCGCAATTGCTCGATCCGGCGAAGCTCGCGCCCGGGATCGGCGACCTCACCAAGGTCATGGTCACACGCTACAAGGAGAAGACCGGCGCGACCGACGTTCCCCCGCATTGTTCGATGGGCTTCAACCAGACCTGGATCCTGCTCAACAACGTGCTGCCGGTCGCCAAGGAAAAATATGGCGGCTTCGATCCCGAGGCCATTCGCAAGGCGGCGCTCGACGTCGACATCCCCGCGGGCGGCACGATCCAGGGCTATGGCGTCAAATTCTACAAGCCGGGGACGCAACTCGCCGGACAGAACGAACGCTCGACGCCGGTGGTGATGCAAAACGCCGGCGAGCATATCTCGGTGGTCTGGCCAACCAACATCAAGACCCAGGATCCGGTGTTCCCGCTGCCGAAATCCTCGGTCTACGCCGCCTAGAATTGCGGCGACCTTCGGGGGCCGTCACAGCGTGACGCGACGGCCCTCTTCGGCGGCCCAATAGCCGGCGTAGTTGACCTTGATGGTCTCGAACGCGAGCGCGAGATCCGCGAGCGGCTGCCGGCCGGTCGCGACGCATTCCATGAAATCCTGGATTTCCTGCAGATAGCCGCGTGTCCATTCCTCTTCGAGACAGACATATTGCCAACCGGTCTTGCGATCGACCTTCTCGGTAATATAGACGCTGGCGAGCTTCTCCTCGCTGGTCTGGTAGCTCATCATGTGCGTGTTCGGCGTGATGTTGGCGAACAGCGAACCGCTCGAGGTGTAGGTCTCGATCAGGTTGCGCACGCCGCCGAGAATCATGTCGCCGGAAAACACCGTCGCCTTGGTGCCGTCAGTGAAGGTAGCTGACAGCATGCCCCAGTCCTCGACGTCGACCGGATTAGCCCTAAGCACGGTTCGCTCCTCCGGCCGCAGGCTCGTCAGGACGTTGCCGACGTCGCAGACCACGCTGGCAACGCCGATCCTCTCGCCGCGCGCTTTGGCCTCGACCTGCTTGAGATAGAGCACCGCTGACAGCGGATGGCATCCCATCCGGATCAGCGAGCCGCCGCCGGTCATCGCCCATTGCGCCGCATGCGCGGCGTGCGAGCCGCTGTGGCTCTCTTCGCCCTTCATGAACAGGATCTTGTCTTTGGTGGCCTTGAGGATCTCCACGGTCTTGCTCACCGCCGGCGCGTAGATCCAGTCCTCTGCATACATGAAGAGCTTGCCGGTGCGGTTGATCGCGACCCGCGTGGTTTCCATTTCCTCGATCACGCGCTCGTACATCCGCGCCTTGGGCACATGCTTGCCGATCGGCGCCTGGTCGCCGTCGCGCCCGAAATAGCCGCTGAAGGGTTTCTCGCAGATCACGTGTTTGCCGGCCTGCATCGCCTCGACGATCATCGCGGCGTGCAGATTGGGCGGCGTGCAGATGTCAATGACGTCGATCTCTCTATCGGCGATCAACTCGCGAAAGCTGCGATACGCGGTCGGGATCTGGTGTTTGCGGGCAAACTCCACAACGTGGTCACCCCGCGCCGCGACCGCCTTGACTTCAACGTTCACGCCGTAGACACGCCGGTAGGCAACCATGTGCAGCTCGGCCACAAAACCGCAGCCGGCCAAACCGATCCTGATTTTCGTCATTGCGAATGCCTCCCGACCCCGCTGGCCATCATTTTATTTCTGTCTCGGCCGCGATCAGCGCTTTGCCTTGCGCGGTCCCGATCGTCAACCGTATCCGCTCGCCGCTGCCGCCGGCCGGAATCGCCGAGGAAATGCGATTGCCGTTTTTCGGGTCTGGCGTCACGGCGTCATCGAACAGAACAGCTTCGCCGCGTTTCAGCGTCACGCGCAGCGGAGTGGCCGGTTCGAGGCTGACGAACTGAAGATTCACGCCGGACGAATCGGCCGACAGATTGACCAGAATGTTCTCGTTCGCATGCGTCACGTTGCGCATGCCGACGGTCGGGCCGTAGGCCTCGGGAATTGTCACCTCACCCCGCGCGGGAAATCTGGCGCTGTGAAAGAATTGATCCGAAACGCCCGCCCACAATTCGACATAGGGCCGCTGCTGGTTCGGATCCTTGCGCGGATCGGTTTCGTCGGTGAATGACGGATATCCCCAGGTCCACATCTTCAGGCCCGGCGTGATCCTGTTGTCGGCAATGCGGATGATGCCTTCCTCGTTGTCATGGTTGATCACGCTTGAGAAATTCCCGCCCTGCATATCCGGCGCCGCATAGGCGATGCCCATCGTCGGCCAGTTCTTGAAGTAGCGCAGTTTTTCGAAGCGGCTCCTGCCCTCGCCTGCGCTCGCCTCACCGCTGGACAGATTAGCCGACCAGTGCGGTGTGCTGTAGGCAGCGATCGGCGCGATGATCTCGGCGCCGCCGGTGGTTTTGGGATGGTCCGGGTCCGATCCCGGCGCCAGCGTGGTGCAGGTCCAGTATTCGTAATCGATCGCCTCATCGCGCGAATTCTTGAGCACCATGCGCGCATCGAGCGCGGCGCGATCGGCTTTCAGCGTGACATAGTAGGTCGCCTCGATCCCTGTCGAACCGCGGGAGAATTGTTTCGGCGCTGCGGCATACGCAACATCGTCCTTGATCGAGATCGCCACCGTCACTTCGCCGGCGCTCTCTTTTACCACCCTGAAATCCCACGGATTCATCCAGGTCCGGCCGTTCTCGGCGTCCGGGAACGTCGGGAAGATGCCGCCATAGATCATCAGCCAGTCGTAATAGAACACGCCGGCCTTCATGCCGTAGGGGACGCCGACTTCGGTTCGATAAAGCTGTTCGTGGCCGGTAGGTTTGTAAATGATGGAAAGAATTCGCCCGCCGAATTCGGGGACCAGCGTGACCTTCAGATAACGGTTCTCGAGGACGTGAGCCCTGAACGTGCGGTCGACGATGGTCGTCTTGTCCAGGGAACCATCGACGAATCCGTTCTCGGCAGTCGTGGCGTATTTGACCGTGTTCCACGAGATCGTTTGTTCGCTGAGAGACACGCGGTCAGGCTCCGCCGCATGCGCGACGGTTGCGAAGAAGGCTGCAACCGCGAAACCGACGCAGGTACGTAAGGGAACACGAATTGCCATTTACGACGCCTTCGAGACTTACCCTACTCTCTCAACTCGTCGTGCCCGGCCTTGACGGAACCGTTCACACCACCGGCTTCACGCCCGGCATCGCCGTCACCAGGTCGCGGAATTTCGTGCCGCGAATTTCGAAATTGCGGTACTGGTCGAACGAGGCGCAGGCGGGCGACAGCAGCACGATCGCGTCGGCGAGCCCGGACGCTTCGGCGTCGCGCGCGGCGTTGGCGACGGCGACATCCAGCGTCTGCGAAATTTCGTGCGGGACCCGCTCGCCCAGGGTCCCTGCAAATTCCTGCGCGGCTTCGCCGATCAGGTAGGCCTTTCGAATCCGCGGAAAATATTCTGCAAGACTCGTAATGCCGCCGAGTTTCGGTTTTCCCCCGGCGATCCAGAAGATGTCGCCAAAGGACGACAGCGCATGCGCCGCGGCATCGGCGTTGGTGCCCTTGGAATCGTTGACGAACAGCACGTTGCCGCGGCGGCCGACCTGCTCCATGCGGTGCGCGAGGCCGGGAAAGCTGCGCAGCCCGCTTTGCAGCGTTTCAGTGCCGATGCCGGTCGCCAGCGCGCAGGCCGCGGCGCAAGCCGCGTTCTGCGCATTGTGCAGGCCGCGCAGCGAGCCGATACCGCCGAGTTTGGCGATCTCGCGGCGCGCGCCGCCGGAGGCCTGCACGACGACTTCGCGCTCGACATAGATGCCGTCCGGCAGCGGGTTTTTCACGGAGATCCGCACCACGCATTTTCCGGACTGATCGAGCCGGTCGGCGATGTTGCGGCACCAGCCGTCGTCGACGCCGACAATGGAAGTCCCCTGCGGCTGCACGCCGGCGACGAGGCGCGCCTTCACGGCCGCATAATTCTCGATCGTGCCGTGGCGATCGATATGGTCTTCGCTGACATTAAGGAGAATGCCGACGGACGGGTCGAGCGAGGGCGAAAGATCGATCTGGTAGGACGACATCTCGATCACATGCACCCGCCCCATTCGCGGCGGCTCCAATGAAAGAATCGCGGTGCCGATATTGCCGCCCATCTGGGTGTCGTAGCCTGCGACCTGCATCAGGTGCGCGATCAGCGCCGTGGTGGTCGATTTGCCGTTGGTGCCGGTGATGGCGACGAACGGCGCCTCCGGCGCATGACGGCGACGTTCCCGGCAGAACAGTTCGATGTCGCCGATCACTTCAATTCCGGCCTGCCGCGCCATCAGCACCGACCAGTGCGGCGCCGGATGCGTCAGCGGCGCGCCGGGCGTCAGGATCAGCGCCGAGAAATTCGCCCAAGACACCGTGCGCAGATCGGCCGTGATGAAACCGGCCTGCACGGCCTTGGCGACATTGTCGGCGGAGTCGTCGCCAGCGATGACTTCGGCGCCGCCGGCCTTCAGGGCATGGCAACTCGCAAGGCCGGAGCCGCCGAGGCCGAACACCGCGACTGTCTTGCCCGCGAAGGAGGTGACGGGGATCATGATTTTCCAACCGTCATTCCGGGGCGTGCGAAGCACGAACTACGATGCGCAATTGCGCATCGGAGAATCTCGAGATTCCGGATTGCCGCTTCGCGGCCTCCGGAATGACAGTTGAAAGGTCGCACGACCCTCACCGCAACTTCAGCGTTGAGAGGCCGAGCAGCGCCAGCATCACCGAGATGATCCAGAACCGGATCACGATCTGCGGCTCGGTCCAGCCCTTCTGCTCGAAATGATGGTGCAGCGGCGCCATCCGGAACACGCGTTTTCCCGTCAGCTTGAACGACACCACCTGCACGATCACGGAGACGGCTTCCAGCACGAACAATCCGCCGATTACGGCCAGCACAATCTCGTGTTTGACTGCGACTGCGACCGCGCCGAGCATGCCGCCGAGCGCGAGCGAGCCGGTGTCGCCCATGAAGATCGAGGCCGGCGGCGCGTTGAACCAGAGGAAGCCGAGGCCCGCACCGAGCACCGCGCCGCACAGCACCGCGAGTTCGCCGGTGCCGGCGACGTAATTGATCTGCAGATAGTCGGAGAACACCGCGTTGCCGGTCAGGTACGCGATCATGCCGAAGCTGGCGGCGGCGATCATCACCGGGACGATGGCGAGACCATCGAGACCGTCGGTAAGATTCACGGCATTGCCGGAACCGACCATCACGAAAGCGCCGAACAGCACGAAGAACCAGCCGAAGTTGAACACCATTTCCTTGAAGAACGGAATCGCCAGCGAAGTCGAGGACGCATCGCGCCCGAGCCGCACCAGCGCGTAACAGGCCGCCATCGCGATCATGAATTCGATCATGAGTCGCAGCTTGCCGGCGAAGCCGCTATGGGTCTGCTTCGTCACCTTCAGATAGTCGTCGTAGAATCCGACAAAGCCAAACCCCAGCGTCACCGCGAGCACGATCCAGACGTAGGGATTAAGCGGATTGGCCCACAGCAGCGTCGCCACCACGAGCCCGGACAGGATCATCAGCCCGCCCATCGTCGGCGTGCCCTTCTTGGAGATCAGATGCGACGCCGGGCCGTCGGCGCGGATCGGCTGGCCCTTGCCTTGCCGCAAGCGCAGATGGTCGATGATCCAGGGACCGAACAGGAACACGAACAGCGCGCCCGTCACCATCGCGCCGCCGGTGCGGAAAGTGATGTACCGGAAGACGTTGAGGAGCCCGCGGAGAAAACCAAGACCGGGAACGGTGTTGGAAAGCTCGATCAGCCAGTAAAACATTCAATATGCCCTATCACGCGGCTTGGTTGCACCGTCTTCAGCGAGAAGGCGCCCGTACGGGGCCTTGATAGTCGTTTTCGTCCTCAAACCAAGCAAATCTTGGTCATACCGCAAGCGGCCTCGCGAATCGCCATGCAAAAACAGGGGGTAGCCGGCCCAGCTAGTTTACGCTTTTGCCTGCAGGGCGGCCAGCAGCCTCGGCACAAACTTGTTCACCCAGAACATCTTTTTGCTGCCCTTGACCACCACCACGTCGCCGCTCCGCAGCAGAGCCGCGATTTTCTGCGGATCGAGCGTGGCGGGATCTTCATGCCAGCCCAGCGCCCGCTCGGCCGGCACCAGCCCATACAGATGACGCATCAGCGGGCCGACACAATAGATGCCGTCGAGGCCCGGCAGGTCTGCGGACAGCTTCTCGTGATAGGCGGGCGCGTCAGGGCCGAGTTCCAGCATGTCGCCGAGAATGGCGATGCGGCGGCCGGCCTGCACCGGCCGCGCCTTGAGGCTGCCGAGCGCGGCCACCATGCTGGCAGGGTTGCCGTTAAAGCTGTCGTCGATCACGGTGACACCGGCGGCGGCCTGCTCGACGCCGCGGCCGGTCATGATGCCGACGTGGTTCAATTCCTTTGCCAATGCCGTCGCGTCGAGGCCGGCAGCATGAATGGACGCCAGCGCAGCCAGCGCGTTCTGCAAACGATGCGGCGCGCCCGGCGTCAGCCTGAACGCAACGGGCTTGCCGTTCACCTGCGCGGTGACATCCCAGCTCTCGCCTTGCGCCGCATGATTCAACGCCCGCACTTCCGATGCGTCGCCGAAGCGAACCACCTTGCCGTTCCACTCCGGCGCCTCGACATCGGTCGGCAGCACCAGCACGCCGTCTTCGGGAAGACCGAGCGCGATGCTCACCTTCTCGCGGCGAATGGCTTCGAGGCTGCCGAGCTTTTCCAGATGCACCGGCTGCACGTTCACCACCAGCGCCACGGTCGGCTTTGTCACCTCGGTCAACCGCGCGATTTCGCCGGTCTGGTTCATGCCCATCTCGACCACCCACAGGCTGGCGCGCGGGCTGGCATTGCACAGCGTCAGCGGCACGCCCCAGAAATTGTTGAAGCTGCTCGGGCTGGCATAGGCGTTGGGATAGGCGGCGAGGAATTCCTTGGTGCTGGTCTTGCCGGCGCTGCCGGTGAGACCAATCACGGGGCCGGAAAAACGTGCCCGCGCCGCGCGCGCCAGCCCCCACAGGCCGTCGATCAGCGTGTCCTTTACTACCAACTGCGGAACGCTGACGCCTGCGATCCGGTGCGGTACGATCATCGCCACCGCGCCGGACGCTTCGGCCTTGTCGGCGAACTCCCAGCCGTCACGCGCGCTGGCGAAACTGGAAATGAAGCCGCCGCTCGGCGTGCCGCTCAAGGCGACGAACAGGCATCCCGGCTTCACCAGCCGGCTGTCCTGGGTCACGAAGTCGATCGGCGTATCCGGAAATTCACCGGCGACCTTCAACGCACGCGCCACTTCGGCAATCGTCCACAACGGCACCGCGCTCATGCAACCCTCGCTGCGAGCGCGGCCGCCACCGCCTCGTGATCGCTGAAATGCAAAACCTTGTCGCCGACGATCTGTCCGATCTCGTGGCCCTTGCCGGCGATCAGAAGCGCGTCGCCTGGCTGCAGCGCCGATATGCCGGCCTCGATTGCTTCCGTGCGATCGCCGATGTCATCGGCGCCTTTTGCTTCAGCCAGGATCGCGGCACGGATCGCGTCAGGATTTTCACTGCGCGGATTGTCGTCGGTGACGATGACGCGATCGGCATTCTCGGCCGCGATCGCGCCCATGATCGGACGTTTGCCGGCGTCGCGATCGCCGCCGGCGCCGAACACCACGACCAGCTTGCGGCTGGCGTAAGGCCGCAGCGCCTGCAGCGCCTTCACCAGCGCATCCGGCTTGTGCGCGTAGTCGACGAATATGGGAGCGCCGTTGTATTCGCCGACCCGCTCCAGCCGCCCCTTGGCGCCTTCGAGATGTTCGAGCGTTGCCAGCACTTCAGTGGGCTCGCTGCCGGTCCCGATCGCGAGCCCGGCGGCCACCAGCGCGTTCTCGATCTGGAATTCGCCGACCAGCGGCAATTTGATCATGTGCCTGCGGCCGCGATGCTCGAGTACGAGCTGTTGCGCAAAACCTTCCACGGCGGCGGCACACAGCCGGATTCCCTCGCCTTCGCCATCCGCGTTGCGGCCGACGGCGACGATCCGCAGATTTCTGGAGCGCGCGGCATCGATCACCTCAGGCGAACAATCATGATCGGATGAAATGACGGCCGCACCACCGGGCGCAACGAGATCGCGGAACAACCGCATCTTGGCGCCGAGATAATGCGCGACGGTTGGATGATAATCCATGTGGTCGCGCGACAAGTTGGTGAAGCCGCCGGCGGCGATGCGGACGCCGTCGAGCCTGAACTGGTCGAGCCCGTGCGAGGACGCCTCGAAGGCAAGATGCGTGACGCCGTCGCCGGTAATTTCGTCGAGCTGTTTGTGAAGCGCGATCGGATCTGGCGTCGTCAGCGAGCCGTAGACGGTGCGCTTCGGCGAAACCAGTCCGATGGTGCCGATGCTGGCGGAAGCATATCCCAGCCGCTCCCAGATCTGGCGCGTGAACGCTGCGACCGACGTCTTGCCGCTGGTGCCGGTCACGGCCGCAATCGTCGCGGGTTGCCGCGGATAAAACCGCGCCGCCGCCAGTGACAGCGCGCGCCGCGGATTGGATGTGACAACGAAGGGTACGCGGCGGTCGCCTGATGGCGCGTGGTCGCCGGCGACTGCGACGGCACCGGCGGCAATCGCCGAATCGACGAAGCGCGAACCATCGGTCTTGCTGCCGGCAATCGCAAAGAAAAGATCGCCCGGTTTCACCGCGCGGCTATCGACCGCAAGTCCCCTGACATCGACAGCGGCCGCCCGCGGCTCGATCACGGCATCGTCGCTGAAGAGGTCGCGAAGTCTCATGGTCTTCCAGTCCGGCCGGCGCTGTTCGCCCCCCGGTAGGGATTACTGGGTTGTCTTCGATGCCGCAAGAATAAGGCGGTCGGACGGCGGCAGATCGAAGCGCGGCTCGATGCCCAAAAGCGGTGCAATGCGGGAAATCACCTTGCCGCCTGTCGGCACCGCGTTCCAGCCCGAGGTAATGAAACCGTGGGTTTCCGGCAGCGCCTTCGGCTCGTCCAGCATCACCAATAGCTGATATTGCGGGTTGTCCGCCGGGATGATCGCGGTGAACGAGTTCAGCACCTGCTTCTTGGAATAGCGCCCGCCGACCACCTTTTCGGAGGTACCGGTCTTGCCGCCGATATAGTAGCCCTTGACGTCGGCCGACTTGGCGGTTCCGATCTCCGCGTTCAGCCGCATCAGGTAACGCATCTTCTCCGACGTCTCGGGCTTGATCACGCGCTTGGCGATCGCCTTGGCCTCTTCTTCGGAGCGCTTGAGGAAGGTCGGCGGAATCAGCAGGCCGCCATTGACGACGGCGTTGATGCCCATCACCGCCTGCAGCGGCGCCACCGCGATGCCGTGGCCGAAGGAAATCGTAATGGTGTTGAGCTCGCTCCAGCGCTTCGGGACGATCGGCGACGCGCTCTCCGGCAGTTCGGTGCGCAGCCGGTCCATCTGGCCGAGTTTCTTCAGGAACGCCTTGTGCGCCTCGACGCCCTGCGCCAGCGCGATCCGCGCGGCGCCGACGTTGGAGGAAAAGGTGAACACTTCCGACAGCGTGATCGAACGGCCGAGCGGATGGGTGTCGTGAATGGCGAATTTGCCGAAATGCAGCGCGCCGCGCGCGTCATACAATGAGTTGAGCGTAGCCTTGCCGGAATCCAGCGCCATCGCCAGCGTCAGCGCCTTGAAGGTCGAACCCATTTCATACACGCCGGTGGTCAGGCGGTTAATGCGGTCGGGGTCGTGCGCTTCCTTTGGATTGTTCGGATCGAAATCCGGCAGCGACACCAGCGCCACGATCTCGCCGGTCCTGACATTGGAAACGAGGCCGGAGGCGGCCTTGGCCTTGTACTTTTCCTTGGCCTTCAAAAGTTCATCGCGCAGCGCGTGCTCGACGCGCAGATCGACCGACAGTTCCACCGGCCGCTGCAGCCGGTCGGTGGCAAAGCCGGCGCGGTGCAGATCGGCCAGACCGTTGTTGTCCAGCCACTTCTCCATGCCGGCGATGCCCTGGTTGTCGATGTTGACCAGGCCGATCAGATGCGCGACCGACGCGCCGGTGGGATAGACGCGCTTGTTCTCGCGCAGGAAGCCGATGCCGGGAATGCCGAGGCGGTGAATGTCCTGCTGCTGCTTCGGCGTAATTTCGCGCTTCAGCCAGACAAACCCTTTGCGCGACGACAGCCGCTCGCGGACTTCCGACGTGTCGAGATCCGGCAGCGTTGCGGTCAGAAGCTCGATCGCCTCGTCCTTGTCGATGATACGGCGCGGTTCGCCGAACAGGCTCGGCGCCTTGACGTCGGTGGCGAGCACCTCGCCGTTGCGATCGACGATGTCGGGCCTCGCGGTCGCGATCGCATCCTGCGACGCGGTACGGCGCGCACCATGGCTGTCGGCGCCGACCGCGAACATCACCAGACGTCCGGCGAGGATGGCGTAGACGACGGCGAAGGCGAGGATCGCCAATCCAACGCGAGCGCGAGCCTTGGCGGCGCGATCGACATTGCGCCCGTAGAGCAGGCTGCGGATCAGCCGCTGCCGCCACGGCTCTGTGGGCTTGTTGGTCCTGGTCAGTGCCCGGCCGGTCATTGCCGAGCTCCTGACTGATTTGCCGACGGATTTCCTGGGGCGGGAATCGACCCGGTCACGGACGGCGCGTCGGCGGTCGCCTCGATGGTGTTGATCATCGAGCCGATCGGATCGGCGGCGCCCGGCTTGGCAAAGCTCGGCGGCCGTTCGGGCAGGTTCTTCAGCGTGTCGTATTGCGTGGCGTTGAGCGGCTTCAGGCCGAGATGACGATCGGCAAGGCCCTGCAGCCGCAGCGGCGCGTCGAGCTTGGCCCATTCCGCGCGCAGCGTCGCGATGGCATCGCGCTGCTCGCGGATCTCAGCGTTCAGGCGCAGCACGCGTTCGACGCGCGCGGTCGATTCCATCTTGATCCGGTAGACGTAAGCCGCCGCGAAGATCAGCATGCCGATGACGAAAAGGTGGATGACGCGCATGGTCAGCCTCCCCTCATCACGTCGGCGAGCACAGGCCATGCCGGCAGTTCGCCGGCGGCATGCGCCGGCGCCGCAGTACGTTCGGCGGCGCGCAGCTTGGCTGAACGCGCGCGCGGATTGGCGGCAACTTCCGCGTCACCGGGGGTGACCGGACGCTTGGTCAGGATCTGAAAGCTCGGCGCCGTCTGCGCCATCTCGGGCAAATGCCGCGAGCCTCCGCCGGTCTTGCCGCGCGCGTTGAAGAAATCCTTGACGATGCGGTCTTCCAGCGAATGGAACGAGACCACGACCAGCCGGCCGCCCGGCTTCAGCACGCGTTCCGCCGCCGCCAGCGCCAGATGCAGTTCGTCGAGTTCGCCGTTGACGAAGATCCGCAGGCCCTGGAACGTCCGCGTCGCCGGATGAATCTCGTTCGGCTTGGCGTGAACCACTTTTGAGACGATGTCGGCCAGCGCCTTTGTGGTCTCGATCGGCGCTTCCTTGCGCGCCGCGACGATGGCGCGCGCGACCGCGCGCGAATAGCGCTCTTCGCCGAAGATGTAGATGATGTTGGCAAGCTCGGCCTCGGAGGCTTTTGCGACCACATCCGCCGCGGTCGGGCCGTCATGGCCCATCCGCATGTCGAGCGGACCGCCGAGCCGGAACGAAAAACCGCGCGCGGCCTGATCGAGCTGCATCGAGGAGACGCCGACGTCCATCACCACACCGTCGATCGCCTCCGCGCCTTGCGCAGCGCAGACCTTATCGAGGTTGGAGAAGCGATCCTCGACCAGGGTCAGCCGGCCGCCCGAACGATCAACCAGATCGAAGCCGCCGGTAATCGCCGACCGGTCACGGTCGATGCCGATAACCCGGGTTCCCGCGGTGTCGAGGATGGCGCGGCTGTATCCGCCGGCGCCGAAGGTCGCGTCGAGATAGATTCCGCCGTCACGGGGGGCCAGCATCTCGACCGCCTCGCGGCCGAGAACCGAGATATGATGCGGCGCAGCCGTGGTCATGCGGTGACCCCCGGCGGTTTCGGGCGGGAAGTAAGAAAATTGGACGCGAACGGGCCCATTGCGCCTCAAATCTCTGCGCTTCGCCGGGCTATTCCGGCTAAAAAGCCGCCGTGAGGCGTGGCCGCCATCCCCCGCCCCACCCGGCAAACCCTTTTTTCCGGACGGAATCTGCTGGGTTGCCATGGCATTTCGAGCGTGAAAGAGGGCCTCTGCCGTCCCCAAATCCGGTTCGGCTCTTCATCACTTAGTAACGGCACTTAGCCTTAAGAAAGCGTTGACGATCCACGCCGGGTTTTGCGCGCTTTCTCGTCACTTTGGCGGGAACTGGCGCAGGTCTGAGGCACTGATGCACCCCGCACACACTCCGGCAAAATGCGAGGCCGAGCCGGGCTGCCGGATTGCGCGAGGACCAAGGTAAAGGAATAGTAAACGCTCGTTTTTGTAAAACCGCGTTTGCCGTTCTCTCGCCTGTATTTGAGTACTAATAATGTCTTCTGGTTCGTTCGCGACTGCTGGTATTGATTCGAGGCGCCAACGCGCCCTCCCCATTCCCAGGGCCAACGCGGACATGAAGACTTTCACCCCGGATTCCTCGATCGCCTCCGACGTCATCCCGTCGGCGAATTTTGGCGACCGCAACAAGGGCCGTCTCGCCGACATGATCGTGCTGCACTACACCGGCATGCCGGATGTGGAAGGCGCGATTGCCCAGCTTTGCACCGCGGGCACCGAGGTCTCGGCGCATTACATCGTGCTGGAAGATGGCCGCATCGTGCAGTGCGTGCCGGAGATCAAGCGCGCCTGGCATGCCGGCGTGTCGCGCTGGGCCGGCGAGGAAGACATCAATTCCTGCTCGATCGGAATCGAGATCGTCAACCGCGGCCATGACTGGGGCTATCCGGATTTCCCGCTGCGCCAGATCGCCGCCGTGATCGCGCTGTGCCGCGGCATCATGCTCCGCCGCAACGTCTCCCCGCATCGCGTACTCGCGCATTCCGACGTGGCGCCGGCGCGCAAGAAGGATCCCGGCGAGAAATTCCCGTGGCATTCGCTGGCCAATTCCGGCGTCGGCCACTGGGTGCAACCAGCGCCGATCGTGCGCAGCGAAGCGTTGAAACTTGGCCACATCAGCGACGATGTCGCAGGCCTGCAGACGGCGCTCGCCCGTTACGGCTACAACGTCCCGACATCAGGCAAGTTCGACGGCGCCACCATGGAAGTCGTGACCGCATTCCAGCGCCACTTCCGCCCCGAGCGCGTCGACGGGATCGCCGATCACTCGACCATGTCGACGCTGCACGCGCTGCTGTCGAGCCTGCCGGCCGATGCGCAGCAGACGGTGGTCGCGGCGAAGTAAGCTTCATCGTCATTGCGCGGAGCGAAAGCGACGAAGCAATCCATTCTTTCTTTCCGTTGCAAGATGGATTGCTTCGCTACGCTCGCAATGACGAATCAGGTCTGGCATCGAGCCCTTCCTCCATCTCCTTCATCCGCCGCGCATACAACCGTCGCAGCGGCTCCAGTTGCGTCGCTGCCATCGCTGCAATATACGCTTCACGCGCGGCATCATGCCGGCCGAGGCGGCGCAACAGGTCGGCGCGCACCGCCGGCAACAGCTCATAGCCTTTCAGTCCGCCGCGCGCTTCGACCGTGTCGATCAAATCCAGAGCGCGCGCGGGCCCGTCGACCATCGACACTGCGGCAGCATGGTTGAGTTCGATCACCGGCGATGGGCTGATCCGCAGCAGCACCTCATAAAGACCCGCGATCTGCGGCCAGTCGGTGTCCTTGTAATTTGGCGCACGGGCATGAAGCGCCGCGATCGCGGCCTGCACCGCATAGGATTGCGGCCGGCCCGGCATCCGCAGCGCGTCTTCCACGAGTTGCAAACCTTCTGATATCTGGCCGTGATCCCACAGCGTGCGGTCCTGTTCTTCCAGCAGCACGATGTCGCCGCCCGCGGTCTCGCGGCCGGCGCGGCGGGAATCGTGCAACAGCATCAACGCCAGCAGTCCCTTGATCTCGCCGCGGCCGGGCATCAGCGCATCGAGCAGCCGCGCCAATCGTATGGCTTCGCGGGCCAGATCGGGCCGCATCAGATCCTCGCCCGAAGTCGCGGCATAACCTTCGGTGAAGACGAGATAGATCACGGCCAGCACGCCGCGCAGCCGCGGCTCCAGCGCTTCGCGCTCCGGCACTTCGTAGGGAATACCGGCGAGCCGGATTTTTTGCTTCGCGCGCAGCAGACGCTGCGCCATCGCCTCCTCGCTCGCCAGAAAGGCGCGTGCGACCTGCGCAGTGGTGAGTCCGCACACCGTGCGCAAGGTCAGCGCGACCTGGACCTCGGCGGCAAAGGACGGATGACAGCAGGTGAAGATCAGCCGCAGCATGTCGTCGTCGAGCACGTTTTCCGTCGTCTCGCATGGCTCCGACGCATGCAGCAAAATCTCATGGGTCAGTTCCGGCTGCTTGCTGCGGAATGACGTGTGGCGACGAATGCGATCGATCGCCTTGTTGCGAGCGACATTGACCAGCCAGGCGCGGGGGTTGGACGGCAGTTCGGCGTCACGCCAGCGCTCCAGCGCCACCGCGAATGCCTCCTGCAGCGCATCCTCCGCCAGATCGAAGTCGCCGACGAGGCGGATCAGGGTCGCCAGCGCCCTGCCCGCCTCATCACGGAATGTTTTTTCGATGTCACGCGGGGTCATGCGCGCCCGACAGGTCAATCATAAACCATCACCGGCCTGACCTCGATCGAACCTCTCGTGGCCTCGGGAATACGCGCGGCGATCGCCAGCGCGGTGTCGAGATCCTTGGCCTCGACCAGATAATAGCCGGCAAGCTGTTCGCGCGTCTCCGCGAACGGACCGTCGGTCGTCAAGGTCTTGCCGTCACGAACGCGCACCGTGGTTGCCGTCGTCGTCGGCTGCAGGCCGTCACCGGCCTTGAAATGGCCGCTCTGGATAATCGACTGGGTGAATGCGCCGTATTCCCCCGACATGGCCTTGCGCGCCGCCGCGTCCATTTTGCCAAACTCGGCCTCGCTCCGATAGATCATCAACAAATACTGCATCGCTCTACTCCTCATTGATCGGCGGGTTTGCCGACACCCAGTCGAACGGGCTTTCGGCAAAACGACATCGTCAGAATAATTTATTTTGGCGACGGAGCGGCGTTCATCCGCCGGCAGCGACCGTCACGTCGGCCTTCCGAATTTCACCGCACCACATCATATCGAATAATTCGATAATAACCGTCAATATTATTCGTTTGTCAAAATCATAGCCGAGCGTAGCTTTTGCAGCGTGCGCAATCGCGGCGGTCCAAGCCCGCATCACAAGAAGCGATGTCGCCCTGGAGGAAATGGAATGACGACGACGCTCGACGACACCGCACTTCCCTCGCGAACGCTGTTGCCGTTTCTCGACCGCGCGCACACGATCGCCCGCCCCGGGTACAGCCGCTGGATGGTGCCGCCCGCCGCACTCTGCGTCCATCTCTGTATCGGACAAGCTTATGCCTTCAGCGTGTTCAACCTGCCGATGACGCGGCGGCTCGGCGTCTCGCAATCGACCGCGGCGGACTGGAAACTTACCGACCTCGGCTGGATCTTTTCGATCGCGATGGTGTTCCTCGGACTGTCCGCGGCCGTGTTCGGCCGCTGGGTCGAGGAAGGCGGACCGCGCAAGGCGATGTTCACCGCCGGCGTGTGCTGGGCCAGCGCGTTCCTGATTTCGGCGCTCGGCGTCCACCTGCACAATCTCTGGATCATCTATCTCGGCTACGGCGTTATCGGCGGCTGCGCGCTCGGCATCGGCTACATCTCGCCGGTCTCGACGCTGATGAAGTGGTTTCCCGACCGGCCGGGCATGGCAACCGGCATGGCGATCATGGGATTTGGCGGCGGCGCCTTGATCGCCTCGCCACTGTCGGTCTGGCTGATGAGCAAGTTTGCAAGCTCGTCCGATGTCGGCGTGTTCAACAGCTTCATCACGCTCGGCTGCGTCTACTTCGTGTTCATGATGGTCGGCTCGCTGATCGTGCGCGTGCCGGCGCCGGGCTGGAAGCCGGAGGGCTACCTGCCACCGGCCAATGCCACCAGGCTGATGACGAAGAACGACGTGTTCGTCTATCAGGCGATCAAGACGCCGCAGTTCTGGCTGATCTGGATCGTGTTGTTCTGCAACACCACGGCCGGCATCGGCGTGCTCGGCCAGGCCTCCGCGATGAGCCAGGAAATGTTCCCCGGCCACATCACGGCCATCGCCGCCGCCGGGCTTGTCGGACTGATGAGTCTGTTCAACATGGGCGGCCGCTTCAGCTGGGCCTCGCTGTCGGACTTCATCGGGCGCAAGAACACTTACTTCGTCTACATGATGCTCGGCTTCGCGCTTTACGTCACCGTGCCTTATGCCGGCGCCAGCGGCAACGTCGTGCTGTTCGTCGCGTGCTTCGCGATCATCGTCAGCATGTATGGCGGCGGCTTCTCGACGGTGCCGGCCTATCTGCGCGACATGTTCGGCACCCGCTATGTCGGCGCCATCCACGGCATCCTGCTCACCGCCTGGTCCGCCGCCGGGATCGCAGGTCCGGTGCTGATCAACTACATCCGCGAATACAATGTCAGCCACGGCGTACCGAAGGCGCAGGCCTATAACACCACCATGTACATCATGGCCGGACTGCTGGTGGTCGGTTTCCTCGCCAATCTCTGCGTCAAGGCCGTCGACCAGCGGCATCACATGAAACCCGAAGACGAAGCCGATCTTGAGCCGGTGCGCGCTCAAGCCACGGCGGCGCATGCGCAAGTCATGTCCCGCCGCGCATAAGGAGGCGACCATGAAGGCACTCTCGCAAACCGAAGCACCGTTCTCGCAGGTGCTGATGAACCGGGCGGCAGACCGGATTTCGCGCACGATGGCGGCGATCAAGCCGAAACACCAAGCGAGCCAGATCGCCGCCGATGTCGCCGCCAGCGGCAACCCCTCGGGCGCGTGAGCACGATCATGCAGACAATGAAATCCGAGGCCCGAACCACACCACTGCAACTGGCCTTGGCCTGGAGCTTTGCCGGCATTCCCTTGCTAGTACCTCGTCACAGAGGATTTGACTGGTTGATTTCGAGCCATTTGAGGATTGGGATTTCCTCTCGAGGAACGAGGAGCTCGATGCTTCGGGCGACGCCGGGTTGACGCCGGATAAGACCGGCTCGTTCGAGGGTTACG